>NZ_LBJW01000086.1:0-40920 GCF_028128865.1 Bradyrhizobium sp. CCBAU 11357 | reverse complement strand
AGGCGAGCATCGCAATACTTGTTCAGAAGGGAGGTCTGCAAGTCCTAACTTTCCAATGCTCAGGCCAGCATAAAGCTGACGGATACCCTCTCTAATGTCTTTGCGATATATCAAACCCGCGTAGCGGTTTCTGAGATCTGGTCCCGTTTTCGATGTTACTGCGAACGCGACTCAGGGACAGGGCGAGGGAGTGAGAGTCGCTCGTTGGCGGCTATGCTGAACGTTTAGGATATGAATTCTCATGAGAGCACGGTCGAAGCGACTAGACGTGCCCGACGAGCCCGCGCAACGTTCAATCGCTCATGCGAGCACACGTCGTTTCGGCATTCGCTGAGGGCCAGTGATTTTTGCGACGAAAACAGGAATTGCAGGTCTCACCGGAAGCAGCTGAGCTTGCCGCAGAGTTTCAAACCGGTTTTTCCAAGCAAAAGCCGATTTGGTTGCTCACAGGGTTCAACGGATGCCTCCCGTCAAAGGCCGGCGTGCCACGGAGGACAAGTTGCTTGCTGGATGAGAGCGAGAGGAGCGCAATAGTACAACGTGACGCGACGTGCGATTCAAGTCCGTCGGCGCAGCCGACGAAAACTCGCTTTGATCTCTAGTATCAAATGCATGAGCCTCAATTCCGCCACGCTGCTTGTCTCATTGCCACAAGCATCATCACGGATGTACTGATGATGTTGGGGCGAACCCGGCGCACTTTCAGCCCCCCGGCCGAGTGCGTCGGGGCGCCTTGGTTCGGCGGCGTCTCGTTCCTGTCTAATGCAGCTCACCAACTCACAACGGTTGTGGACGTTCTGCCGATAGCAAAGCAAATTCTGGCCAGATACATCAGACGTAACACTATTTGGATGGTCTATTCTGACTGACCAGCTGGGTTGTTTTCTTTAGAACATAGCCTTTGCAGCTATCGATCGCTGCTGCAGCTCTCAGTGTCACATAGGCCGCCTGGTCAGGCGTCGACCATCCAGTCACTATGTTCTCGATGCGGCGAGCTCGAGCCGGCTATGCAGGATTTGGGGTGGAGATCCTGCGGGTTTTCATTGCATGAATGCGTTCCCATCCTGGTATTCCAGTCCGGTCACAAGGGATCGAGGAAGTTTGTGGTTCGGTAGACCAACCGAGCCTGCAGATGGTCTTGCGCGAATGCGAGCTGAGCCTATCTAGGCGTCGAGGAGATTGCCGCAACCGCTTGATCAGGCGAAAGTGGGTGCCCCGCCCGACCTCTGTTGTACAGTGCGGTGGCATACCAATGAAAGTTATTAGCAACGGAAATGCAGTACCCCTCGCCAACGCGTAGAGCAGCGAGATGATCGCGAAGAGCGGAGAAGTCATGCGTCAACGATCTTGGCGAAGATCTTCCGCCGTTTTCCACCGAGCCCTTCATAAGTTGTGCATCAGGTGCGGCCTAGTTGTTTTCCGCAAGGGCGCTTAAGTGGGGATGGCGCGGCCGGAGCTGCAGTCAGGTTAAGGTCCTTAGCGAGTGTCGTGTGTATACCGTCCCATAAACTGCCGAACTTGGTACTTGACTGGGCTGGGATAGGGTTGCGCTTTTCGCCCTGAGAGGGCCGGACCGCCGAGGTAAGCTGCATTTCTTGCTGTAAGTCACCCTGTGCCCCGGCTTCGCAGATGGTGCTGTCGCCTTCCCTACCAATGTCATGATTGCCCTTTTTTGTGGGATCAACTCGCGAAAGAACCCCGACCGCGGGCCGGGGTTCCGATTCACGCAACCGCGTGGAGATCTCTATCTAGCAAAGGGCGAGCCAAACTTGTAATTGAGCCGCGCGGTGATGAGATCGACATCCTGGTGGGCGCGATCCGTACCAAGAGCCCCTGGGAAGCTGATATTGCTGCGCTGCATGAAGAAGTGGTTATACTCGACGCCAGCTGACCAGTTCGGCGTGAGGCTGACTTCGGCACCGGCGCCCAGCACGCCACCCCAACGCACATCACTGCTTTTGCCGATCTCGGTACCAGTGGTCACCGAGTTGACCTGATAGGTGTTGCTGGTAACCGCAGCACCACCCTTGCCGTACAGTAGCACGGCATTGAACGCGTAGCCGATATGGCCCGTAAGTAGACCGAATGCATCTGTTGTGGTGCCAACGGTGTTTGCCGGAAAGGCGGTGCTGATATTGGAGCCGTTGAAGTCGGCCCAGTTGCCCTGACCTTCGATGCCGTAGACCATGTTGAAGATGTGCCAACGATAGCCAATCTGGCCGCCAATGGTCCCGCCAGTCGAATTGTGGCAGCCCTCGGGAGTGGCGCCATTGAAATCCCAGCAATTGTGGCTCGTTCCCCAGCCGCCATTTGCACCGATATAGTAGCCGGACCAATCGGTAATCGGGGCCGCGGCCGGCAGCGGTGCCGCTTTGACCTTGACAGGCTGCCCGGCCAAGTCCGTGCCGAAGGAGGGAGTGGCCGCAACGAGTGCGCCGATGCTTGCAGTCAGAATTAGAATGTTTTTCATTCGAGTGTCGTTTCCTTTCGGTGCCCCCCGGCGCCGTGCGTTTATCAATATGAACGCGAATTGCTGTAACTGCCGCACAACATGTCTTGGAAAGAAATGTGTCCAATCGTACGCAGCGTCAGATTGCGGAGCGCGCAAAATGCCGCTGCTCCACAGCCATCGAGACGCTGCGGCCCGGCAGTGGCGCCTCGCGGGGCCCTCTTTGGACGCGCGCCGTTCATGATCGCGTGCGATGCGACTGCAAAGTCGGGAGGTGCTTGGCTCCTTCTGTTGCAAACGGCAAGACGAGGCCGCGCTTACACACTTCGTGCATGCTGACGGATCGGACAGATCGGTAATGAAGGCCTTGATTACGGGCGCGCCGGGCAGAGCATGAGTAGAGGAAAGTCTGCTCGACCACGCTCTGACCCGATTTGTCTATCGCATAGACCCGTTAGATGCGTTTACCAAGCCGGACGCTCCCAGCGGTACGGCTGCAAGCGCTCATTGCTCGGTCGACGGCGCGAGTTCAGCACGCAAGTTGCGTATCGCCTCGTTTGCCAGATTCAGAGTATTCCGTTCGCCTTTTCTTATCGAACACTCAAGGTAAGTGCGCAATCGTCTATGAAGGACGGCTTTGAGATTATGTGCCAGCAAGGGATCCTTCTCGACGAAGCCCCAAGCCTTGTCAAATGCGACGCTCACGACAGCATCTGGCACCTGCACTTGGTCAGAAGAAAACTGATCCATCTAGAACACTCCTCGACATCCTGACACAAGGGAGTACCCTCCCAAAAGCTAACCGAGATTTCGTGACGTGTAGCAAGCAAGACATCAGCGTGCAGCCCCCCGATCGAGCTGCTCTCGGTGCTTTAGGGAAGTTTACAGATCGTTGTTGAAAGTCGGATGACCGAATGTCGTATTGCCAGGCGCAGTCGATAATTCTGAAAGCAGTGAAACGAGCAGGGATTCTAGCCCTCTTCTTTACCGTAGTGGGCAGTTGATTGGCATCGACAATAAATTGTGGATGTTCTTCCTGCGATCGGAAGATCCGCGCCAGGCCAGTCACGACTAACCGGACGTGAGCGGCCCAACCGCAACATTGGGATCTCGGAAAGCTATGTGAGGTTCTCTGATACGGACAGGTGGTGCGCGCCGCGTCTCAGCGCCACCAGTGCGCGGCGGACAATATCGGGGTGCCCCGCGGAAAGATTGCTAACGTGCGGAGTGGCTGATCGCCCTGTTCCGAGCATTAGCTTTGAAGGGTGCCACACATCCAACATGTCGTAGCTGCCTTATTTGGTAGATCTTGATCGAAGCAAGAAGCACCACATGCCCTAGAGCTGCCTTGGGAATCGTATCTGATACATGTAGCGAGTTCGAAGGTCTGCGCAGGCAGCGGTCGGAAGCGGCGATAGCCGTCCGTTGTCTCGAACGTATGTGTGGGGTTGCGCTTCCGCGCTATCAGCTCTTTGGTGGCCACAGGCGACGAGGGACAGCAAGGTCTTGCCAGACCGAACGCAACTGTGTTGTCCGCGGCGCGAGATAAAGCGAGCCTGCTCTCGAACGTCATCGCGAGCAGTTGCGATACAGAAAGCCAGCGGACGCGACCCGCTTATGGACGGGGCGCCCATAAGCCGCATACCCTCGATCTGGTGCGGACGACATTGGCACGAGTGTCAGTCCAGCGATAAACGTTCGGTCGGCGCCGTCGACGTCCAGAAAAAAGCAAAATGAAAGTTCAGTCCGCCGCCGCACGTGAAAAAATCAGCTTGGCGATCGTCATTCGATTGACGGAAGTTCGTAGCGCTGCCGGTAATGCCGCCACAGTCTGATCGAAGAGGCGTCCCAAAAACTGAAGGTCCTCGGGCTGGTAAACGCCACGGTCTCGCAACAGTCGCATTCGTCCGTCACCGGTGCTCGTATCACCACGCTGGCCGAGCTCCAACTCCGCCGTAATCATTTGGCCTATGAGTGCATTGAGCAGTCGGATCGCCTCGAGCTCGTTGCCTTCTTCGCGCATGAGCGCGGCCACGATGTCGAGTTGCAGGTCGATGCGATCCTCGAGATCCTGTATGCGTGAATTGGAAGGGTCAAGTTTCACGGTATTTCTCCAAAGTGGTGAAATGCAAGACAGGCGGAATAAGCCTAGTCGTTTCCCGTTCGCCAGACGCCGGATGCGTCGGCGGACGAATCGCTGTTGCACAGGAGGTGCGCACGATCCCCAAACAGGGCGGCACACATGTCCCGCGACAGGATCGCAAAGGGGAAGTGAGCGCATATGGAAAAGCCGACAAGCGTTGTAGATGGCCCGCAAGTCTATTGGACCGTGATCGAGCCGTCCCGCGGGTCGGATAACTGCAGTGCCTCCAGTCGGGAGCACACGGGTGGTTGTACTGCCTTGCTTGGAGCCGCGGCGACACGGCTGGATTGTTGATGTTATCGGCTCTGGTCAGAGCGAAAAGTCCGGCCCGCACCGGTGCAAAGGACAGTTCACCTGCCCGAGTTCTATGCTGCGGACGCATTTACCTTCGCCGAACAGTGCGCGTGAAAGCTGTCTTCTTGGAGCCGCCAAGTATCATCGCAGAGGCGAGAGACGACAACGTGATAGGCTGCGCGCCCGCCTGCGGTTGCTCATCGCACTGCATTGGTGCCCCGCGTGTTTCGTTGTCAAACATTGCGTGATGCAGCCACGACAGACACGAATTGGGCTACGACCAACCTGCAAGGAATCGTTGTCACGAGACATTCGTGGACTGTTCTTTCCGTAATCCGGCGTCGACTTATGCGGTGTTTGGCTTGAATTAGTAAAATCGAAAGTGTTGATGGGATGCATCCAGTTCGTTGATAGTGCCCGCGAGCAGTCTCACCGCCTTCATCGGAGCCGGCTAATTGGTGCTTCCCGCGGTCTGGGCTCAGAGCCACGTCTAAGGGATGTCGGGCAGGGCTGCTGATCCGTTGATCACCGATCATGATTGACAAAGAAAAAGCCGCAGGGCTGCACGTTTGCGAATAGTTTGAAGTGGACCCCAAGAAGCTCTGGGGTAGTCCCAAGCCGAAGAGACAGACATGCAACGTCGGCGCCTGCGATCCACCAGCTGTGGTTACCCACAGTACCCGACTATAGCCTATGTGGTGGGTCCTGATTGCTTCATGCCGTCCCGCTCTCTCCCTGCGTGGATCCGAGCTTGCGCGATATGATAGGTACAGGCGAATGCGTCAATGGCGATCCGGCTGTCAGTTTGATCGAAGTAGCGAACGCGCCCCCATCTGAGCCATAGCGTGACTATAAACTCGTTAGCTTCTCGTTCCTCCCTCCAGAACCTTCAATCACTTGGCGGCAGAAAGGTCATGCCTTCAGACCCGCCAGAACTGTAGTCGACCGCTCAGCGGTCCTGTGCTGCCGGACGGATCGGGACAACGGGGCTGCTATTTGTCTATCATCGGACGTAGCACCTCTGTCAGCTCGACCCTAGCTAGCTCTGCGAGCGCCGCAGCGAGCGCGAAAAACGTTCCGAAAGCAGCAAGTATAAAAGAGCTAGCGAGTATCGCTGCGATAACGTTCTGAGGGCGTCTCGTCATTCGTGATACATTGCGTTTGGAGCCGGCGGTGCGTGCCAATCAGTACTTCTTGACACGTTCAACACGGCCGTCGCGCCAGCGGTAAACCAAAAATCCAGAAGCCGAGTTGTCTCCCTTTTTGTCGAACCGGACCGGGCCAATCACGGTGTCGACCGGCCGTGAACGAAGTGCGCTGGCGACCCGCGTAGCATGGAACGAGCCGCTCCGGTTCACCGCCTCTGCCCAGGCTTGCACAGCTGCATAGGCGTATAGCGTGTAGCCTTCACCGGACAGGCCGGAAGCTTTGAGTCCGGCGACCACGCCGGCCGCCTTGGCACTCCCGGCGGGATTGGGCATGAAGGTAAACAATGTGCCATTCCCAGCGCTGCCGGTAATCGCCCAGAATTCAGAGGTCATCAGCGGATCGTTTGCCATGACTATGAAGTCTGCTTTTGCATCTGATGCCTGGCGAACAAACAATCCGATTTCGGTATGATAGCCGCCGATATAGGCGACGCGCACTTGATCCTTTTTCATTCTTGAGACCAGCGCTCTGAAGTCCCGTTCACCTGCAACATAGCTTTGCCGACTGACTTGTCGTCCGAATCCATGAAGCTGGGCTTCGACCACGTCGGCAATGCCCTTTCCAGCAGTGCTCTTGTCGTCGATCACCGCGATGTTCTCGTTGGGATGGTTCACGTGAATGTACTCGGCGGCAACGGTTCCCTGTTGGTCGTCGCGGCCGCAGATCCGAAAGACAGTCTTAAGGCCGCGCTCTGTTAGCTGAGGAGTTGACGAGCCTGGTGACACCTGAACGATGCCTGCTTCAGCGTAGATGTCGGAGGCCGGGATCGACGAAGAGGAACAAAAATGGCCAACTACCAACAGGACGCGCTCTGTCGCGAGCTTATTCGCAACTGCGACAGCTTGCCTTGGGTCGCAGGCGTCGTCAGCGACCCTCAATATGACTTTGGCATTATCCGGAAGTAGGCCCGAAGCGTTCAATTCCTCAACCGCCGCAGCTGCACCATCGCGCATTTGCGCGCCGAACGCGGCGCTGCTTCCAGTCATTGGGCCAGCCACGGCGATCTTTACTTCAGAACCGCGCGCAAGCGGGGCGGCGAGAGCGCAGAAGAGAATCGCCGCACTTGCAACAGAAGCGCGCTGCGTATTTGCTATTGTATAGCCTTCAATGCTCACTGAAGTGATCCCAAGTGGTTGTGATCAGACACCCCTGCAGGTCAAGGCTGCTCCAAGCCAAACGTGCGTTGGCTCGACCAGCTTCCAATTTCCGTAGAGTCTACAATTTAACGTTACGTTCGGATCAAGCGCTTTTGAGGGGCGTGGGTGCGTCAGGGGCGCGCATCGGCGGGCTATGACCGTCTGTCCGCTTGAGCTCATAAAGCTTTCAGCCCGCATCAGAGCGCGGCCGATCAACCTAGCATTGTCAGGTGCCTTCAACCGACGTGTGGAAAGGGCCATGAACGGGTCAGTACGGCTAATCCTCCAACCCGCCAAGGGCGAGATCGAGATATTGCATCAGGCAGGGATCCCAACCAGCCAGAGCGCGGGGGGCGCTCAGGCGTGCAAGTACCTTCAGGATCATCGAAGCGCGTGAATCGGCGCCGGCGATTTCGCTGATCAGCAAGCGTGCTGCAACTGCGACAGCCTTTGCGCGCTCACCGCAAGGGGGCTCGCTCCGATCCATGCAATCGCGAAGGTCGTCACGGATTCGCCGCCACCGGTCCTCGCGCTCTGAAGCTGAATTGCAGATGCATGGGGTCGTTTGACTACGCGTCTCGACTCGCGACATGGCATTCAGAGTGGCAGGCAGCTCATCCACACTTACTTGCGCCTCGCCGTCGATTGTCATGTTGCGCAAACGGTCGCGCAACAGAGTTGCTCGAGCGACTTGAAGTTCTATGCGCTCTAAATGTTTGTGCAGCAGGTCCGTGAGCGAAGTCGTGCCCTCCATGGCTTTACGGATCTCGACAAGTGAGAAGCCAAGCTCACGCAGCGCGCGAATCTGCTGAACCCGCTGCAGGCTTTCGCGGTCATACATCCGGTGGCCGCCGTCAGTACGCTCTGTGGCTGCTAGGAGTCCTGTGTGCTCATAATGGTGCAGCGTGCGCACCGTTACTCCGGTCGCCTCTGCAAGTTCGCCAATGCGCCATCGACGCCTTCTTGGTGTAGGTTTGTTCATGTTGTTCAATTTTGAAGCCTACAACCTGACGTCACGTATGATTCAAGCTGCTTTCTAAGCGTCAGCCTGAATCGTCTTCCATTCTCCAGCGCGAGAGTGGTGACTATCCTTAGAATGGCGGCGGATCAACCCTGAGGGGAAAGGGTGATCAACAACTTCGCCAGGCATGCCAGTTGAGCCTCGCCAGCCGCTGTACGCTCCAGGATGAGCTTGGCGATTGCCGTGCGATTTTCTGGACTCCGCATCGATGGGGGTAGCGCGTCGACGGCGCTGTCATAAAGTCGTCCGAGGGCAGAAAGCTCTTCTGGATCGAACACGCTGCTGCATAGCTTCAACCTTCAGCTCCTTGTTTGAATTGCGTCCAGGGCAGCGCACGTCGTCAAGACGTTTGGCTGCGGTAGGGCCAAAAGAAGTCATACCTGCGGCGCAGAGCGACGGAGATGCGGTGTACTGTAGAGTGATGCCATAGGGCCACACGCGAGCGCGGATGCTTGCTTCGACAGCGCGGCAGAACCGGGCGATATGTATGATCGACGCCCTCTATGCTCACGATGCATTTTGTTGCGGCTCCAAAAAGGCCGATCGCCTCCATTCATGGGGAGCAACTACTAACTCGGAGAGTTGACGACAGGAGCCCCGTGCCGGCCTTCACCAAAGACGCGCTTGGCGGCCGCGGTGGCAACGTAAACGCCTGGCCTAAGCGCGAACGTGCTGCTCCGTCCCCGTCTCTAAAGCCAGACACACTGCGGTTGTGATATCGCGCCTAACGCCAACGCGCGAAAGAAATCAAGAACGTCTCACGAACCGCGCGCCCGGAGGGTCTTTATCCCGCGACAAGGAGAGCAAGCCAGGCAGGTGGAATTGTGTGTGTTGAGACAAGTGTTGGAATGTGAAGTTCGTAGACTTCACGAACGTCGTTACGGCAACGGCGAGACGGGTGCGAAGTTTCCGGCACTGCCCGTTCCTTCCGGAGTGCTGGTTACGGGGTGCTCTTATGCAGTTGCCATGCGCGTGGCCTCCTCGAACAATATTTCCCGCATCCACAGGCTTTCCGGGTCATTGTTGTGAATTGCGGGCCATTGGACCGCTTCGGTGAAGACGGGGAATGGATCCGGAAGCTCGACAATCTGAAGAGGCATGGTCTTCTGGAAATGCCTCACCAGCCCTAATGGCATCGTGCCTATGCGGTTCGTCCCAACAAGGAGGGGCGGGACCATGCTGAAGCTCTGCACGAGAATGTCGATGCGCCGAGTAGGACCGAGATCGATTAAGAATGATTGCTCAATTGGCGTGTGGGGCGCACCTCCGTGCTTAACTGCAACGTGACCCATCGACATATATCGATCGAATGTAAGCCCGCGTTGTAATTCCCTGTTCGTGCAGCAACCTACGCAGACGAGTCTCTCCTCGAATAGGGCCGCCCTGGGGTGCGCGCTGGACAGGAGAGAATCTGGCAGGATAACAAAATCGACTTCGCCGCGGCGGAGGAGCTCGTCGTGCTCAACGGTCGGCGCCGCCAGTTCGAAGCTGACGGTGGGGGCTTCTCGCGTGACGCGCTCCACGACATTTCTTAAGAATACAACTGTTATGAAATCAGAAAGGGCGATCCTGAATCGCCGGCTCGATCGAGCTGGATCGAACACGTCACGCGCCATAATTGAGAGTTCAATGTGCACCAGAGCCTGGCGTACCGGAGCTGCGAGCGCTTCCGCGCGCGAGGTCAAGACAAGTTCGCGCCCCCTCATCCCAAACAGTTCATCGCCAAAATATGAGCGCAACCGGGCAACGGCTGCGCTCATGGCCGGCTGACTGAGATTGATCCTGCGTGCCGCTGAGGTGAGATTGCGCTCAGTTATCAGAGCATCCAGCGCGACGAGAAGATTTAGATCCAGACCTTTGAAACGCATCTCTTCTTATCCGGCGCAAACGTCCTTGCTGCGAAAAAGGGTGCGGTGGCGGCTGCGTCTGGAGCAATCGTCCTGGCTCGCCCGAATGGACATCGGCTCAACCCTGCCATCAAGACAAGAAGCTAGCGAAACGACAACAAGAATGGACAGCAAGCGGTAAGCCGATCGGCGGCGGCGGGAAAGCGTCAGGACCCTCCAAGCTGATTCGTCTCGCCGGTTTCGGCCGACCACGTAGCTGGTCCGTTCAGCTCGCCGATCGCAGATCACCCCAGCGTCCGTGAGCGCCCTGAGCACACCAGAGCGCCCCCTCGACGGCTGCGTCGTGCAGCGCTAGTCGCGAGGGTCAACCTACAACCTGACGCAATGTGCGATTCAAGCGATTTTATCCGCCAAGCTAAACATTTGTAATGGAGGCGTGTTTTATCCGCGATAGTGCCAGGGTAGCCCTGAATGCAGCGCAAGCCCATCAAACCACACCTGGGAAGTCACCTCGCTTACAACAGGAAAAGTCTTCGCAACGGATCGCTGCATTGTGAGGTCGTGGCAGTGCCTCCCCAGGAGACGCGGAAGCGAGGAAGGGGACCGAGCACGTCTAAGGGCCTGTAGCGTGCTTGGGATATTCGGAGCGGCAGCTTGCGGTGAGCCTAACAGCGCCTGCGAGTTGGAGGCTTTTGCTCACCAGATGCCATGTTGGATGCCTCCTCAAGCAATATCCTCCGCATCCAGATGCTCGCGGGGTCGGTATTGTGAAACGAGGGCCACTGCACGGCCTCTGTGAATATGGGTAGGGGGAGAGGCGGTTCGATGATCCGCAGTGGCATCCGCTTTTCGAAGTGTCTGGCCAGCCGTAAGGGCATCGTGCCGATACGGCTCGTGTCTAACAATATGGGCGGAATCAGACTAAAGCCCTGCACGACGACCTCAATTCGTCTCCGCAGACCGTGCTCAAGCAAAAACCATTCTTCGAGGTTCGGTCTCAGTGCCCGTCCGAACTTGGCAGTAACGTGCCCCATCGAGATGTATTTCTCGAACGTAAGCGGTCGGGATAGCTGCTTGTTCGTGCGGCATCCCACGCACACGAGGGTCTCGTCGAACAGCGTCGCTTTAGGGTGCGCACTCGACATGAACAGTTCCGGCAGAATGAGAAAGTCGACCTCGCCCCGACGAAGCAGCTCATCGGGTTCATCGGAAAATGGCAGCAATTCGAACCGCACGGCGGGAGCTTCTTGTGCCATCCGGTCCACAATTCTGCGGAAGTAAACGATCGTCATGAAATCTGAAAGAATGACCCTGAAGCGTCGACTCGACTGAGTCGGGTCGAACGCGTCGCGCGATATGATTGAGAGTTGGATGTGCAGCAGGGCCTCGCGAACTGGACCTGAAAGCGCCTCCGCGCCAGGTGTCGGGACGAGCTCGCGACCTCTCATAGTAAATAGTTCATCGCGAAAATAGGCGCGCAGCCGTGCGACCGCGGCGCTCATAGCGGGCTGGCTCAAGTTAAGTTTGCGAGCCGCCGCTGTGAGGTTGCGCTCCGTCATCACGGCATCGAGCGCAACGAGAAGATTTAGATCAAGTCCCTTGAACCGCATGTTGTGAGGCTATCCATCGTGTGGATGTGTTCTATCGAAACAATCGATTTTACCAAATTGCGGGATGTTGGATAGCAAACTGAAGTTTGAAAAAGCGAACCAGGCACACCGCAATGGTTTATGATCGTTCAGGTGAGCTCAAAGAAAAGCTCCTGGACGTACGAGCGCACCGCCGCGTCCGTGTCATGGGCGTCGACAGGCGCAGCGTGCGAGCCGTGTTGCGTCTTCGTGCGATGTGCGCTCGTTTGAGCGCCGAGCGGGGCCCGATAAACCTTCGTATGGGGCTGTCATCCGTTTCCATATTCGAGGTTTACCCGCGTACACTTGAGAGCGATTTCAGCATCAATCTAGTGTCAGGGAATAGCGGCAGGCGCGGATTGCGGATGCCAAACATTTCAGGCGCCATTCCAGACGGCTCGCCTGTCCAGCGTATTTGGGGTCTGTTGAAGATGTATAGGAGCCAGTGTGATCTGATGCCGCTCAGATGCGTCATCGACGACGAATCGCGTGTCGGTGGCGTGCCCGCAGCCGTCAACTCTCCCGACGACGATGCAACGGAGGGCGCACGCGCTACCTGGTGCAGACCGGTTCTGGCTAATCCAATTGCCTCACCGGGGTCTTCCGCATGGGCATGGCACATCAGCAGGATGACGAGCGCAAACCAAGCGATAGCGCGAGCACAGGCGAGGGGCGCGGATGCAGGCCAGCGGTGCGGAGCTCCGACAAAGCGCACAGCGGCGCATTTCAGTATTGATCGGCAGCCCTGCAGGTAGAGATCACGTGACCACCTCCCGTTCAATTCAACAGGCGCAAGGACGCTCGCCATGAACATTGCCGTATCCCCGACTGCGGAACGTGCTTCTGCGCGCGCTCAAGTGCAGTGGAGCCTTCGTTGGGAGAGCGAGCTGCGGCTCGCCGATCATGCCGAGCTCGCGGAGTTCTTCCGCAAGAGTTATGGGCCCACGGGTGCGTTCAATGCGCAGCCTTTTGAGGGGAGCCGAAGCTGGGCCGGCGCAAGACCGGAGCTTCGTGCAATTGGTTCCGACGCGCGCGGGGTCGCGGCTCACATCGGGCTGCTACGTCGCTTCATCAAAGTCAGTGAAGTCGATCTCCTTGTGGCGGAACTGGGGTTGTATGCGGTGCGCCCGGATCTCGAAGGACTCGGAATAAGCCACGCAATGCGCGTGATGTATCCCGTACTGCAGGAGCTTGGTGTTCCATTCGGCTTTGGCACGGTTCGGCCGGCGCTTCAGAAACATATGAAGCGACTGGTCGAAAGGCAGGGACTCGCCAGCCTGATGCATGGCATTCGCGTCCGCTCCACGCAGCCGGATGTCTATCCCAATTTATCGCCGACCCGCCTCGAGGACGCGATAGTGGTGGTGTTTCCGCTGGGACGCTCGATAAGCGAATGGCCGGCCGGGACTGTCATCGATCGGAACGGGCCTGAGTTGTGACAGAGCGCTCCACGCCATCCACTGTCCGCTGCGACTACGCCGACGTGAGCGGAGGTGGAGCTGTCTATTTGACCTTTGATGATGGGCCAAACCCATTTTGTACGCCAGAGGTGCTCGATGTGCTGGCGCAACATCGAGTTCCCGCGACATTCTTCGTCATCGGCGCGTACGCGATCGAGCATCCGGACCTCATCCGACGAGTGATTGCGGAAGGTCATGAGGTTGCGAACCATACGATGACCCATCCTGATCTATCCAGATGCGGACCTGCGGAGCTACAGGCTGAAGTTCTGACCGCGAGCGAGGCGATCCGTCTGGCGTGCCCGAAGGCCGCGCCCAGGCATATGCGAGCGCCTTACGGCATATGGACGCAACAGGTGCTCGCAACGACGGCGAGCGCCGGTCTCACGGCTCTGCACTGGTCGGTCGACCCGAGAGATTGGTCCCGCCCTGGAGTTGATACAATTGTGAACTCGGTGCTGGCGAACGTTCGCCCGGGTGCAATTGTGCTCCTGCACGACGGGTATCCTCCCGATGAGGAGAGACTGTGCACCGATGCAACGCTGCGTGATCAGACCACCAAGGCGCTCGCATATTTGATTCCGGCACTACAACGGCGCGGTTTTGCAATCCGTCCACTTCCTCAACTTCACTGAACAAGAACTGACACCCAATGGACCTGCTCGCGACAACCAGTGCTGCCGCTGTTTCAAGTTATGCGGTACTCTCGACTATCTATAAGAGCGTGCAAGCGCTTTATGCCCGGCCGGCGATCAACTCATCATTACAGGACAGCCTGGAGAAAGCGGAGGTGGTCCTTCCCAGTGTGGACGTCATCGTGCCGTGCTTCAATGAGGATCCAAACACGCTCGCCGATTGTCTGGAATCGATTTGCAGTCAAGACTACGCCGGAAAGATACAGGTCTATGTGGTCGATGACGGATCTGCAAACCGCGACGTGGTCGCGCCTGTACACCAGATATATGACAACGATCCGAGAATCAGTATCATCTTGCTGGCAAACAACGTCGGAAAGCGCAAAGCGCAGATCGCTGCAATACGCAGCTCATCCGGTGATCTGGTCCTCAACGTCGATTCCGACACGATACTTGCTGCCGACGTCGTCACGAAGCTTGTATTGAAGATGCATGACCCGGAAGTCGGTGCGACGATGGGTCAACTGATAGCAAGTAATCGTAACCAGACCTGGTTGACCAGGCTGATCGATATGGAATATTGGCTCGCGTGCAACGAGGAGCGCGCGGCTCAGGCGCGCTTCGGTGCCGTCATGTGTTGTTGCGGCCCTTGTGCCATGTATCGGCGTTCCGCACTGACCTTGCTTCTCGATCAATACGAGGCGCAGTTCTTCCGTGGGAAACCGAGTGATTTCGGCGAGGACCGCCATCTAACGATACTCATGCTCAAGGCGGGGTTTCGAACCGAATACGTCCCGGACGCGATAGCAGCCACAGTCGTCCCGCACCGTCTTGGGCCATATCTGCGTCAGCAGCTTCGTTGGGCGCGCAGTACCTTTCGAGATACGTTTCTTGCATTGCGCCTGCTCCCAGAGCTCGATGGTTATTTGACGCTAGATGTTATCGGGCAAAATCTCGGCCCATTTCTCCTCGCGATTTCAACACTTGCTGCGGTTGCAGAGCTCGTGTTCGGTGGCTCTATACCCTGGTGGACGGGATTGACGATTACTGCAATGACTATGGTCCGGTGCAGTGTGGCAGCTCTTCGCGCTCGCGATTTGCGGTTTATCGGCTTCTCGCTCCACACACCGATCAATATCTTTCTATTACTACCATTGAAGGCCTATGCGCTTTGTACATTGAGCAATAGCGATTGGCTATCGCGAAAAGTCACCAATGTGCCGACGGAAGAGGAGAAGCGGCGTGTGATCCTGCACCCGAATGCCGGACGAGGTGCGTCTAGCGTAGGGGTGGGGCCTAATCCCGCTCATAAGGCGGGGTTAGCACACCGCCCGTCGAGCCTGGCGGCCACGGAGAATGTTTCCGCTCGCGATCGCTCGACTGCCTACAGATAAGTGGTCGGCTCATGACTCCGGACGCAAACCATCGGCTATTAGAGCGAGAGTTGGCTGCCGACGACCCATGGCACCTTGACGGTAGTTCGTTCGAACAGGAGCGATACGCGCAAATGCTCCGGATGTCAGGTGGCAACGGAGTTACTGAGTCTGCGCTCGAAGTAGGATGCGCAGCCGGTGCATTCACGGAGCGGCTAGCGCCGCTCTGCGAGCGACTTACCGTGGTGGATGTCATGCCGCAGGCGATCGAGAGAGCGCGATTGCGGACGAGTAAGTGGTCACATATCACTTGGGTTACGTGCGACATTCAGCGGTTCTCGACCACTGAGCAGTTCGATTTAATTTTCGTGGCCGAGGTTCTTTACTACCTCAAAGACGTGGGCGAGATGCATGCGGCTATCCGCAACCTGGTGAGTATGCTCGCGCCAAGTGGCACTCTGATTTTCGGGTCTGCGCGTGATGAATTATGCCAACGCTGGGGCCATGCTGCTGGTGCCGAAACGGTGATCGCGCTGTTCAACGAGAGTTTATCGGAGGTCGAGCGTCGGCACTGCTGCACCGGGGTGGCGAACGAAGACTGTTTGATCGTCCGGTTTCGGAGGCCAGGCGCCTCGTCAGAACAATCTAACGTCGGTCATTAGGCCAGGAGGACGTATGCGCATCTGCGGAATAAAGCTGACACATGACGGAGCAATCGCGGTCGTCGAGGACGGTCGGCTTCTTTTTTGTGTCGAGCAAGAGAAGCGCGGCAACAGTCCACGGTATCAATCCGTCGACAATCTAGATGCAGTCGTGCTCGCCCTGGCGGAGCATGGCCTGGAGCCACGGGATATCGATCAGTTCGTCATTGACGGCTGGGACGGGGAGAATGAATCACAATTCCAGCTCCTAAGCGGAGTGGTGCCGGTCGTGCTAAACGGCGCGCCCTATGTGGAGCGTCATGCTGAGGGCCTCCTTGATCCCGTCGACGGCCTTGGCCTCCTGCTCGGCGGCAAGCAGTTTCCATATAAGAGCTACCCGCATGTCACGGGCCATGTCGCGTCAGCATATAGCACCAGCCCCTTTGCAGCCGCGGGAAAACCCTCGTTCTGTCTGGTGTGGGATGGCTGTATCTTTCCGCGTCTTTACTATGTCGAAGGTTGCGGCGCTCGGTTCATTGGATCGCTGTTTCCGATGATTGGCCACGCCTATGCTGCCGCGGGCCTTCACTTTGGGCCATACCGGCAGCCGAACCGCTCCAGTTGGGATCTGGGCATCGCCGGAAAGCTGATGGCCTACATCGCGCTTGGCTCCATCGATGAAAGCATCGTGGAAGTGTTTCAGGAGCTTTACGAAACACGCTTGGCGGCCGACACGGAGCAGGCTCGCCGCTATCGCGAAGATATCAACAATGCGGAATCGTCTCTTGCAGCTATGCACGAGTTCTTCGAGGCAAGCGCATTGCGCCTGGCGACCAAGAGAGCGGAGGACGTCCTCGCCTCGTTCCACGTCTTTCTGGAACGTCTTCTTGTTAAGGAAATGGCACTGCTTCTGCTAAGATATTCGTCGCTTCCGGGGGCGCGAAATCTATGTGTCGCCGGAGGTTGCGGTCTCAACATCAAATGGAACAGCGCGCTTCGCGCGACGGGATTGTTCGATGATGTCTGGGTGCCGCCGTTTCCGAATGACAGCGGCTCGGCAATCGGCGCGGCGTGCAGTGCTATGGCAGCGCAGAATGGTTTCGGGCCTTTGGAGTGGTCAGTTTACAGTGGTCCTGCCCTCCAGGAGAGCGAGGTTCCGCCGGACTGGAAGGCCGCTCCTTGCAGTTTGAGTGAACTTGCGTCGCTTCTTGCCGACAACAAGCCCGTCATCTTTCTTTCCGGGTGTGCCGAGCTTGGGCCGCGGGCGTTGGGCGGTAGAAGCATTCTTGCAGCCCCAACGAACCCGGCAATGAAGGATCATCTCAACGACATCAAACGTCGCGAGCACTTCCGACCGGTGGCGCCAATTTGTCTG
Source organism: Bradyrhizobium sp. CCBAU 11357 (assembly GCF_028128865.1). NCBI lineage: Bacteria > Pseudomonadati > Pseudomonadota > Alphaproteobacteria > Hyphomicrobiales > Nitrobacteraceae > Bradyrhizobium > Bradyrhizobium sp. CCBAU 11357. The sequence goes on along the minus strand of NZ_LBJW01000086.1, from coordinate 23,709 downwards.
GAGGATCGGGCACCGGAGATCTTCAGCCCGGGCACGCCAGATCCTTACATGCTGTTCGATCACCAGACCCGGGCGAATTGGCGCTCCAAGGTCCCCGCGGTGGTCCATCTTGACGGCTCGGCGCGGCTGCAGACAATTTCCCGCAACTCTCCTCACAAAATTGCCGCGCTTCTCGTCGAATTTGAGCAGCTCACGGGCATTCCGCTGCTCTGCAACACGAGCGCCAACCTCCACGGACGGGGATTTTTTCCGGACGCTGCGGCAGCTTGTCAATGGGGGCGTGTCGAGCACGTTTGGTGCGAGGGCATGCTCTGGAGCAAAACGGTCGTCGAGAAGCCATCGTCCACGGAACGACTTCTGTCAGCCTAAGATGAACATGTCCACTGTGGCGATCGACCTTGCCGGTGTAAAAAAGTCATTTGGCGACAAGCTTATCGTCAACGATCTGTCGTTCTCGGTTGCACGCGGAGAGTGCTTCGGACTGCTTGGGCCGAATGGAGCTGGCAAGAGTACGATTGCGCGCATGCTCCTCGGCATGATCTCGCCCGACGGAGGCAAGATTACAGTCCTCGATGAGCCTGTGCCTTCCCGCGCTCGTGCGGCGCGTGTACGCGTCGGGGTGGTGCCGCAGTTCGACAACCTTGAGCTCGAGTTCACAGTGCGAGAGAATCTGCTTGTGTTTGGCCGCTATTTCGGCATGAGCGCTCGCAAGATCGCGGCGGTTGCACCGTCGCTGCTTGAGTTTGCGCGCCTTGAAAGCAAAGCGGACGTGCGTGTCTCCGAGTTGTCCGGTGGCATGAAGCGGCGGCTGACGCTGGCGCGTGCCCTGATTAATGATCCACATCTACTCGTTATGGACGAGCCGACCACTGGGCTGGATCCGCATGCACGCCACCTGATTTGGGAACGCCTGCGGGCCCTGCTTGCGCGTGGCAAGACCATCCTCTTGACCACTCACTTCATGGAAGAGGCCGAACGCCTGTGCGATCGGCTGTGCGTGCTTGAGAGTGGATGCAAAATCGCCGAAGGCAAGCCAGACGGCTTGATCGACGAGCATATCGGCTGCGATGTGATTGAGATCTATGGTGGTGATCCCAATCACCTCCGAGAGCTGATCAGGCCTTATGCGCGGCATATCGAAGTCAGTGGAGAGACGCTTTTTTGCTACGCGCGCTATCCGGAGCAAGTTCGCGTGCACCTGCGCGGGCAAGCGAACCTTCGCGTACTGCAGCGCCCCCCGAATCTCGAAGACGTGTTTTTGCGGTTGACCGGGCGCGAGATGGAGAAATGAGCGATGAATGATGGTTATGCGTCGGTGATGCCGGCCAACGCGTACAACTGGATCGCGGTATGGCGACGAAACTTCCTGGCATGGAGGAAAGTCGCGCTTGCATCGCTTCTCGGCAATCTCGCAGATCCCATAACCAATCTGCTGGGCCTCGGCTTTGGCCTCGGACTCATCGTAGGACGGGTTGAGGGGACTTCGTACATTGCGTTTTTGGCGGCCGGTATGGTCGCAATCAGTGCGATGACATCCGCGACCTTTGAAACCCTATATGCGGCCTTTGCTAGAATGGGTGTCAAGCGCACCTGGGAGGGAATTCTGTACACACAGCTCACGCTCGGCGACATCGTTCTAGGTGAGTTGGTGTGGGCGGCCAGTAAGTCCGTTCTAGCGGGGACAGCAATCGGGATTGTCGCTGCAGCTCTGGGTTATGCATCCTGGACGTCCATTCTTTGTGCGATACCAACAGTCGCCCTTACGGGTCTTGTCTTCGCCAGCCTGGCAATGGTCGTCATATCTCTTGCGCCAACTTACGACTACTTCGTGTTTTACCAGTCGCTCGTCCTTACGCCCATGGTGTTTCTGTGTGGCGCGATCTTTCCGACAAGCCAACTGCCCGGCTCATTTCAGCACTTTGCGAGCTTGTTGCCGCTCGCACATTCGGTCGACCTTATTCGTCCGACGATGCTTGAGCGCGGCGCGGACAGTGCCGCCCTGCACGTAGGTGCACTCTGTGTTTACGCGGTCTTGCCCTTTTTCGCGTCGACAGCACTATTTCGGCGTCGCCTGCTGCGCTAACGTGAGTTGAGGGAAACGGAGAAAGGGCAATCGATGCGGTGTTATGATGCGCTCTGCAGTAGCTCGGAACTGACTTACTTGGTCTGCTACAGCAGCCTCTGAAATGGGCGATCGAACCAGCTCTACGGCCGCCTGTCGGTCCATCGGTATCGGACGCTAGCACGCTATTTCTAAGCGCCTTTCGCTAGGCGCCGAGACCTTGCCAAGGTCGTGTTGTGCTGTTTGGCCTGCGGACCGGCGGAGCGCGTTTGTACAGGTTAGTTCGCTGGGACGGCAGTTGGGCCTTCCCGTCATGAGGAATTGGAGAACGGGATGTTGTGCCTGGGACTGAGTGGTGATCTTAATAGAATCCATGAAAGCTCTCCGGAGCTGCCGAACACAGGTCTTCACGGTGGCGCTGCGGCTTCTTGTGCAGGATGGCCGCGTACTTGCTGCCGTCGAAGAGGGGTGCCGCAATCGTGTCAAGTACACCAACAAGCTCCCTAGCAACTCGATCCGATGCTGCCTGTCTACTGCAGGAGCCGAGCTCGGCGAGATCGACGGCGTCGCGTTCTACGCGACTAAGGCCTATTGCAAAATCATGCTCGAGCCGTCTTTTTGTTTCTCAACCCGTTACGTTGCACGCCAAACTGTTTCTGCGGCAGCTGTTGGCACGGGAGTTCGTGCAGAGATCGATCCGTCCCGACTTTCCTTCGTGAATCAGCACGAAGCGCATGCCGCCAGCGAGGTTGCCATGTCCGAGTTCGAGCAAAGTCTCATCCTTGCGGTCGACGGCGGCGGCGAGTGTCTCTCAGGCTCACTGTCGGAAGAATGTGATGCCGGAGTTGCGCGCAACTTGACATCCGTAAGTGATGAGCACGACCAGCCTATGCCTGCATGTGAGGGGGCCAATCCATCCGACGTACAGGAGGCAGTGGACATCGGACTTCGGGCAGGTCGATGCAACACCGCTGAAGAAAGGACAGAAATTGTTGAGAGAACGCGGCCATTACGGATGCTCCTGCCATGAAGTTCTACCGACGCAGCTCGCCGGCACCGCGATTCCAGACCGTGACGCCGGGCGAAAAGATAGGCGAGACGTCTGTATCGTTGCCTTTTGTCCAACCAGGAGCGCGCGAAAAGGCAATCGAGATGGTTAGCGGTTCGATGAATGATCGGTTCGTAGTTTCCAGGAGGCGTACGGGGTTTGGTGACTGTCTGTGGTCACTGGCGGCGGCTTGGCGTTTTGCAAAGCAGACAGGGCGGACGCTCGCCATCGATTGGCGGGGGTCTTGCTATCTTGATGAACCATTCACCAATGCCTTTCCGGTCTTCTTCGAACCCGTTGAAGACATTGCCGGCGTGCGGGTGATTTGCGAGGACGACATCAATAAACGCTCGTTTCCAGGACCATTCTTTCCGGCATGGTGGAATAAGTCAGCTATCGATTGCGTCTATCGCCCGGACGAGCAGATCTTCCGGGAACGCGACCAACTCGACCAACTGTTCCAAAGTCAGGGAGATAGTGACGCTAACACGGTTGTGTGCGATGCCTGCCTAATGTGGCGCTGCGATGAAGAGGCGGAGCGAGAGATCTTTCGGAGTATCAAGCCGCGAGCTGCAATTCAGGCGCGGATTGATGCTATCTACCGCGAGCACTTTGAGCCGTACAGCGTGATCGGCATTCATGTCCGGCATGGTAACGGTGAGGACATTATGGGGCATGCTCCCTACTGGGCGGATGCGGAGCGCGCCTTTCGACAGGTCTGTAATGCCATTGACAAGGCGAGGGGGTTACCACATGCGAAGCCTGTGAGGGCGTTCCTGTGCACGGACAGCGCGCTCATCCTTGAGGAGGTTTCGGCAATATTTTCGGATGTCTTTGCGATTCCAAAGCAGTTCCAGGCGCCTCACGCTGGCCCGTTGCACAACGCTGCCCTTGGAGCCGAGGGTGGCTTTTCTGCCCTCACTGAGATGTATCTTCTCGCGCGCTGCAACACGGTGATCCGCTTCCCCCCCACGAGCGCCTTCACACGCTATGCGCGTCTCTTTGCTCCCCGTGTTATAGAATTCGATTTGAACGATCCGAGCAGGTTGATCTTGGTCGAAGACAACTCGCAAGAGCTCGTGGCTTCATGAAGTTGTAAGCCGCTTGGTCGACGTGATTGCTGCTCCTTGCATCCAAGAGTACTGCCAGTTCTTGTATGGGCAGCAATCGTCTGCCAACGTAATGCTGTTGGCGCGAACTCACGGCGAATGGTTGAACGAAGCGACGGCCCTTTGCCCTCGCTTAAGCCGTGACGTCGATAACAACGGCCCTAGAGTGCTGCGCAGCGTAAGCAGACGGAACACGTCGTCCTCACCTTTCAGACCAGTCCCAAATCGGAGCTAGTCAGTGCTCGGGCGTGGATGAACATATCAGTACGCCAGCGATATCCCAGTTCTGCTTAGAGCGACAAATCAAAATCGACGATTGACGAATCTGACGTGCGAGGCTGGTGCGTCAGTTTTGGAGTTGGTGCGGCAAAATGACTATGGTCGCTCCCGAGCGATCTTTGACTTCGGCGAGCGCCGATCAGCCGCATGTTCATTCCGTTGAGCGATCAAGAAAGCGGGCGCGGCCCGTGCCCCTGTGATGAAGCAGGCGAGTGTGCTAGAGAGCTTACGTAGCTGATTTGCCATCGTTGTCACAAAGCGCACCCACGGCTGTCCGAAATCCGCCAAGTGTTCGGCCTGCGCGACGTTAGGACGCAAAACGGAAGTGATTTACCTGCACCGCGGTGGCGCAAATCCTGCTACGCGTGCGCCGGCTTAACAGTAAGGAGGCGGCCTTGGGTCTCGATCTGCCGAATGACGATCTGATTAGAGAGCCGCGGGCCGAAACACATTTTGGTCGCCTCGTTCACGCCGATAAAGCGCGTGATGGTCGTAGAGAACAGAAGACGGTGTTGCTCACCGGGGCATCACGCGGAATTGGTCATGCCACTGCCAAGCTGTTCTCGGAGGCCGGTTGGCGCGTCATTTCTTGCGCACGCCAACCTTTCGACAGCGAGCGATGCCCCTGGGAGGCAGGGAATGACGATCATTTCCAGATCGACCTCAGCAATCATCGAATGCTGCCGCGTGCGATCACCGAGGTCAAGAAGCGCTTGGCTGGTGCGCCCTTGCACGCGCTGGTGAATAATGCCGGTGTGTCGCCGAAAACGCCCGCTGGGGATCGGATGACGTCATTGACCACGTCAACCGAGACCTGGATGGGGGTATTTCATCTTAATCTGGTGGCTCCGATCCTGCTGGCGCAGGGTTTGTTTGACGAGCTAAGAGCCGCGTCAGGATCAATCGTAAATGTGACTTCGATCGCAGGCTCACGGGTGCATCCGTTCGCCGGTAGCGCCTATGCGACCTCGAAAGCGGCGCTTGCGAGCCTCACACGCGAACTGGCCTATGATTATGCGCCGCATGGCATTCGCGTGAATGCGATCGCGCCCGGCGAAATCAAGACCGACATGCTGTCGCCAGACACGGAAGCCCGTCTCGTGCCAAGTATCCCGCTGCGCAGAGTGGGGACCCCGGATGAAGTGGCCAAGGTTATCTTCTTCCTGTGCTCGGATGCGGCGAGTTACGTCACGGGAGCCGAGGTGCCGATCAATGGTGGGCAGCATTTGTAAAGTCGCCGCTCTGGCGATCCAGCACTTGTCCTGCAGCGGCACGTATGTTCTCCGCTGACGACGCGCACACGATCCGCAAAAAGTGAAACGAGGGCACATGCAAGTGTGGTGTCGTGCCATAATCAGGTGTCACGGTTCTATGTCATCTCGTCAACACTTGAGGCTAGATCGAGAGTGACATGCAGAACGAAGCTCGCCAATCCCAACATGGGTCCAGGAAGGATAATCAAGACAACGGAGACCGGCTCATGCTGCATGTCCCATCCTCGGACCGACCTGCCTCGCAACCGGAGCCGGAGCGTAATCCCTCGGGGCAGCCGTCGTATGAGAGTGCGCTGGCCGGCATCCTCGAAATATCGAAAATAGTCAGCGCTCCTGGTCGGCTCGAAGTCACGTTGGCCAAGGTCCTTGGCCTCCTGCAATCGTTTGTGCAGATGCGACACGGCATCGTCTCACTATTGGACGATGACGGCATCCCGAAAATTACAGTTGGTTCCGGTTGGAGCGAAGGCGGCGACGAACGTTACCGCACGTGCCTGCCGCAGAAAGCAATCGCCCAGATCGTGGCGACAGACAGGCCGATAGTTGTCGAGAACGTAGCCGACGAGCCGGCCTTCAGCGCTGCGGACCGGGAGCTTCTCGGCGCCTCCGACAGCATGCCCTTATCGTTCATTGGGGTTCCTATTCGTATTGATCCGAGGGTGGTCGGTACGCTGACAGTAGACCGTATCAAGGACGATGGTTCCAGTCTTCGGCTCGAGCACGATGCGCGGCTGCTCGTTATGGTCGCCAACTTGGTGGGGCAAACAGTAAAGCTACATCGCTTGTTGGCCTGCGATCGCGAACGATTGTTAGTGGACAAAGACCAGCCACAGAAGATCGTTGAGCTTGGGGTGGCCGCTCGCGAGCGCAAGAAGCTTCCCGCCCACGGGATCATCGGCGACAGCGCCGCGCTGAGCGGGCTGCTCGACAAGATTGCGGTTGTAGCCAAATCGAGCAGCACGGTTCTGCTGCGCGGCGAATCCGGCACCGGCAAGGAGCTCGTAGCCAAGGCCATTCACGAGTCCTCGTCCCGTGCTAAACGACCGTTCGTTAAACTGAATTGCGCGGCGCTCCCTGAGACGGTCCTGGAATCGGAATTGTTTGGCCACGAGAAAGGTGCCTTTACCGGTGCGGTAAGCTCGCGCAAGGGGCGCTTCGAGCTTGCTGACAAAGGGACGCTATTTCTGGATGAGATCGGAGAGATCTCCGCTCCGTTCCAAGCGAAGTTGCTGCGAGTTCTGCAAGAGCAGGAGTTTGAGCGCGTCGGCAGCAATCACACGATTAAGGTCGATGTTCGAGTCATAGCTGCGACCAACAAGAACCTTGAAGAGGCCGTCGCAAGGAGCGAGTTCCGCGCGGACCTCTACTATCGTATTAGCGTAGTTCCCTTGTTATTGCCGCCGCTACGCGAAAGACGCAGCGATATTCCGCTGCTAGCCCGAGAGTTCCTTCGAAAGTTCAACAGCGAGAACGGCCGTACGCTCACCCTGGAGGCCAGCGCGATCGATGTACTGATGAACTGCGGATTTCCGGGAAATATTCGTGAACTCGAAAACTGCATCGAGCGAACAGCGACCCTGTGTACCGGGCCGTCGATTGTGAGAAGTGACTTTGCGTGCTGCCAAGGCCAGTGCCTTTCCATGATGCTCTGGAAAAGCACATCGAACGACAAGACCGACCTGGCGGTACCCATGCAACCCGTGCCTGCAAAGTCCATCACTCCGCTAGCTCAAACGACGCTGCCACCGCCGTCTGTCTACGAACCGGCCCCACCGGCACCCGCCGGCACACTTCTGGTTGGTGGTACCAGCGTGACCGATCGGGAGCGGGTCATTGCGGCCATGGAGAAATCTGGCTGGGTGCAAGCCAAGGCAGCGCGCCTACTCGGACTAACCCCGCGCCAAATTGGCTATGCGCTCCGGAAATACGGAATTGAGATAAAGCGGTTCTGAACGACCACATCCGCCAGAGCCGGTAGTGCCAAACAGATACGTGAAGAATGATCCCGAAGAGGCAATCTCCGCAATAGCAAGGGAAACGGCCGGCCTGAGGCAACGACGTCGCGCGCAACATGGATTGAGCGCCATGAGGTAAACAGCCTCACCTGCTTGCCATACAATCGCGAACCGTCCGTAGCTCGAGCAGGTAACAAGGTATCTCTATTCTGCGGACGAGTGAGTGACGATGCTTAACCGTCGATCAGCCCGATGCCGGCAGAGTTTGCGCGGCGTTCATCTTGCGAGCATTCCTTGGTCTGTCGGCTGGCGTGCCGAGCGGAACGCCGTTGTCGGTGCCCTGACCTGTGTCGGCATTCGTTCGTCAGGAAAGCGGGCTCGAGCGCGTTATCGCCCCGTTTAAGCCTTTGCGACAGCGAGCCGATTCCAGAACGGAGACGGTGGTACAACACTTGCTGTTCTCTTCGCAGCTATCGCAGTTGTTGGAGCATCATCGTGCACAATGTCGTCTGCATCAAACAGGTTCCGGACTCAGCGCAAATTCGTGTTCATCCCGTGACCAATACAATCATGCGTCAGGGAGTGCCGACCATCATCAACCCATATGACCTCTTCGCGCTCGAGGCCGCGCTTGAACTGCGTGATCGGTTCGGCGGCGAAATTACCGTGCTTACCATGGGACCGCCATCGGCAGAAGAGTCCTTGCGAAAGGCGTTGGCTTATGGTGCCGATCGCGCCGTCCTACTCACCGATCGCTGCTTTGCTGGCTCCGATACGCTGGCCACAACGTATGCACTTGCAACCGCCATCCGGAGAATCGGTAAGGACTATGGCTCGACAAATCTGATTTTAACGGGAAAGCAGACCATCGATGGCGATACTGCGCAGGTTGGGCCCGGCATCGCAAAGCGAATGGGCGTAGTGCAGCTAACTTACGTTGCGAAGATCAGATCCTTGGACCTCGCCGCTCAAACTATTGAAGTGGAACGACGCTGCGAAGGTGGTGTGCAGGTGTTGCAAACCAAATTACCGTGCCTCATCACCATGCTTGAGGCGACGAATCAAATCCGGCGCGGCGCGATGGCCGATGTCCTGCGTGCCGCGCGTGCCCAAATCGTGAAATGGAGCGCGCAAGAAGCCGGTGTCGAAGACACTTCCAACTGCGGGCTCAAGGGCTCGCCGACGGTCGTTAAGCGGGTGTTCGCTCCCTCTGCACGGGCCGAGAGGGCGGCGCTGGTTGAGGCCGCCGAGCAACCGGCGCAGGCGTTGATAGACGCAATTTTCTCACGTCAACCGAAGCTCGAAACCGATCTTGCGGCACTTGCTCGTCACGCCCGATCGGGAGAGTCTAGGCCATCATAATAGATACGCCCCAGGAATGTATCATCGCCGGACCGGTGTGTCGAAGAGCGCGCAAGATGTAGCGACGCATCTCGGCCGGCTACCAATACGGTCTGCCTATCTTACCCGTCGAACTCGCGAGCAGCTGGGGCGCATGCTCCGTAGATCACACGATAGATTCTCGGAGTCGCGCGGGATTATCGGGGCGCAGGCAAAGGCGCCTGCGCATGTTCCAGGGGCGCCGTTCGGTCGTGTTCGACGACGTGGAAGGCCATTGCATCTTCCCGTAACGGTCACGAGCGAACACGGAATAGCCAGCGACCGGATCACCGTACTGGCGCTGCCGTCTGCACGCCTAAAGCGCTGTCGCTGGCTCCGGGGCGCAAAGTTAACCTATACGTCACTGTTGAAGCCAATCTCAGCGGTTGAGCAGACCTGTACGCATGTGAGCGGCCGCCGGTTCTTCGCTGTTTGCTTTCTGACAGCGGCGCGTAGCCTCTGACACTCGCAATGAGGAAGCGTCACGGCTTTTTATCAACTTGTTCAGATCTTACGGAGCGAATTCAAGAGTTGGCATGATGATTGCTGTGAGTCACTAAGAAGTTGGAGGTGGTAAGAACCGGCGGGGGTCGCATTGATATGCTTTGTGCCGCCCGGAGCGGTATGACACCAGGGACCAAAGGCCTTAAGAGCACGATACGTACAAACTGGAGTCTACAATGCTGTCCCAGGCTGACGGCGGTTCGGCGAAATGGCGCGAGCGGCAAGCGCGAGGGCTTGATCCGTTCGCTCAAGATCGTGAAAGCTGCACGCGTGCCGAGCGGCAAGGCACGCCACTCGCGCACGCGACATTAGCTTTAAAATGGCGTGGGCGGCGCAGTATCCGTTTTGAGTCTCGGCGCTGATGCTAGTCGTGGCGGGCATTGCGGCGACTGCTGGTGGACAGGAATCCGAGCGGATTCCCGGCGCTCCAATAATGAACGCATTCCTTCGATGCTCATGAGTTGCACTGAGCATGCCGCTGTCTGCGTTCGCGAAGCAAACGACAAATAGTCGCCTAGAAGGCGAACGCGATTATTGGCCCTTCAAAGCCAATGTACCTAGGACGGTTAATAGTTGGCCCGGACACGAAGTTGCTTCGCCAAGGACCGTTCGCTTCTCTTCTGCAGGGGTCAAATGACATCTCAAGCGTCTCGCTTTGCCGCGGATCAGCCTCCGAAGATTTGCTACGAGTACTTGACCGAGCAAGCGCGAGCCTTGTTCGGCACGCATCCGTTCGCCTCGCAGTTGTCCGAAGATCAGGTCGCCAGCCTGCTCCCCGAATACCTGGCGATGTCACAGGCGTTCCCGTACCTGCAGGCGGGCTCCCAAAGGGACCTCATATTCGATGCAATGTATCACAATCGGGATATTGCGAGAGACATTGAACTGACCAGCGTGGTCGCGAACTTTATCTGTTGGGATGAGACCGGTGGTCATGGCCGAATTCTCCAGGGAGGCAAGGCCGCGCTACCGGATATTCTGTTGACAGAAAACTTTCACTCCAACCTGTTGAAGAAAGATGCCTCCCAACTACTCGGCCGAGCAGTACTGCCCAACTATAGCGCTACGACGAAGGAGTATCTGCATTCTCTCTACGCCGGATTGTCATCGAAAGACTCCCTCGTTCGTTGCGCTTACATGGTAGCGTTTGAGCTACATGCTGCGGACATGATCCAGTCTCTGTGGACCGCTCTGGCCAAAACGTTTAAAGCGAAGCCGGAAGATCTGGAGTATTTTCGCAGCCATGTGGGCGGAGAAGATCCCGCTGAGAAGTACCACGGCGAAATGACAGGTCGGCTGATTGGCGAACTTGTGCAGCCTAACCGTAGTGATCGTTTTTTGAATGAATTCCTCCGCGCCTATCGGCTCAGCGTCCAGTGGTGCCGCGATCTCACCGCAATTGCGGCACGCACGGTGGATGATCACTCAGAGATCGAACATCATGGCAGTTGCCATTGTGGCTCTGTTAAGTTCTACGTCATAGCGCCGCGAGAGCTCTCTGGAGTTCGTTGCAATTGTTCGATTTGTCAAATGTCTGGGTTTCTCCACTTGCTCGTAACTGGCGATAAGTTACGCATCGAGCGCGGTGAAGAATTCCTCACGACATATCAGTTCAACAAGAACATTGCTCGGCACACGTTTTGCCGGCTTTGTGGGGTAAAGCCATTCTATAGGCCGAGGTCAAACCCCTCCGGGTTCAGCGTAAATATTCGATGCCTGGATAGACGGACGGTCGCACGCGCAAGAATAACCGAGTTCGATGGCGAGCATTGGGAGCAAGCATTCGTCTCAATGCACAAGGACCCGGAGTCCTGCTTCGAAGATCAAAGGAGTGAGCTCGAATGGCGCGCGCAATGAGCGATAAATCCCGCCAGCTTTCACAAGAAATGCTGACAAAGTACCGCATAGAGCTGTTAGTAAAGGGGACGGCCGTTATCGCCCCCCAGATACTGTTCACTCAAGCCGACTTGACCAAGATCGATCAGCTGCAGGCTGAGATTCCCGAAGAAGAAGTGCGGGAGGGAGATGCCGGCGACTTGCACAGCGTCTTTGTCAAGCGCGTAAGGGTGGATCCACCAGGTCGCGCGCCCAGCAACGTGAGTGGTGCAGCTTCAGGGCAGATTATGGAGCTACTTGAAAGTAAAGACCGTAGCTTCGCGCTAAGACAGATCTTCGGAGCATCCTCAGATTACGTGGTTCGCCGATGCCAAATGCATCGTATGCCGCCTGGGTCCTTTGTGGGCATCCATTTGGATGCGAAGAGTGATCCGGATTTTGAGTACGCGGTGATTGTGCAGCTGGCGCGAGACTTCGAGGGCGGTGAGTTCGTGGTATATCCTACCGGGTACGAACAGCACGTATTCCGACCACCATTTGGCGCTGTGCTTGTCACAACATGTAAGGTACGGCATGAAGTAAAGCCGGTATCGAGCGGGGAACGCCGATCTCTCGTCTACTTCTGTTCAAAAAGGGGCGGCGCCAACCGCCGGATCATCGAAAGTTCCAGCGCTCGGCTATGAGGTGGCGCGCCTGATATGGTTCGCTGAGAATCGAGCGGCAGGCGAGCTCTCCGTGAAAGTTAAAACGCTTTCACATCTTGTGGTCAGTGTTTCTCGTAAAATCTGCGACAGTTCTGGTCCGAAGCCATGGTTAACATTGATCCATGTACAGGCCACCACGTGCCATCCGAGCAAGGGTTGGGGGGTGGTCATCTTTGTGGCTGGGTGAAACCGGGCAGGCGCTTCGGCGCTGCGCGATTCTGTATTCCGGGTAGCGTTGGGTTCCGCAGAACTGTAGTGGCGAGCCTCCCTCAAGGTGTTAGGGTCGGGCACGCAGCAGGCTAGGTCCAAGGAGCGTCGTGCTAAGGATCATGTGGACGGTCTTCTGAGATTGGCTGATGGCTCGACTACAACGAGAAGCTGGGCATAGCCGAGCTTCTTTACAAAACGAGTTAAAATGGCCGGCGAGCGTGGCGTCCTTGCCGGACTCGGTCGTCTTCGCGCCCCGCGCGCTGCGGGCGGAGTCCGCATCTTTCGCAAAGCAAGGCCAATCCCGTCCGCCGCTGAAGCTGAGGTCTTGAGAGTGTACGAGTGGGAGAGCTCAGCTGCCTACAAGTATCCTCTTGCTGTTGGTAGCTTGGATGAGCATCTGCGCAAGCCAGGGATCGCTGCTCAACGTTCCGAATGGTCGCTCGACGATGATCTTTTCACTGTAAGCTCAGCCCTCGTCCTCGCCCGAAGATTGGTGCCGCTTTCGTGCAGTTGCGCAAGTCGCTGGTTGCAAACGCAGCCGCTTGATCATGACTCTAATCTCCGCCGAGAATGTCGGATTGGTGAACGCAATGCGCTTAGCGATGCCGTTGCGCAGGACAGCCTGTTGCAGCGATCGATCAGCTGGGTGAGAATATTCCTCCCGCAAGGTCACGATCATGACCCGACGTTTAGCAGAGGGATAAACCTAGCTTCTCGCCCTGTCCGGCTCTGCAGTGACTGCAGCCAGCCGCAGCGCCGAACCTATTTGCTTAAACTGTGCCCTCTTTTATTTTGGGGCTGGGGAAAACGCTGCTCTTGCGCGGGGCGGTGAATTGAGCGTGTGAAGATGTGTTCGCTAGGACCTCAACAGTTGGTGTTGCTGATCGTGGGCCGCGGCCCTGTCGGCCGCAATCACAACGCACTCCACGGTACCAGCCTGTTCGTCGGCGGCAAGCGGGATCACGCCTGTCTTACGTGTGCGGTCGAATAGCAATCCCTCTTTGAAGAAGCGATCGTGCGCCGCTTGAAAAGATGGTGATCGTACATTTCTTACAGATAAAATAACGTTGCGACTGGAATAGTCGGGGCCTAGTAGCCGAATCGCAATGTTGTGTAACACCGAGCCGCCACCCCAGCGGCCGTTCGCTTCATTGAACAGCAACCGTCCGTCTTTGGCGAAAATAGCGTCGATGTTGATCAGTCCGCGATAGCCGAGGTCTCTCGCTAGCGCCACAAATCGGTAGGCATGCTCCTGGGCAGTCAACCACTGCTCGTTCTCTAGATCGCTGGGAAGCTCAAGCCCTGTCCAGATGAGAGCCCTTTCGGACCGATCTGTGCTTTTATGCAGGCGTATGTTTCCACTATTGATGAAAGCGATTGATGCATCATCCTGGATTGCATACTCGAGATAAAACAAAGATCGGGCCAAGTGGTATGATTCGACGACCAGCGTCTTACACGATGCTGTTGTGATCTCGGAGTAAAGCGCGCCAGGATCAAGCGAACGCCAGGAAATCCACCGAGTATCTCTGGCTCCAGGTAGGGGATCGCTTTTACTGCTCGTCAAGATGACATTTCCGACCCCTCCAGCTCCATTATCCAACTTCACGATGACCCTGCCGGTCTCGGATTTGAGGGAAGTGACCGCTTTTAACAGTCCATTTGGATCTGTCGCGACACATCCATGAGGGAGCGGAAGTGCTACGCTTGTTCCCAACTGACGGAAGTGACTCTTGCGATTCAGTAAATCAGGCCCGCGCTGTAGGGCGAAGTCGTTGCCAATCTTCGGTATGCTTAGTTTGGCCGCCAAGTGTGCGACGCCTTCAGTAAAGTAGCAGGGGTACAATCGCCAGGTGGACTGTTGACGAATATGTCTTTTAATTCGTGTGACAACAGTCTCGGACAGCAACGCGCAATCATCGAGGATGGTCGGTTGGCGGCTCGTTGGTACAAGCAGGCGAAGACTCGATGCATCGAAATCCAGCGTCGCGCCAATGAAGGATAGCAGATCTGCCGGGATCACTACCGGGGAGACGATCAGGTCGCCCTCCTGAGCAAACCACGCTGAACGGAATGCCGAGCTGGCGGCCAGCGAAAGTTGAGCCTTTGTTAGGTGCGCGCCCGACATCTGAGGCGTACCGGCATTCATAATTAGAATTCGCGGCATTCGCGAACCTCCTGGCATCTGGACTTGATCAGGATGGGATGGTCATGGCGACCACGGTCGAAGGGCTTTGCGGCGGTCCCGATTGCGGCGATGGCCATCGGGAATAGGGAGCATGACCAGCGATCGGTCCGCCGATCTGACCGGCTGGGCTGAGGCATCCGAAGTCCTTCACACCCATGTAGGTAACACCCCAAGAGCCTACGATTTAACGTTACGTCAGGTTCAAGCCCCTTTTGCGGGCGGCTCATGCCCGAAGGGGGCCCAGAAGAGCTGGTGTCGCAAGCATCAGCGGCGCCCTGTGGGGCAAGCCTGTGGTTGAGGCCTTTAAGGAGCGAGGCGGGTCCAACGAATGACCCAGTCGCCGAGTTTCGACGAAATCTAGAGTTGGTGTGCGTATGCAGGCCATCACCATCGATGGCCAGTCCGACAAGGCGAGATAAGCGGCCGGAGCAATCGCCATCGGAGCCACCGCTGAACGAGCGAGCAGCTCGAATCCAGGCTTGGGCGCAAGCATTTTGAGCGTCGGCGTAGAGCGCAACGCCGGCCTGCTAGTGTCTCTCCGTGTGGAGACGGCATCCGGACCTAATTTTCTCTCAAGAGAACGCGCCGCTTTGCTTCCAAAAGGTGCCCATCCAGCGTCTCGTGCAGCGCACGCCGCAGTTCCGGCGGGATCGAGCTATCTGTATCGATCAATTCTCGAAACTTCCGAATGATGTGTTCTATCGTTGCGATGGTTCCAAGTGTTTCAATCCTCTGCCACGGCATCTTCGATCGTCTCCTTTGGCGCGTTGCGCACGCTTCGTCGAGGGTCCCCATCTCACAACCGGGCCTCGAACAGCCTCTGGTGCACCAAACGTTGGCTGTCGAGTTGAGTGTTCAGCGCAAGCTCTTTTGACCAGGACTTGCGCGAGCGGCGCTCCCTGAGAAATCGGCAGCAGTAACGCGCATTCTCGGCTGCTACAGTTTTCCAGCGCGTAAGCTACACTATTCGATCGCAAGGATGCGGCATCAACGAGCTCGGCTGTCAGGCGTTCGAAACCGCGATCAACCGCTTCAGTCGAGCGGCTGCAGCGCCCCGATCAAGTGATTCTTGTCCGAGCGCCACGCCTTCCTCTAGGTTCGAGGCCCGCCCGGCCACCACCAGTGCGGCCGCCGCATTCAGAAGGGCGGCATCACGAAATCGACCTGGCACGCCATCGAGCACTTTTTGTATCGCAAACGTATGAGCCTCGACATCACTGCACTCCAGCGCATCGGCGCGGTAGCGGGGAAGCCCGGCTTCTTCCGGCGTGACTTCGAACGTGCGGACTGTACCCGCCTCAACCGCAGCAACAAAGCTCGTGTCGGTGAGGGATAATTCATTGAGCCCGTCCGAGCCATGAACCACCCATACCGAATCGGCACCAAGGTTCTTCAAGACTTGCGCCAGAGGCTGCACCCATTCGGGAGTGGGCACTCCAAGGATGTGCCGCTTGACCCCGGCTGGATTCGACAGAACCTCGATTAGATCGAACATCGTGTGGGTTCCAAGTACGCTCCGGATCTGCCTGATGCGCTGCATCGCCGGAAAGTCGGGTGACGCAAACACGAAGCCAATGTCGGCTTCGTGCACACAACGTGTAATTGACTCTGGCTTGAGATCGACCTTTACGCCGAGGTGCGCCAACACGGCTGCCGTGCTGGAGCGCAAAGATGCAGCACGGTTGATATTCTTGGCGACGGGAACGCCGACGCCGGCGACGATGAACGAAGCGCACGTCGATACGTTGAGCGAACACTTAACGGTATCGCTCGTACCAGCGATATCGATGGGATCACATCGCGTCTCGACCCTTGGCACTATATTTCGCATTGCGGATGCGGCGCCGGTGACTTCTTCGACCGTCTCCCCGCGGACCCTCATCCCAATTAACAAGCCCCCGATTTGCGAGGGAGTTGCGTCGCCGGACATCATGCTGTCGAAGGCTGACGCGGCCTCCTTGCGGGTCAGAGTGGCGCCGGTGGCAACTTTACCGATAATCGATTTAAGCGGTTCCATCGAACTTTACACGTTCCTTCCAAACTAGGGTCCGTCCGTTCCGTCAGGCGTCTTCACAACGGCGTGCGCTGCTGCAGCTGCCGGCCTATCCGCACTCGCTATGCCGCACGATTCCTTGAGGCGGGGCGTCGGATGAACGTGGCGTCTGTGGCGAGGCTACAACCTGACGCTACGTGAGGGTCAAGCTCTCTCCACTTCGATGGGGCTCTCGAGAGGACATCGGCGGCTAGTCAGACCGCTGAGTTGCTTGATGCGAGCATAATAGCTCTGTCTCGCACCCGCTTTCAGTCGATCTTCCGGCTGGATCAAAAGGCGCCGATTTTCCGGTGCCGCCGTGGCGGAGCCGCAGAGCGGCTTCCGCACGTGCTATGAATATATTGATGCCAATTCCAGACTGAGCTTAGCTGCTCTACGAAATGACCCCACGTCGCTATAATGAACCTGCGCATGACAGCCTCCAGGAAGCGATCGACGCGTCCGTTGACCGGCCCCGCATGAACGTGGTGAGCCGTTCGGCGAACCCTCGTATACGTGTTGTACGTCAAGCTGGGACGACTTCTGGAGAGGAGTAGGAGAGACCGACCGCAGCATCTTCACTTCGATCCGCCGCTCTTATTGTCAATGTCCCGCCCGGAGATCACGTAGCGACATTGCTGACTGAGACGGTCTTGCTTGGATCTGAGGCAGGCAGTGATAGCGGTGCGATCTGGTATGTGACTGCTACAAAGACGGAATACGTCTTCCATGCAGGCCTCTTTCTCGTCTGCGGTCGGTGTTCGATCACTCGCCTTGATCGGCGCAAGCATTACAGTTGCCATTGCCAGACCTAGAGCGATATCGCGGTAGTAGAGTCTGAGGTGCGGAGCCAACTGAATTCGTTGTTTTTGCATCATGACATTCCTTCAGTTCGGTGGAGGTAATTATTGTTCTTGCTGCCCGGAACGCATCACGTGCAAAACGAAAAACAGGCGGATCTGCTTGGCTGCCTGCAAGCTCGTTGCTCTACTGTTGCCGTTCTCACCGTGGGGGACTCGTCGTTTGTCCAGGACGACAGGAAGCGACACCATGCACGTCGGCAGAGCCTTACGAAGAGGCGAGGTACTAACATCCGCGCCGACGCACCAGCTGGACGTCTTGGAGTTGCTGATGATTGTGCGGCCAGTGCATGCCTCGATGTCTCGAGGAGTGCCTGAGCCCTGCCAGACATGAGCTGAGGTACTATGGTCAGCCTAATCGCCGGCCGACGAGTGACGGCGGACTCGCCACGATTCCGCTCGAACCGGCCCTGGCCAGCTCTGGCGAAGCATAGAGATCCGAAAGAGCGGATGTGCTTGTGTCGTTCTTGATGATGCGCCCGGCCTTGCAAGAGCGACCATGATGACGGGCTGAGACAATGTTTGGTGTCATCGCGCTTCTATTCCACTTTATCTGAAGAGGTTGGGCGGGGTCATCTGTGAGTGAGGTTGCGTCTTGCGTCGGGTCAGGGAAGGCTGCGGTGCTCGGACCCTGGCCGCGCAGACGTCGTAACCCGCGATTAGTTCAGCAGAAGCAGGAATAGCATTCGAGGACTCGGAGGCAGGTTTGCGCCTGGATGACGTGAGGCTCTCTGTTCGGTCGTCCCCTGCGATTTTAGATGCTTGAGGCATTCCAAATGCTCGTGAACTGTCACTCGACTGATTGTCAGAGGTGATCCCCACTTGTCCAGAACCCTACAATCTAACGCCGCGTGCGATTCAAGTCTTTTGGTGAGAGCAATGGTCTGAAGCTGTCGGTGCCTGTGCGTTCTTCGTATGAGCATCGAGTGCAATGCGCATTCGGCCGTTTCTGAATGGTTGCCGTGGATTGGGGGCTGACTGCTTCGGCAGCCGGCTCCACGAGCGTCGCTCCTACGTGATGATACGGAGTGTCGCTGTCGCAATTCGTTGATCTACGGATTGCATGCTCTCGGCATGAATCCGAAAAGTAAACTGTACCAGCCCGATCACTGGCGAGGCCGCGCGGAAGCAACGCGAAAGAAAGCGGCAGCGCTCATCGACGGAAAAGCCAAAGACAGGCTGCTTAAAATCGCATTGGAGTACGACAAGTTAGCGTGGCGTGCCCACTTCTGGCAGATGCGCAAGAACGAGGACGATACGTGGCCTGAGCGAGAGCTGTAACGTCGCTACCGTCCTTAAGGCCTCAGCCCGTCGATCTCTAGCCGACCCAATGGCTAGGTAGATATCGGTCAGCAAGCAAGTTAACTGCCGCCTGTGCGGAGCATTGAGAGAAGCCAGAACGCAAGGCGCCTGACCGTCCTATGCCACACCCGTGAGGGCACAGCCGGCCGCCTGGCCAACCTTCCCTCAGGTCGCCTTGTTTCGTCGGCTTCTCGAAGGCTAACTGTCACATAAGGAAAATACGGGCACTAGTCCTCACTTACAGTCGATCCGTCGCGCCTCACTTGGAAGCCCGGATGCCACTCGCCGCAAAACGCGTTGAGCTGCTAAACTCAATTTGGCGGTTCCTCACGCTGCAGCGGCGTGTCGCAAATTCGAGACATTCGGGGAAGCCGAAATGTCCTCTGCGTCCGCCGGAGCAGCGCACTCAATATCCAGGTAGCAGCGCGAAGCGCCCTGGCACCAGTTTGTTCGAAGCGGTGGCAGCCCGCGATCGCGAGAGGCGCCAAAAGTACATCGGGGCGTGTGCCATGCGCGAGACTGTTTCAGAAGAACGCCGCGATAACTGAGTAGATCCCAGCCCAAAGCAGCGCCTTTATGAGGAGCGCGGCCACAAGCCATAAGTTCCACCTTTTCTGGGGTCGCGGGGAGGGACGATCGGCACCGACATGCATGATCGTTGGGTTCTTTGTTGCGCGCCAATGTGTCGTTTCATTAGGCTGAGCGCCGGTCAACAGAAATATGCCAAGTGTTGCATGCCTCCTGTCACTCATAAGTTTGCAGTCCTCTTTTCATTCTGCATCAGAACCGATGTTCGTTGCGGCGGCCGTCCGGCCGATTCATTGCTTGTGAGTTTTTCGCTACAGCGAGATCGCGTTCTGTCAGCACAGCAATCGACATGCCACGAGGTAGAACTGTCTGCAGCGCTTTTTATGCGGTCGATTGGTGACACGGAGCGATTGCGCGACGTCGGACTCGCGACATTCATGTCGCAAACTACACCCGCATTAGCGGCAAAACGTGAGCGGTTCGCGAGCTCCATGCCGTGGACAACGCGTTAGGAGCTGCATCTTAGTGGTGCAGGAAAGCGGGCGACATTCGCAGTTGCAGTCGATGAGATCGACTAACCATTGTTCCTGACCGTTAGCTTACGACCAGGTCAGCAGGCGATCCGCCGAATGGTTCAGTTCAAAGAACGGGCATGCCTGCGTCCGCGGCTATGTGCGTGCCGATTTGGACGCCCTAAAACTGGACCATTTTCACATAAATGGCGCATTAGGACTGTTCAGCCTTGGCGAGGAGGCGTCGAGTGATCAAGTACTCCCTCACCAGGCGGCAATGTCACCCCGATCTATCTGGTGCCACTACTGGTGTTGCGAGCATCATGAGATCTAGATGCCCAACCGGGGAGCGTGCCATGATGAAGACCAATTCATTGAAGACGAGGTGACGCGTCAAGAGTCGCTGATTTCGTCTGCTCAAGCGGGATGTGCGCTCTGCCGTGATGAGCAGTCAATACTGCCTGGCATCGATTAGAAATTGGTTCGCCTCGGAGACACTGATGACGGACTTACATGAGTAGCGGGAGGTGCAATCGGCGGTTCAAGTCGCCCAACGCGCAGATAGTGGTACCGCTCATCCTCGGGCAACCGGCGGCCCGAGGCCGCAATACGTCTTAGAGCAATAATCAGGAGAGTGAGTGATGATAGACATCTACGGCTTTGGCGGATGGTGCGCTGTAGATTGGTTTAGGAACGCTGGGCCGAGGACCGAGCAGGTCAACTTGTTACGAGACAGCGTCATCTACGTAGACTTCAGGGCTCTCCGAGAGGCAAAGGAGCGAGCGTGCGAGCGCAGATGATTGACAAGCTGGAGGCCGGCCGCGTGCAACACGGCCGGTTCGCTACTGCTCCAGGGTCAGGCCCTTGCGGTCTGTTCATTGTGCAGGGGCCTTGTGGGTGTGAACTCAAGATAAGTGCATTTGTTCGTCCTGGCTGGGAGCATGTCGCTGTTTCAACCCCGCGGCGTTGTCCGAACTGGGACGAGATGTGCTTTGTGAAAGACCTGTTCTGGGATGAAGAAGAGTGCGTCATGCAACTGCATCCGCCACATTCGAGGTACGTGAATAACAGTCGATATTGCCTTCACTTGTGGAGACCCACTTATCGAGACATTCCGATGCCGTCCCCCAGCTTCGTAGGCGTCGTTGGACTAAGCCCCTCAGATGCGGCAACGTTGTTCGCGCGAATGAGCGCGACAGCATGACGGGCTGAGCTAACAAAATGCGAGCAAAAGGTGAGGTTGAGCAGGTGAACAAGCACCGGTTCGGATGCCCGAAATGACGTGTCACATGCCGGTGTATGTCGGGCTCGCTAGACTCTTGCAGTGTGCAAGCGAGACAAACCTGAAGTGCGGCCGGCAAACAGGAGCGGCTAACGGCACACTGAGTCGGGGGGGGTGTCTGCGCGACTTGTTGTGGAGTGAACAAGATCATACCGTGTGTCCAAGCCGGGGTTTTCGGATCTGTGCTGAAGCTGTGTTAACGGCAACAACAGCATCTCACTGGCCGATGGTCGATCACGCCACGCGAATTGCGCACTCTTGGAGGCGAACTTGTGCCGACCG
This sequence comes from Bradyrhizobium sp. CCBAU 11357, assembly GCF_028128865.1. Taxonomy (NCBI): domain Bacteria; kingdom Pseudomonadati; phylum Pseudomonadota; class Alphaproteobacteria; order Hyphomicrobiales; family Nitrobacteraceae; genus Bradyrhizobium; species Bradyrhizobium sp. CCBAU 11357. The sequence goes on along the minus strand of NZ_LBJW01000086.1, from coordinate 2,362 downwards.
AGCGGCGCAACACGATAAACGTGAGATTGACCACCAAAGCGACGGTCGCGCTGTCCGGCATTGCCATCATCCTGACTGCATCTGCAATTCCAAGCGCGCCGTCTGTAAGTGTGCAAGAGTAACTAGCTGTTCGGCAACTCCCTCACACCAGCGAACCCGGCTCGTAAGTGGCACTGTCGTGCAACCAATTGGTCGTCGCGGTGATAGCTTCCCCAGGGCTGCTTGGTGGTCAGCTCTTCGTCAGTTTGCTGCGATATCATCCGCAGCGAGATGTAAGCAGCGCGCTACCTCTGAGGACGCGTGCGCCAAAGAAGCAGGTGAGCCAGCATGTATAATCGAGTCGATGGCCAGTACACACGCGCTATTCAAGCTGATGGATCGAGTAGGCCCGCAGACAGTAAGAATTTGCGCAAACACTCAGCGAACTCGCGCGACAGGAGAGCCGGCCGTCCGGCGAATTGTTCGACAGGATGGGGCTCTGCTTCAGCAAGCCACATACCTCAGATGTAATCGTTGATAGTCCAAGCGCCTCCAGCGACAGCATATCCTCTCTGTCCTCCAGCTCGGAGTTATCCTCGACGCCTAGCCCCGCTCGCTCTCTATTCAAATACAGGACTGCTGAACTGTCCGAAGCCAATGTCAGCGGAATCTGTGTTGGATTGGTAGCGGAGTGGCTCCTTGACCTCCCAAGTAGCCCGAAAAACGCGAATGAGGGCTCTGCTCCCGGACACCGAAAAGCACCGCTCAGCAGCACGCCGGCAGGAACAGTACGAAAAGCTCAGGGCTGAATTGAAAAACGAGGGGGCGGATGGAGGCAACCTCCAAGCAAGAAGCGCAACGTTACGCAACGCTGGCCTAGAGCCGTCTGCTGAAGACACGCGATATGGGTTTGATACATCTTCGTGCATTCAGATCGTGAAGGAGATCACCAAGGATGAGTCCATGTATTTGGTCAGGATGGGTTTCGCCGGAGGTCGCTCCCACGTCATTGCGACAGTGACGTCGAATGGAGCAACGACCCTCTTTGATCCTAACTGTGGCGAATTCACTGTTCCGTCGGATGGGCTCGGAGGGGTGTTCATGAGGCTTGCGGAGCGCTACAGGAGCGCCCCGAACAACCTTGAACTATTGACTGTCGCCACACAAAAGATGATGCGAGGACTTTCTAGGTTGCAACGGACCTCGCCGGATGCCACCGCACGGAGCTTCATCGGTCGATGCGCGACAGCCGCGGCGCCTACTGACCTGCCACTGCGTATTTCCTCCAGAAGGAGTTAGAGTCCGGCCCGAAGAAGGACGGACAGATGAAGCGAGCAAGGTTCACGGAAGAGCAGATTATCGCGGTATTGAAGGAGCATGAGGCTGGGGCGAAGACAGCCGACCTGGCTCGCAAGCACGGTGTTTCCGAGGCGACGATCTACTATTGGAAGGCCAAATTCGGCGGCATGGACGTTTCCGAAGCGAAGCGGCTGAGGGCCTTGGAAGAGGAGAACGGGAAGCTGAAGAAGCTTCTGGCCGAGCAGAGGCTCGATGCGGCCGCACTTCGCGAGCTCCTTTCAAAAAAATGGTAGGGCCCGCCGCCAAGCGCGCTGCGATCGCGCATCTGCAGGCCGTCATGAGCCTGTCGGAACGGCGGGCCTGCTCGATTGTGGGTATCCGTCCGGTGAAGGCCGCCTTGCGGAATGAGGCGTGTTGTTGAGAACTGTCCTTATGGACAGTGATAGGCGCAGTGCCCAAGTCGAACGGCTTGAGGTGGTGGACACGCGGCGGCGACGGCGCTGGTCCGAGGATGAGAAGCTCAAGATCGTCCTGGAGAGCTTACAGTCGCCGCGCCAGGTCGCGGCAACAGCGCGGCGGTATGGCGTTTCGCGCTCATTGCTGCTGCGATGGCGACGGTCGTTTCGTACGCGTCCGGTGACGGCCCTGGTTAGGTCATCTTGAACGGATGGCTGACCGCGCTTATGCGGCCTGAGCGACGTTTTGAGGTCGCCAATTCCACGGCATGAGTTCGTGGATGCGCTTGGCGGGATGATCCGGTAGGCGCGCCAGCACGTCGGCGAGCCAAGCCTGTGGATCGATGTCGTTGAGCTTGGCGGTGGCGATAAGGGTGTAGATCGCAGCCGCACGCCGGCCGCCCTCATCGGAGCCGGCGAAGGTCCAATTTCTTCTGCCCACGGCGACCGCTCGTAGCTCGCGCTCGGCAGCATTGTTCGACATGCAAAGCCGTCCGTCATCAAGGAAGCGGCTAAATGATAACGTACAGAGTCTTTCGCACTTTCAGGATTGACGGCTTCTTTTAGAATGAAGGAGCTTTGAATGAACGATGGGAATGCCATGGGTCAGGTGATCCAAATTGATGAGG
>NZ_LBJW01000085.1:0-36351 GCF_028128865.1 Bradyrhizobium sp. CCBAU 11357 | reverse complement strand
GGCGCGGCTGCGGGCGGTCCCTTCGGCGGCTGCTTCGGTTTTCCGTCAGGCCCCGTGTCTTGCGGCTGGGCCTGCGCGACCACGAGCGGCGCGGCGTCTTGCGCATGCGATGCGGTGTTGGCCAATTGCATCGCGGTCAGAGCCGTCGTCGCAAGCAGCACGAAACGAAGGTTGGTCATGGTGGTGAACTTCCCCGGAAGGTTCTTTGTCGAAGTGTCGTGATGAACGGCTACGCGTTAGGCCGCATTGTGGCGGGCGATGCAACCGCGGCTCGATTTATTTCTGCACGCAAATCATCTCACTATGGCAACGTTCATTGCGCATTCAGAAGCTGGTTGCAATCGCCTTGCACTGGTTGGCCCTTTCACGCGTGATCCCGCGGCGGAAGTGCATCCGTCGCAGGATTGGGCGTGAGCGGTCCGTGCGGGCCGCGCGATGGAATCTCTTCTGGCATGCGGCCCGGCAATTCGTCGGGCCGCGGCGGCGAGCCGGGCTCGCGCACCGGCGGCGTGATTTCGGGCTGCGGATTGCCGGGCGGGATTCCGGGCGGTGGCTCAGTTGGCGTACCGGGCGTCGAGGGCGGAATCTCGGGCGGTTCGATCGGCATCGGCACCATCGGGATCGTTGTGCAGAGAACAACAACGACGGTGCAGCGCCGATGTTCCGCGTCACCCGCTTCGAAGCCCGGTTTATTCCGGCGTGTGGCAGACCGCCTCGATATTGTGGCCGTCGGGATCGAGCACGAAGGCGCCGTAATAGTTCGCGTGATAATGCGGGCGGATGCCGGGCGGACCGTTGTCGCGGCCGCCGGCCGCCATCGCCGTCTTGTAGAATGCATCGACCGTGGCGCGGTCCTTGGCGCGAATGGCGACATGCACCGGCTTGTTCATCGCGCCCTCGCCGCCGATCCAGAAATCGGGCTTGCCCTCGGCGCCGAAGCCCGCGGCCGCAGCGTGACCGGTCTGCTCGGCCGTGACTTCCATGATCAGGCTGTAGCCGAGCGGCGCCAGCGCCTTCACATAGAACGCCTTGGCGCGCTCATAGTCGGAGACGGAGAAACCCAGATGGTCGATCATCGCTAACCTCCCTTGTTCGTCCCTGTCAGCGGGACAGAAACGTATTGCTTCGTGTCTTGCGCACGATCGTAAAGCCGCGCCCGACCATGTCGGCAATACAATCCTGCTGCCATTCGTTTTGTGACAGATGCTCGATCACCACCGCCCGCGGCCACAGCGATTGTGGCACGTCGCGGAAGAAGCCGATCAGCACGCGGTCCTCGAAGCCCTCGACGTCGATCTTGAGCGAATCGACCTGCCCGACGCCGGCCTCCTCCAGAATGCGCATCAAGCGCAGCGACGGCACCTTGATCGCCTCGGCACTGGCCGTGCCGGTGACGACGTGGGTGGCGCCGAGATTGCCGCCGCCGCTCTCGATCATCAGCTCGCCCTCGCTGTCGCCCGCGGCGGCCTGGACCAGGCGAACCTGCGGTGTCTTCGATGCGGCGTGGTTGAAGGAGAGCCGTGCGAAGGTCAGCGGATGCGGCTCGATCGCCACCACTTTTCCTGATGGCCCGACCTGCCGTGCCATCACCAGTGCGAACGTGCCGACATTGGCGCCGACATCGACGAACACGCCGCCCGCGGGGGTGTGCTGGCGCAGGAAGTCGAGCTCGTCGAGATTGTAGTCCGGATTGAATAGCGCGCCGCGCTCGGTCGCGCTGCCCTGGTGATGGAGGCGGAACGAGGCGCCCTGGTATTGCACGTCGACAGGGCCGCTGCGCAGCAGGTTGACCAGCCGCGACATCCAGGGCCGGAACGCGCCGCGCTTCAGCCCGGATCGTTGAGCGAGGCGGATGATTGCGGCCTGCGCCGCATTGGGCGCGAACGCGCCGAACGGCGCGGACGAAGGGGCATTGTCGGACGTCAAGCAGCAGATCCTCGTTGCAGGCGGCGCATGCATAGCCGGTTTTGATGGGGACTCCAACGCTCGATCACAGGTGTCGTGCCGGGGCGCGAAGCGAACCCGGGATTCTCACCGCGCGGATGGATCTCCCCGGATTGCGCTGCGCTCGCTACGGATCACGCCGCCTTCCTTGGCGCCTTGCGCTGCCGCAAGAATCGCCCGAGCAGCCGGCGCCGGCCCTTGCGCGGAATCAGGTCGATGTCGCTGACGAGCTTGGCGCCGCCCTTGCGCCGCTCCAGCACGATCTTGCGGCTGTGGAAAGCCTCCAGCTCGGCGCGGTGCGCGACGCTGACGATGGTCGCCTTAGGCAACGCGTCGGTGACCATCTTCATCATCTTGTCCTGGCTCTTCTCGTCGAGCGCGGAGGTCGCCTCATCGAGCACGACGATGTCGGGGTTGTGCAGCAGCAGCCGCGCAAAGGCGAGGCGCTGCTTCTCACCACCCGACAAGGTCTGGTCCCATGGTCCTTCCTCCTCGATCTTTTCCTTGAGATGATCGAGGCCGACCTTGTGCAGGGCTTCGCCGATTTCGTCCAAGGTCCAGTGGTCGGCCGCGCCGGGATAGGCGACCGCCCGCCGCAACGAGCCGGAGGGCACATAGGGCCGCTGCGGTAGCATGAACAGTCGGCGGTCGGCATGGAAATTCACGCTGCCGCCGCCCCAGGGCCATAGGCCGGCGATGGCGCGCACCAGCGTGCTCTTGCCGGTGCCGGATTCGCCGGCGACCAGGAGCCGCTCGCCGGGCTCGATCACCACCTCGGTCTCGCCGACCACCGCGGTGCCGTCGTCGAGCGTGACCGAGAGATCCTTCAGCTCCAGCATGGCCTCGCTGCTGGTCTCGCCGCGCTTGATGCGGCCGAGGCCATCGCCCTGCTCGGCGCGCTCGAGGCCGTCGAGCGACATCATCAATGAGGCGATGCGGCGCGCGCAGGCGTTCCAGTCGGCGAGCCGCGGATAATTGTCGACCAGCCAGCCGAACGCGCTCTGCACGATGGTGAAGGCGGATGCGGCCTGCATCACCTGCCCCAGCGTCATGGAGCCGTCGAGGAATTTTGGCGCGCAGAGCAGGAGCGGCACGACCGGCGCAACGAGGCTAGATCCTTGCGACACCAGCGTGGTGCGCATGTGCTGGCCGGCGAGCCGCGCCCATTGCCGCAGCACGTTCGTGAAGTTGCGATCGATGCCGTCGCGTTCCTCCTCCTCGCCGCCGAGCAGGGCGATGCTCTCGCCGTTCTCGCGCACGCGCGTCAGGGTGTAGCGGAAGTCGGCTTCGGCCTGGTTCTTGTTCTCGGAGACCTGCACGAAACGGCGTCCGATCACCACGATCGAGCCGGAGGCGATCGCGGCGTAGAGCATCGCGGCGATGACGAGGAAACCGGGAATGGTCACCGACGAACCGCCGAGCGTGACCGTGAGTGCCCCGCCGATGGTCCAGAGCACGACGATGAAAGTGGCGGCCGACAGCAGCGCCGACGTCACGCCGGCAAGGAAGTCGACGGGGGAGTCGGTCGCAATCCGCAGATCCTCCGCGATCCGGTATTCGGGATTCCCGTGATCGCCGCCGACCAGGTTGAGCTGGTAGTAGCGCCCGTTCTTGAGCCACCGTGTCAGCACGCTCGCGGTGAGCCAGGCGCGCCAGCGCCGCTGGATGCCCATGCGCGCGAACACCTGCACGACTGCGAGCACGATGCTGCCGATCGCGAGCGGGAAGAACACTGCGGTGAGATGGAAGACACTCGCCGCATCGCGCTTCTCGATGGCGTCGAAGATCGCGCGATTCCAGACATTGATGCCGTATTGGAAACCGACGGTCAGCACGATCAGCAGGCCGAGACCGATCGAGAACGGCCAGGCGAGGCGGTCGCCGTTGCGGCCCCAGAAACCGCGGGCGCTGATCCAGAACCGCGTCAGCAGATAATCCTTGCGGACCTGCTCGGCTTCCTCCGGTGACAGTTCGGGGTCGGGTTCGACCAACTCGGGCGGCGGCGGTGTCACGTCGTCGCCGTTCTCGCCTTGGATATCGATGATGGGCGGCTTCTTGCCCTGTTCGCGCGTCGCGGCCGGTTTGTGCATGAGCGGACAACGCGAAGGGAACTCAGCCGGTTCCCGTGAGGTTCCGCGGGCCCCTATTCGGCGGCGCCGTCCCTGACGCGCCTGATCCGGGCTGCCCGATGCAGAACGCGCGACAATTCTTCGATCGAATAGGGCTTTTGCACGAGATCGAAGCCGGCAACGCCTTCTTGCGACAGGGCCTGGCTGTAGCCGGTGGTCAGCACGACCGGCACGCCGATGCTGCGGTCGCGGATCGCCTGCGCCAGATCGAGCCCGGTCATCCCGGGCATCACCACGTCCGAGAACACGACGTCGAAGCGGTCGGCGTCCACGACGAGCTCGGCGAGCGCATCGGTCGCGTTGTCGATCAGAGTGATGCTGTAGCCGAGCTCGGTGAGGCCGTCGGCGGCGAAATTCGCCAGCTCGATATTGTCCTCGACCACCAGCACCGACATGCCGCTGCCGGCCACCGCCGGCGCCGTGTTGGGCGCCTGGCGCTGCGGCAGCAGGTCCGGCGGCACGCGCGGCAGATAGAGCGAGAAGGTGCTGCCGCGCCCCACCTCGCTCGTGACAGTCACTTCGCCGCCGGACTGTCGGGCGAAGCCGAACACTTGGGACAGGCCAAGGCCGGTGCCGTGGCCGACCTGCTTGGTGGTGAAGAACGGCTCGAAGATGCGCCCGAGCCGCGCGGCGGGAATGCCGACACCGGTGTCGCTGACGGTTACGCGGACGAAGCCGTGGCCTGCCATGCCCGGGCCAGTCGATCCCAGCGTGTCCGGAACGGCCGTCGTGGCCTCGACCTTGAAGACGATTCGCCCCTGGCCCAGCATGGCATCGCGCGCATTGGTCGCCATGTTGATCAGCGCCGTCTCGAACTGGCTGGCATCGGCATTGACGAGGCACGGCTCCGCCGGCAGCTGCATGACGATCTCGATCGCGGGGCCCAGCAGCGTGGCGAGCATGTCGTGCAGCGACTGCACCCGCGCGCCGACGTCGAACACCTCCGGCTTGAGGGTCTGGCGCCGGGCGAAGGCGAGCAGCTGCGAGGTCAGCTTGGCCGCGCGCGCCACCGAATCCGCAATGGCCGTGATGTAGCGCTGTCGCCGCTCCTCCGTCAGCTGCGGGCGGTTCAGGAGATCGACGGAAGCGCGGATCACCGTCAGGAGATTGTTGAAGTCGTGCGCGACGCCGCCGGTGAGCTGGCCGAGCGCTTCCAGGCGCTGGCTGTGCTTCAGCGCCTCCTCGGCCTCGCGCCGCTTTGCAGCCTCCGCCTGGAGGTGCTGGGTGCGCCGCAGAGCGAGCGCCAGCAGCAGGAACAGCAGCGCGGTGGCGGGAATGCCGAACACCAGATGCTGGCCGATGGTCGCGAGCCAGCGGGCGCGGATCGCCGAGGTCTCGAGTCCGGCGCTGACATAGATCGGATATTCGGCGACGCGCCGGTAAGCGATGCGCCGCTCGATCCCGTCCGAGGGCCAGGCGACGGTGATGAGGCCATGCTCGGGCTGGGCCGCGATTTTCTGGCCCACCGGTCCGGTCGGATCGAGCCGAAGCTCGTGGTCGAGCCGGGGAAAATGCGTGAGCATGGCGCCGTCGGTGCGGCCCATCGCAAGGAAGCTGCCGGGATCGGACCCGATTCTGGCGTAGAAGCTCTCGAAATATTCCGGCAGCACCGAAGCCTGGATCACGCCGATGAAGCGGCCGTCGTCGGACTCGCGGCGGCGGCTGACCCCGAAGAAGCGGGCGCCCTGATAGGGCGGTCGTGGCGTCAGGGCCGTGCCGATGAACGTGCCGATGCTCTGGTCGACATGGGCATAGAAGTAATCGCGGTCGCCAAAGCTCAGGTCCGGCGGCGGCGAGACGAGGCTGTTGACCAGCGCCTTCCCGTTCGCATCGAAGATCCAGGCCGATTTGAGCTGCGGCAGCGAATCGCTCAGCCGCTTCAGCCGGCGATGCAGCGTCGGCTCCCGGGCGCGGATGATGTCGTCGGGCAGGCCGCGCACGACCTCGTTGAGCTCGGCGATGCTGCGATCGATGGTCTCGAATACCTTGAGCGCGTGCTCATGGGCGACATCGACCGTGCGCTCGATCTCGCGGTCGGCGGTATCCTTGATCGATGTGTAGGAGATCGCGGCGGCGACGGCGAACAGCGCAATCGGCAGCGCCAGGGATGCCGCCATCATCCACTGCAACAGCCTCAGCGAGTTGCGTTGCGCCCTCTGCACAGTCGCTCCGTCCCTGCCGGGAGCTTAACTGAATCCCGCGTGAGGAAGGAAGCAGCTTGTGCTGGAACCGCTGGTTGCGAGCCGGAAACTTACGCGCCTAGCGGGTCAGAGAAAATTCTGCTCGAATTGACGGCAAATGCAGGACACCCCGGCCGTTTGGCCGGGGCGCAAAAAGGGGGGACTTCGCCTCAGATCTGCCGTTCGACCATCTTGAGCTTGAGCTCGGCGATGGCTTCGGCCGGGTTGAGGCCCTTCGGGCAGGCCTTGGCGCAGTTCATGATGGTGTGGCAGCGGTAGAGCCGGAACGGATCCTCGAGATTGTCGAGCCGCTCGCCGGTCGCCTCATCCCGCGAATCCGACACCCAGCGGTTGGCCTGGAGCAGCGCGGCGGGGCCAAGATAGCGCTCGCTGTTCCACCAATAGCTCGGGCAGGAGGTCGAGCAGCAGGCGCAGAGTATGCACTCGTAGAGACCGTCGAGCTTCTCGCGGTCCTCGTGGCTCTGGCGCCATTCCTTCTGCGGTGTCGGCGAGGTGGTCTTCAGCCAGGGCTCGACCGAGGCGTACTGCGCGTAGAAATTGGTGAGGTCAGGGACGAGGTCCTTCACCACCGGCTGGTGCGGCAGCGGGTTGATCTTCACCGCGCCGTCCTTCACGTCGTGCATCGACTTGGTGCAGGCCAGCGTGTTCTGGCCGTCGATGTTCATGGCGCAGGAGCCGCAGACGCCTTCGCGGCAGGAGCGGCGGAAGGTCAGCGACGGGTCGATGTGGTTCTTGATCCAGATCAGGCCGTCCAGCACCATCGGACCGCAATCATTGGTGTCGACGTAATAGGTGTCGACGCTCGGATTCTTGCCGTCGTCAGGGTTCCAGCGATAGACCTTGAACTCGCGGAGCTCGGCCGCGCCCGCGGGCTTCGGCCAGGTCTTGCCGCCTGATATCTTGGAGTTCTTCGGAAGTGCGAATTCAACCATTCGATTAAGGCCTTCGCTGTTCGATCAATACACGCGCGACGTTTAGTAAACGCGAGCTTTGGGCGGGATGTACTGCACGTCGTTGGTCATGGTGTAGTTGTGAACCGGGCGATACTCGATCCTGACCTTGCCGGCATCGTCCAGCCAGGCCAGCGTGTGCTTCATCCAGTTCTTGTCGTCGCGCTCCGAGAAGTCCTCGCGGGCATGGGCGCCGCGGCTCTCGGTGCGGTTGGCGGCCGAGTTCATCGTCACCACCGCCTGCGAGATCAGATTGTCGAATTCCAGCGTCTCGACGAGGTCCGAATTCCATACCAGCGAGCGGTCGGAGACGGCGATGTCGGTGATGCCGCTGTGGACCTTCGCGATCAGGTTCTGGCCTTCGCTCAGGACTTCGCCGGTGCGGAACACGGCGCAATTGTTCTGCATCACGTGCTGCATGCCTTCGCGCAGCTTCGCGGTCGGCGTGCCGCCGGAGGCGTAGCGGTAATGGTCGAGACGGCCGAGCGCCATCTCGGCCGAGTTCGCCGGCAGCTCGGGCTGCTTGGCGTTGGGCGTGAGCTTTTCGGCAAGGCGCAGCGCGGCGGCGCGGCCGAACACGACGAGGTCGATCAGCGAGTTGGAGCCGAGGCGGTTGGCGCCGTGCACGGAGACGCAGGCGGCTTCGCCGATCGCCATCAGGCCGGGGATCACCGCGTTGTCGTCGCCGTCCTTCTTGGTCAGCACCTCGCCGTGATAATTCGTGGGGATGCCGCCCATGTTGTAATGCACGGTCGGCACGATCGGGATGGGCTCGCGGGTCACGTCGACATTGGCGAAGATCTTGGCCGATTCCGAGATGCCCGGCAGGCGCTCGGCGAGCACCGCGGGATCGAGATGGTCGAGATGCAGGAAGATATGGTCCTTCTTCTTGCCGACGCCGCGCCCTTCGCGGATCTCGATGGTCATCGCGCGCGAGACCACGTCGCGCGAGGCGAGGTCCTTTGCCGACGGCGCGTAGCGCTCCATGAAGCGCTCGCCCTCGGAATTGACGAGATAGCCGCCTTCGCCGCGCGCACCCTCCGTGACGAGACAGCCCGAGCCGTAGATGCCGGTCGGGTGGAACTGCACGAACTCCATGTCCTGCATCGGCAGGCCGGCGCGCAGCACCATGCCGCCGCCGTCGCCGGTGCAGGTGTGCGCCGAGGTGCAGGAGGCATAGGCGCGGCCGTAGCCGCCGGTCGCCAGGATTGTGGTCTGGGCGCGGAAGCGATGCAGCGTGCCGTCGTCGAGCTTGAGCGCGATGACGCCGCGGCAGGTGCCCTGATCGTCCATGATCAGGTCGATGGCGAAGAACTCGATGAAGAACTCGGCCGCGTGGCGCAGCGACTGGCCGTACATCGTGTGCAGCATGGCGTGGCCGGTGCGGTCGGCGGCGGCGCAGGTGCGCTGCGCCTGGCTCTTGCCGAACTCGGTGGTCATGCCGCCGAACGGACGCTGGTAGATCTTGCCGTCCTCGGTGCGCGAGAACGGCACGCCCCAATGCTCGAGCTCGTAGACCGCGTCGGGCGCGTTGCGCACCATGTATTCGATCGCGTCCTGGTCACCGAGCCAGTCCGACCCCTTCACGGTGTCGTACATGTGCCAGCGCCAATCGTCCTTGTGCATGTTGCCGAGCGAAGCGGAGATGCCGCCCTGCGCCGCGACCGTGTGCGAACGGGTCGGAAACACTTTCGTGATGCAGGCGGTGCGGAGGCCGGCCTCGCTGCAGCCGACGACCGCGCGCAGGCCCGCGCCACCGGCGCCGACCACGACGACGTCATAGGTGTGGTCTTCGATCGGATAGGCTTTTCCGTTGGTGGCGGGAGCGCCGTTGCCCTTGCCATTGGTCTCAGCGGCCATGGGTTACACTCCGGAAGAAAGCTTCAGGATCGCGTAGGTCGAGGCGAGCGCCACGGCGACCGAGAAGAAATTGTTGAGCATGATCGCGGTGAGCTTCAGCTTCTCGTTATGGACGTAGTCCTCGATCACCACCTGCATGCCGATCTTCATGTGCCAGGCGCTTGCGAAGATGAAGAGGAGCAGGATCACCGCAACGGGAATGGAGCTCAGGGTCTGTGCCGCGTAGACCTGGTTGCGGCCGAGCAGCATCATGATGATCACCAGCGCGGGGATCATCAGCAGCGTCATGGCAACGCCAGTGATGCGCTGGCGCCAGAAATCGGTCGTGCCGGAATGCGCGGCGCCGAGATTGCGGACGCGCCCGAGCGGCGTGCGCATCGAGGAGCGCTTCGGAGAGCCGCGGGATTCGTCGAAGCTCATCGGCCGCCTCCGTTCGCATAGGCGATGATCCAGATCAGCACCGTCAGCGCGATGCCGCCGATCAGGGCGCCCCAGGTCAGCGCCTCGCGCTCATTGGCCTTGAAGCCGTAGCCGAGATCCCAGACGAAATGCCGGATGCCGCTGAGCATATGATGCATCAGGGCCCAGGTGTAGCCGAACACGATCAGCCGGCCGATGATGCTGCCGGAGAAGGCCTGGACATGGGCATAGGCGGCCGGGCCGGAGGCCGCGGCAACCAGCCACCAGACTAGCAGCAGGGTTCCGACATAGAGGGCGATACCGGTGGCGCGATGGACGATGGACAGGGCCATCGTCAGCGTCCAGCGATAGGTTTGGATGTGCGGCGAAAGCGGTCGTTCGATCCGTGCGGTCATGGGCGGCTTTTGATGTTTGTTGCGGCCCAGCATGGGGCGCGCGGGGATCGCGAGAGGTCGGCTCTATTTACGGAGTCGATTTGGCCTGCGCAATCACCAAATCGCCATAAACGGAACCTAGGTTCAGCTCTATGGCCTTGATGAACCAAGGCCAATCAAGGTCTTGGTATACCAGCATATCGGTCCGCCAACGAACATGAGAATACAAATTCACTCTTTGATTCCGAGCCTATGGCGCATTGAAATCACTATTGGAACGCCTCTAAGCCGCCTCGGCCCCCTGTGATCGCAACTCGCGAGGGGCATGGCCGAGGGTGAACCGGCCCGACTACCGCCCCACCGCGGCTCTCGCCGCGCGCAACGGTTCCTGCAGCGCGGGCGGATATGCGCACCCTGCATTCCACCCCAGCCGGGTCGCGCGACGTGTCGACCGGCCAGATCGGATCGCCTACAGCTTGCCGACGCGGCCGACTCCGAACGTGCGTATCGGGCCGGCAGGCCGGGCAGGTCCGGGGTGATTGCAGGTCTTGATATCAGGGACATCGTCGAGCTCGCGCTGCTGCTGATCGCAACCGGCGCGCTCTCGGGATTTCTGGCCGGCGTGTTCGGCATCGGCGGCGGCGCGATTCTCGTGCCGGTGTTCTACGAATGCTTCCGCATCGCCGGCGTGCCGCTGGAGGTGCGGATGCCGCTCTGTGTCGGCACCTCGCTCGCCGTGATCATCCCCACCTCGATCCGCTCGTTCCAGGCGCATTACAAGCGCGGCGCGGTCGACATGGCGATCCTGCGGGTCTGGTGGCTGCCGATCCTGATCGGCGTCATCGCCGGCAGCGTGGTCGCCCGCTTCGCGCCGGAGCGGCTGTTCAAGATCGTGTTCGTCGCCGTCGCCTGGTCAGCCGCGGTCCGGCTGATCTTCGCCCGCGAGACCTGGAAACTCGGCGATGATCTGCCGAAGGGCGGATTGATGCGCGTCTACGGCTTCTGCGTTGGCATCCTCTCGACCCTGATGGGCATTGGCGGCGGCCTGTTCTCGAACCTGCTGCTGACCTTCTACAGCCGCCCCATTCATCAGGCGGTCGCGACCTCCTCGGCGCTCGCGGTGCTGATCTCCATCCCCGGCGCACTCGGCTACATCTATGCCGGCTGGCCCGCCGCGACGAACCATCCAGTTGTCGCCGCGCTGCAAATCCCGTTCGCGCTCGGCTACGTCTCGCTGATCGGCGCCGTGCTGGTGATGCCGATGAGCCTCGTCACCGCGCCGCTGGGCGTGCGAGCCGCGCATGCGATGTCGAAGCGTACACTGGAGATGGCGTTCGGGTGTTATCTGTTGATCGTGGGCAGCCGGTTTGTGTTGAGCCTTGTGGGCGGACAATAGCCACCACGCACTCCGTCATTGCGAGCGTAGCGAAGCAATCCAGTGGTAGGGTGTGGTAGGGTGGGTTCGCGGAGCGTAACCCACCGCTTCTGTCTCCGCAGAAAGTAAAGAGGTGGGTTACGCTCCGCTAACCCACCCTACGAACTAGTCCTTCAATCGCACCTCGCTGTGGAACCATGATCGGAGATCGCCGATGCCTTCGATGCGACCGGAATCGGAAAGTACCTTCAATCGCGCAGCAATCACTTCGCCTTCGATCGGCAATCCAAGCTCTTTGCAGCGATCCAACACATAGCTGACCATCATCGCGGTTTTCCGCCAAGTCGGCTCCATGACCGAGAAAATGATCTCGTCGAGCTGCTTTTCGGTCACCGACGCCGGGAGTTGCACCTCATCCCACGTGAGTTCGCCGATATATCTTAGCGGTTCTCGATCAGATTTAGGCGGCTCTAGATCCGGGTACTGATCGTAGATTGGCTGGAGCAGCTCGTCCTCTAAGGCGACAACGACTTCCTCAAGCCAATCTTCGAGCTCGATCCGCTCAGCCTTGCCAAGTGCCGCGATCGCCATTCGAGCCTCGTCGAGGGCCCGATAAGCATCGAGGAGATGATTGTTGATCCGGACAGCCTGCTCGCGCTTCATGCATCTCCCCGCCCTGGAGCATTTGCCCCCTCACTTCTTCGCGTAAATGTCCTTGTACGTCTCGCGCAAGACATTCTTCTGCACCTTGCCCATCGTATTGCGCGGCAGCTCGTCGACCACGAACACCCGCTTCGGCATCTTGAATTTCGCGAGGCGCCCTTCGAGGCCCTTCAGCACGGCTGCTTCATCGATGCTCGCGCCGGGCTGGCGCACCAGCACCGCGGTGACGCCTTCGCCGAAATCGGCATGCGGCACGCCGATCACGGCGGATTCGATTACGCCGGGCATGGCGTCGATCTCGCTCTCGATTTCCTTCGGGTAGACGTTGAAGCCGCCCGAGATCACGAGATCCTTGCCGCGGCCAAGGATGTGCACGTAACCCTTCGCATCGATCTTGCCGAGATCGCCGGTGATGAAGAAGCCGTCGGGCCGGAACTCGGCCTTGGTCTTCTCCGGCATGCGCCAATAGCCCTTGAACACATTCGGCCCCTTCACCTCGATCATGCCGATTTCGTCGCGCGGCAGCTCTTTCCCTGTCTCCGGATCGGTCACGCGCACAGAGACGCCCGGCAACGGGAAGCCGACCGCGCCGGGCACGCGCTCGCCGTCGTACGGGTTCGAGGTGTTCATGTTGGTTTCGGTCATGCCGTAGCGCTCGAGCACGGCATGTCCGGTGCGCGCCGACCATTCGCGATGCGTCTCGGCCAAGAGCGGTGCCGAGCCCGAGATGAACAGCCGCATGTGCTTCGTCGTCTCATGCGACAGCGCGGGGTTCTGCAGCAGGCGGGTGTAGAAGGTCGGCACGCCCATCAGCACCGTCGCGCGTGCCATCAGCTTGATGATCAGGTCCGGATCGAGCTTCGGCAGGAAGATCATCGAGGCGCGCGCGAACAGCGTCACGTTGGTCGCCACGAACAGGCCGTGGGTGTGGTAGATCGGCAGCGCGTGGATCAGGACGTCCTTATCGGTGAAACGCCAATAGTCGACGAGCGAGAGCGAGTTGGACGCGAGATTGTCATGCGTCAGCATCGCGCCCTTGGAGCGGCCGGTGGTGCCCGAGGTGTAGAGGATCGCGGCGAGATCGTCGTTTTCACGCGGCACTGTCGTGAATTCGCGGCTCGCTCTGTCGGCGGCCTCCGTCAGTGAGCCCTTGCCGTCGGCCCCGAGCGTCTCGACCTTCGCCTTCACCTTGGCGGCGATTGGCGCGAGCCCTTCCGCCTTGGCGGGATCGCAGACCACGAGCGACGGTTCGGCATCGCCGATGAAGTAGTCGAGCTCGTTGAGCGTATAGGCCGTGTTCAGCGGCAGATAGACCGCGCCGGCGCGCACCGTGCCGAGATAGAGCACGATGTTGGCGACCGACTTCTCCACCTGCACCGCGACGCGGTCGCCGGGTTTCACGCCACGGGCGACCAGCACGTTCGCCATCTGGCCCGCGCGCGCGATCAGATCGCCATAGCTGATATGGGCGCCGTCATGCGTCTCGATCGCGAGCCGCTTCGGATCGGCGAGGCCGTCGAACAGGCGGGAAAACAGGTTGGCGTTGGCAGCTTGGTTCATGCAACATTCCTCGCCGGCACAGGCCGGTCAAAACCGAGGGCTGGATTAGCAAAAACCGCCCCGATGAAGCAACGGAGACAGTTTGCATGTCGAAAAGCGGGAAACGCGTGGCCTGGGTCACGGGCGGTGGCAGCGGGATCGGGGAGGCTGGCGCCGAAGCGCTGGCGGCCGACGGCTGGATCGTTGTGGTCTCGGGCCGGCGCAAAGACGCCCTGGAGACCGTGGTGGCGAAGATCACTGGGGAAGGTGGGGCGGCCGAGGCCCTTGCGCTCGATGTGTCCAACGCGGCCGCAGCCCAGAAGGCGGCCGACCAGATCGTCGCAAAGCACGGCCGCATCGACCTCCTCGTCAACAATGCCGGCATCAATGTTCCCAAGCGCAGCTGGAAGGACATGGAGCTGGAGGGCTGGGACAGGCTGGTCCAGGTCAATCTCAACGGCGTGCTCTATTGCATGCGCGCGGTGCTGCCGACGATGCGCAAGCAGCAGGACGGCGCCATCATCAACGTCTCGTCCTGGGCCGGCCGCCACGTCTCGAAGATGCCGGGCCCGGCCTACACCACGACCAAGCATGCGGTGCTGGCGCTGACGCATTCCTTCAACATGGACGAATGCGTCAACGGCCTGCGCGCCTGCTGCCTGATGCCGGGCGAGGTGGCGACGCCGATCCTGAAGCTGCGTCCGGTGGTGCCGAGCGAGGCGGAGCAGGCGAAGATGCTGCAGCCCGAAGATCTCGGCCGCACCATCGCCTTCATCGCGGGCATGCCGGGCAGAGTCTGCATCAACGAAGTGCTGATCAGCCCGACGCATAATCGCGGCTTCCTTCAGACACCGAACAACAGGGATTGAGGCGAAGGACAACTGCCGCAACCGGCACGCCGTCGTAGGGTGGGCAAAGGCGCAGAGCGCCGTGCCCACCACCTCTCTCCATCGCGGTTGGTGGGCACGCTGCGCTTTGCCCACCCTACGGCACTGTCCGCTTGGCGCGTGTTCGCGCCACACGGACACGACGCCACATAGTTTCACGCATCACAAAGAATTTTTCCCCGAAACCGCATCGCAAACCCTCCCGTAGTTCGGTCCAACGACGGCGCTGCTGCCGTTGTTGCCCAGCTCTAACACCGGCCGTGCCGGTCACCATTCAATCGGGAGAGTCTCCATGTCGAAGCGCATTGCCTATCTCGCTGCCGCCGCCTTCAGCGCCCTGGCCATCACCGCGACCGTCGTCGCGCCCGCAAGCGCCGAGGAAAAGACCGTCATGGTCGGCGGCGCCGCGATGTTCCCCTCGAAGAACATCGTCCAGAACGCGGTCAACTCCAAGGACCACACCACGCTGGTGGCGGCGGTGAAGGCCGCGGGCCTCGTGCCGACGCTCGAAAGCAAGGGCCCGTTCACCGTGTTCGCGCCGACCAACGCCGCCTTCGGCAAGCTGCCGGCCGGCACCGTCGACAGCCTCGTCAAGCCCGAGAACAAGGCGACGCTGACCAAGATCCTCACCTACCACGTCGTGCCCGGCAAACTCGAAGCCTCCGACCTCACCGACGGCAAGAAGCTGAAGACCGCCGAAGGCGAGGAGCTGACGGTCAAGAAGATGGACGGCAAGGTCTGGATCGTCGACGCCAAGGGCGGCACCTCCATGGTGACGATCTCCAACGTCAACCAGTCCAACGGCGTGATCCATGTGGTCGACACCGTGCTGATGCCGGCGTCGTAACACCGCGCGATCCTGTTTCATCCCCGAACAGGATGGTCTCAGACCGCGAGCCGGGGATACCCGGCTCGCTTTTTTGTGACCACAATAGCCTGACCGCATCGATTCCATGGCGGGCGGGATGTAACGAAAGCCGAAACACCGGCGTATAATCGCTGTCACACGACCTCAGAATGGAACCCGCCATGGCGAGCCTCACAGTCACCGACGAGCAGGTCACGGCTATCAAGTCCAAAGTGATCCAGCCGGCCTGGGTGCGGGTCATGCACTGGGTCAACGCTTTCGCCATGATCCTGATGATCCTGTCGGGCTGGCAGATCTACAACGCCTCGCCGCTGTTCGACTTCCGCTTTCCGCGCGAGTACACGCTCGGCGGCTGGCTCGGCGGCGGCCTGCTCTGGCATTTTGCCGCGATGTGGCTCTTGATGATCAACGGCCTCGCCTATCTCGTCACCGGCTTCGCTACCGGCCGCTTCCGCAAAAAACTGCTGCCGATCACGCCGGCGGGCGTGCTCCATGACGTCAGGGCGGCGCTGACCTTCAAACTCGGCCATGACGATCTCACCGTCTACAATTACGTGCAGCGTCTGCTCTATGCCGGCATCATCGTGGTCGGCGTGCTGATCGTGCTCTCCGGCCTCGGCATGTGGAAGCCGGTGCAGCTCTATTATCTCGTGATGCTGTTCGGCGACTATCCGACCGCGCGCTACGTGCACTTCTTCTGCATGGTCGCGATTTGTGCCTTCCTCGTCATTCACGTCCTGCTCGCGCTGCTGGTGCCGAAGAGCCTGCGCGCGATGATCATTGGCCGCTGATTAGGAGAATTATGATGGCCAAGCGTCCGTTTCTGATCCCCGGCGTCGACAAACGATTGCTGATCAAGGACTCCATGAAGACCATGCCCGACGTCACCCGCCGCCGCTTCATCGCCGGCGGCGCCAGCCTGGGCGCGCTGACGCTGCTCACCGGCTGCGACGTGGTGGATTCGTCCTCGGCCGAGGAGATGCTGAAGAGCGTCTCGAAATTCAACGACGCGGTGCAGGCCTTCATCTTCAATCCCGACGCGCTGGCGCCGACCTTCCCCGAAAGCGCGATAACAAAGCCGTTCCCGTTCAACGCCTATTACGATCTCGACGACGCGCCCGAGGTCTCGGCCGCGGACTGGAAGCTCGAGGTGCGCGGCCTTGTCGACAACAAGAAGTCCTGGACGCTGGAGCAGCTCTACAAGCTCCCACAGGTGACGCAGATCACGCGACACATCTGTGTGGAGGGCTGGAGCGCGATCGGCAGCTGGACCGGCACGCCCTTGCGCGATTTCCTGAAACTGATCGGCGCCGACACGCGCGCGAAATATGTCTGGTTCCAGTGCGCCGACAAGGACGGCTACAACTCCCCGCTGGACATGCGCAGCGCGCTGCATCCGCAGACGCAGATGACGTTCAAATACGCAAACGAGATCCTTCCGCGCGCCTACGGCTTCCCGATGAAGATCCGCGTGCCGACCAAGCTCGGCTTCAAGAACCCGAAATACGTGGTCTCGATGGAAGTCACCAACGACTACAAGGGCGGCTATTGGGAAGACCAGGGGTATAATTCGTTCAGTGGGAGCTGAGAGAGTCCGTCATTCCGGGGCTCGCGTAGCGAGAACCCGGAATCCATCGCGCCGCAGCGCAGGTCGATGAATGGATTCTCAGGTGCGCAATTGCGCACCATAGCTCGCGCTACGCGCGCCCCGGAATGACGGTCAAGCTTTCGGCCCCACCTTCCTCTGGCACAACGCTGCCACCGCGCCCAGCGCCAGCAGCGCCGCCGACACATTGAGCGCGTAGCTCAAGCTCCCCAGCGCATCCGTGATCGCGCCGACCACGATCGGCCCAAGCGTCTGGCCGACGCCGAACGAGATGGTCATCGCCGCGATCGCGGTCGGCCACACCTGCGGCGGATAGTTGAAGCGGACGAAGGCGGTGGTCGAGCCGACCACGGCGAAGAAGGCGACGCCGAACACGATCGCGGAGACCGCAAGCCAGGCCGGCGAATGCCAGAGCATCGGCAGGGCCGCGCCCAGCGCGTTGGTGCCGAGGATGATGGCGGTGGCAAGTCCGCCGCGATCGAGCGCCAGCACGGCGCGCCAGGCCCAGGGCGTCACGAAGGCGGACAGGCCGATCAGGCTCCAGAACGCCGCCTGCGCCGCAGCTCCGCCGCCGCCGTCGCGCACATAGGCGATCATGAAGGTCATGTAGGCGATGTAGCCCGCGCCGAACAGAAAATAGCCGGCGAGATAAATCAGCACCGGCAGGATCGCGAACGAGGTGTGGCTGCCTTCCGAGAAGCGCGCGCCGCTCTCGATTCGGATCAGGAACAGCGGCACCGTCATCGCGACCGACAGCAGCGTCAGCGCCCACCACACGATCCACCAGGAGCCCGGCCCGAAATATTGCAGCGTGAATGGAGCGATCAGCCCCGAGGACAGAATGCCGATGCCGGGCCCGGCATAGAACAGGCTCAGCAGGAAATTGGCCCGCTCCGGACGCGACTGGGCGATGGTGGCGGCAAGCGCGCCGCCGGCGACGAAGCCGGCCGCCGCGCCCAGGCCCAGCACCAGCCGCGCCAGGCTCAGCGCCACGAAATTGCCGGTCAGTGCGCAAGTCGCGAGCGCGGCGACGCAGGCGAGGGTTCCGCCGCGGATCGCGGCGGCCCAGCCGACGCGCTGGATCAGGCGGGACGCCACCAGCGCGCCCACGAGATAGCCGACGGCGTTGATCGTGTTCATGAAACCGGCCGCCGAGTAGGACCAGCCGAGGTCCTCCCGCATGTCCGGCAGCACCAGCGCATAGGCAAAGCGGCCGATGCCGAGCCCGACCGTCGCTGCCAGCGACAGGGTCAGGATCAGCCGCGCGGGGTGTGCGTCGGGCAGGGGGCGATCAGGTGCGTGCAAGGGGTACTCCGGCCTGCCCAGTGTGGCAGGCCCCGCCCGCCTTGCACAGCCGCACCCCGGCAATGGTGTCTTGCCAAGCGTGCAACGCCGCTCTAGCACTCCGGCCGACCTGTCATTCCGGGGCGCACGCGAAGCGCGCGAGCCCGGAATCCATAACCCCGGCTGGTGGTTATGGATTCCGGGCCCGCGCATCCAAGTCGGCTGTTGCCGACTTGGACAACCAAGATGCCGAACTCGGGTAAACCCGAGGTCGGCGGCGCGTCCCGGAATGACGAGAGAGGATCAAGAAGGAAACGACCATGGCGACCCACAAACTGCTGCTGCTCCCCGGCGACGGTATCGGCCCCGAGGTGATGGGCGAGGTGAAGCGGCTGATCGACTGGCTCAATGCGGCCGGGATCGCCAAGTTCGAGACCGACACCGGCCTCGTCGGCGGCTCCGCCTATGACGCGCACAAGGTCTCGATCTCCGAGGGCGACATGGCCAAGGCCAAGGACGCCGACGCTGTGATTTTTGGTGCGGTCGGCGGCCCGAAGTGGGATGCCGTGCCTTACGAGGTGCGCCCCGAAGCCGGCCTGCTCCGCCTGCGCAAGGATCTCGCCCTGTTCGCCAACCTCCGCCCCGCCGTGTGCTACCCGGCGCTGGCGGATGCCTCGAGCCTGAAGCGCGAGGCGGTCGAGGGCCTCGACATCGTCATCGTGCGCGAGCTCACCGGCGGCGTCTATTTCGGCGAGCCGAAGACCATCACCGATCTCGGCAACGGCCAGAAGCGCGCCATCGATACCCAGGTCTACGACACCTATGAGATCGAGCGCATCGGCCGCGTCGCCTTCGAGCTTGCCAGAAAGCGCAAGAACAAGGTGACGTCGATGGAGAAGCGCAATGTCATGAAGTCGGGCGTGCTCTGGAACGAGGTCATGACGGCGATCCACAAGCGCGAATACCCCGATGTCACGCTCGAGCATCAGCTCGCCGATTCCGGCGGCATGATGCTGGTGAAATGGCCGAAACAGTTCGACGTCATCGTCACCGACAATCTGTTCGGCGACATGCTGTCCGACATCGCGGCGATGCTCACCGGCTCGCTTGGCATGCTGCCCTCGGCCTCGCTCGGCGAGGTCGACGTCAAGACCAAGAAGCGCAAGGCGCTGTACGAGCCCGTGCACGGCTCGGCCCCCGACATCGCCGGCAAGGGCCTCGCCAATCCCATTGCGATGATCTCGTCCTTCGGCATGGCGCTGCGCTATTCCTTCGACATGGGCGATCTCGCCGACAAGGTCGACCAGGCCATCGCCGCCGTGCTGGCCAGCGGCCTGCGCACCGCCGACATCAAGTCGGAAGGCACCACGTCCGCCTCGACCACGCAGATGGGCGAAGCGATCCTGAAGGAATTGCAGAAGCTGTACGCGTAAGGCGGGCACCGCTCTTGTAGGGTGGGCAAAGCGTAGCGTGCCCACCACTTTTATCTCGATTGCCGAGAGATGGTGCGCAAGCGCGCCTTTGCCCATCCTACGGCGTCTTCGTCGGAGCCACCTCATGGATTCACCCCGCCCCAAGATCGCGGAAACCATCATCCATGAGACGGTGCGCCAGCGCGAGGCGCAGATCGGGCGCCGCTGCGAGGTGCTCGCGGGCACGCGCATCGAATATGCTTCGCTCGGCGACTACTCCTATCTCGGCGAGAATTGCGATGTCGCCGACGCCATGATCGGCAAGTTCACGGCGATCGCCAATTCGGTGCGCATCGGCGCGCCGAACCATCCGATGGGCCGTCCCTCGCAGCACCGCTTCACCTATGTCCCCGAATATTACGAGGCGGGCGCGACGCGTGACCGCGACTTCTTCGCAGGTAGGCGCGGTGACCGGGTGATCGTCGGCAACGATGTCTGGATCGGCCACGCCGCCATCCTGCTGCCGGGCGTGAGCGTCGGCGACGGCGCGGTGATCGCCGCAGGCGCGGTCGTCAGCCGCAATGTCGCGCCCTACACCATCGTCGGCGGCGTTCCCGCCCGTCCCATCCGCAAGCGCTTTGACGATTCCGTTGCCGCAAGCCTGCGCCGCATCGCCTGGTGGGATTGGCCGGATCAACTGATCTTCGAGCGCCTCGGTGATTTTCGCTCGGAAGCGATCGAGGAGTTTTGCAGGCGCTACGATCCGGCTGCGGACGCGTAGCCTCAAGCCGTCATTGCGAGGAGCGAAGCGACGAAGCAATCCAGAATCTGCCCGCAGAGAGATTCTGGATTGCTTCGCTGCGCTCGCAATGACGAGGGAGAGGCAGGTGTGCCCTACGGCATCTCGCCAAAACAAAAATGGCCGGGCTTCGGTCCGGCCATTTTGACTCCAAAAGTCGACCCGCCTCAGTACAGCGGGAAGTTCTGCGGATAGCCGCCGACATCCTGCGGCGGCGAGAGCGGCTGGCGGTCGATCGGACGGTTGAGGTTCTCGCGGGCGAAGGACGGATAGCCCACGGCCGGCGGGAAGGCGTAGTCGGTGAACTTGCGGTCGCCCGGATTGACCTCGGTGCCGCCGTCGAGCCAGGAGCGCTTGCTCACATAGATGCGGGTGCGGCCCTGCTGGTAGACTGCGTTGGGGCCGCTCGGGCCGTAATAGGGCCGGCCGCGCTCGTCATAGCGCTGCTTGGTCCTGGTGTCGGCGGAAGCCGGGGTCGCGAACGCGATGGCCATTGCGGCGCCCGCCGCAAGCAATGTCGCCAGTTTGTTCGCGGCAGAAAATTTCAAGCTCATCACGTCCCCTTCAGGCGGCAGGCCGCCAGTCGATTTCACCCCATACTAGCCCGGCCGGGGCGGACGCAACTAGGTCAATTGGGTCACACCAGCTCGGAATAATCGAGCGCGCCGGCAAAAGTTGCATGCAAACCAGCCACTTGAGCTTGATGCAGAATCCTTGATGCCGATCAAAGCGCTCCGCGCAATTGCGGGTTCGCGGCGCCGAGCAACCAGTCCGGCGAGCCCTGCGGGGCACAGCCACGGCGCCTGAGCTCGGCATGGGCGAACAATTCGGCCAGCCTCGGCTCGTTGCCCGAGGCCAGCAGCGTCAGCCGGTTCAGCGTGCAGGCGATCGCCGCGCGGCGGGCGGGCCAGCTGTCGCCCTGGCAGGAGAAGCCGGAGATCTGCAAGCCTGGCTCCTCATAGCGCTTGAGATAGCCGAGGCAGGCCCGCGTCCCCTCTGCCGCGCCGACCGGTCGGAGCAGGGCAACGGGGCCGAATTTGGTGTCGATCAGGCCGGCCTGCTCGAGCGGGGCATCCGCACCCAAACCCATCTGAGCGGCCAAACCCGCGGCCGCCGGCCGCGTTACGTCGAATTCGGCGCCCTGGCGGTAGATTTCGAGCTCGGCCACCGGCTTGTCCGCCATGTCGGTCCAGCGCAGCACGTCCCTGCGGCCGCCTTCGGGGTGCCGAAGGATGGTGTAAGAGGCTGTTTTGTCTGATGAATCGTTCCGACTGACGGCGAAGCGCGGATGCGAGCGGTCTGCCGTACTCCAGCTTGGCTTGTCCGCGGGACCGTCACTGCGCAGGTCAGGCAGCTGTCCCAGTGCAGCGAGGGCGAGGATGGCAAATAGGGCGAGCGCCCCCACATACACGACCAGATGCGCCAGCGTGCCGACCACCTCGTCGGCGACAGCCAAAAGCGTCAGCTGGATCTGGGTAGGGCTAACGGCCGTGCTGGCCTCAGGCGACTGCATCCACGGCCTTCGGGCATGGTCCCACGTTGTCTTGAGGCCGGTTCTCGCATAGAAGCGCTGCTCTTCCTGTTTAAGCGTCAGCTTCGGGAACGGGCTTTTTCATCGGAGAGTGAACGATGGGTTACAAAGTCGCAGTCGTCGGCGCGACCGGCAATGTCGGACGGGAAATGCTCAACATCCTCGATGAGCGCAAATTCCCCGCGGACGAGGTCGTGGCCCTGGCGTCGCGCCGCAGCGTCGGCGTCGAGGTCTCCTATGGCGACCGCACCCTGAAGGTCAAAGCGCTCGAGCATTACGACTTCTCCGACGTCGACATCTGCCTGATGTCGGCGGGCGGCTCGGTGTCGAAGGAATGGTCGCCGAAGATCGGCGCCGCCGGCGCCGTGGTGATCGACAATTCCTCGGCCTGGCGCATGGACCCGGACGTGCCGTTGATCGTGCCCGAGGTGAATGCGGCCGCGACCGAAGGCTTCAAGAAGAAGAACATCATCGCCAACCCGAACTGCTCGACCGCGCAGCTCGTGGTCGCGCTCAAGCCGCTGCACGAGAAGGCGACGATCAAGCGCGTCGTGGTCTCGACCTATCAATCGGTGTCGGGCGCCGGCAAGGACGCGATGGACGAATTGTTCTCGCAGACCAAGGCCGTCTACACCAACGACGAACTGGTCGCGAAGAAATTCCCCAAGCGCATCGCCTTCAACGTCATCCCCCACATCGACGTCTTCATGGAGGACGGCTACACCAAGGAAGAGTGGAAGATGATGGCGGAGACCAAGAAGATCCTGGATCCCAAGATCAAGCTCTCCGCCACCTGCGTGCGCGTGCCGGTGTTCGTCGGCCATTCCGAGGCCGTCAACATCGAGTTCGAGAATCCGATCACCGCCGATGAAGCGCGCAACATCCTGCGCGTGGCGCCGGGCTGCCTCGTCATCGACAAGCAGGAGCCCGGCGGCTACGCCACGCCGTATGAGGCGGCCGGCGAGGACGCGACTTACATCAGCCGCATCCGCGAGGATGCGACCGTGGAGAACGGCCTCGTGCTCTGGTGCGTGTCCGACAATCTGCGCAAGGGCGCCGCCCTCAACGCGATCCAGATCGCGGAAGTCTTGATCAACCGCAAGCTGATCACCGCGAAGCAGAAGGCGGCGTAACCGGCTTACATCGGCCGGACTTCGACCACGTCAGGCACGAAGTGTTTGAGCAGGTTCTGGATGCCGTGCTGGAGCGTCGCCGTCGATGACGGGCAGCCCGAGCAGGCGCCCTTCATGTTGAGATAGACGATGCCGTCCTTGAAGCCGCGGAAGGTGATGTCGCCGCCGTCATTGGCGACCGCCGGCCGCACCCGGGTCTCGATCAGATCCTTGATCATGTCGACGGTCTCGGCATCGGCCTCGTCGAAGAACTCGTCCTCGTCGTCGAGATCGGCATCGCTGTGCGCTTCGCCGCCGGCGAGCAGCGGCGCGCCGGACATGTAGTGCTCCATGATGGCGCCGAGAATCGCCGGCTTGAGCTGCTGCCATTCGCCGCTCGCCTTGGTCACGGTGATGAAGTCCGATCCGTAGAACACGCCGGTGACGCCGGGCACCTCGAACAGCTTTTCGGCCAGCGGCGAGCGCGCGGCCGATTCGCGGCTCGCAAACTCCATCGGGCTGCCGTCGACCACGACGCGGCCGGGAATGAACTTCAGCGTGGCGGGATTGGGGGTCGCTTCGGTTTGAATGAACATGGTTTTCTCCAGACGTCACCGGTTCAAGGCCGGCGCGTGCTCTATCCCCTAGCAGATGGCGACGGGGAACGCACGGTCAAGGGCTTCGGATAGCGTTCTGTTGTTAAATCAGCGGGTTAGGGACGTTCTTACTTACCCTCCCCTGGAGGGGGAGGGTCGGCTCATGTCGAGCGAAGCGAGGCATGAGACGGGGTGGGGTGACGGTCTCTCCTCACCCGACAGTGCCCGTGTGGAGAGATCACCCCACCCCGCTCGCGCTGCGCGCGATCGACCCTCCCCCTCCAGGGGAGGGTTAAGAGGCACCGTCGCTACGACAGCGAATCCACGCTTTGGTCGCTGAGGGCGCCGGAGATGACCGTCACCGGCACCGGGAACGTGCCGAGCGCCTGGGCGAGCAGCGAAACCAGGGGCCCGGGCCCTTCCGCGCCGGGATTGGCGGCGAGCACCAGCATGGCGATATCGGGGTCCTCGTCGATGACAGCGAGCAGCTGCTCCAGCGCTTCGCCTTCGCGGATCACCCGTTCCGGCGTGATGGCGGCAATGCCGTTGGCGCGCCCGGCGGCGCGGTCGAGCGCGGCTTCGGCGGCTTCCTGCGCCTCGGCGCGCATGATGTCGGCCACTCCGAGCCATTCCTGGCTCTGCTGTTCCGGCTCGATGATGCGCAGCATCACCACGCCGCCGCCGGCGCGGATCGCCCAGCGGCTGGCGTAATAGACGGCGCGATCCCATTCGGCGCTGTCGTCGACGATGACGAGGCATTTGGGCTTGTGACCCGGCTCGTAGCAAAGTCGCTTGCTGGTCATGCATGTCCCGGATTGTGCACGGGGAGCATGCTGCCACACTCCCGCAAAATTGGGGAGAGGAGAAGCGGTCGGCGCTCGGAGCGCCGACCATCTCTAGCGCCGGCGGATGAAGCCGACGATGTCCTTGGAGAGCTTCATCGTCTCGTCGGCGATCGCGCGCGCCCCGTCGGATCCCTCGTTCAGGATCGCGTCGATATGGCCGGGATCGGCGACGAGGCGCTTCATCTCGCCGGCGATCGGCGCGAGTTTTGTCACGCACAGCTCCGCCAGCGCGTTCTTGAAGCTGGAGAACTGGCCGTTGCCGAATTCACGCAGCACGTCCGCCTTCGACCGGCCGGCGAGCGCGGCGAAGATGCCGACGAGATTGTCGGCCTCGGGCCGCGCTTCCAGGCCCTTTTCTTCCGTCGGCAGCGGCTCCGGATCGGTCTTCGCCTTTCGGATCTTCTGCGCGATGGTGTCGGCATCGTCGGTGAGATTGATACGCGAATTGTCGGAGGCATCCGACTTCGACATCTTCTTGGTGCCGTCGCGCAGGCTCATCACGCGCGTCGCCGGACCCGTGATCAAGGGTTCCGGCAGCGGGAAGAACAGGCCGTCATTGGTGCCCTGCGCGCGGATGGAGTCACCAAAGTCGTTGTTGAACTTCTGCGCGATGTCGCGGGAGAGCTCGAGATGCTGCTTCTGGTCCTCGCCCACGGGAACGTGGGTGGCGCGGTAGAGCAGGATGTCGGCGGCCATCAGCACGGGATAGTCGAACAGGCCCACGGAGGCGTTCTCGCGGTCCTTGCCGGCCTTCTCCTTGAACTGGGTCATGCGGCCGAGCCAGCCCATGCGCGCGACGCAGTTGAAGATCCAGGCGAGCTCGGCATGGCCCGAGACCTGGCTCTGGTTGAACACGATGTGCTTCTTGGGATCGATGCCGGCCGCGATGAACGCCGCGGTCACCTCGCGGGTGTTGCGCGCGAGTTCGACCGGTCCGCCCCAGACGTCCACCCCTTGCGTGATCGCGTGCATGTCGACGACGCAATAGATGCAATTGTGGGTTTCCTGCATCTTCACGAAGTTGACGATGGCGCCGAGGTAATTGCCGAGGTGCAGATTGCCCGTCGGCTGGACGCCCGAAAAGACCCGTTCAACGAATGGCATGGTCAGCCTTCCCATAGGTATTCGGCCGTCGTTTCCAACAGCGGCGCTGCCCCGTCAAGGGTCTTTCGCGCGGGCCGTGGGTCAGCCGGGTCGTTTCAGCGCGTTAACGGCCTGGCGCCAGGAGGCGGCACCGAGGATCTGCAGCAGCAGGCCGTAGACGGCGATCCCGGCCGCGATCTGCACACCCAGCACGAGGAAGCGGATCAGGCCATGCGCCTCCGCAGGCATCAGATCCGCGGACAGCCAGAGCAGGGCGCCCATCGCGGCCGCGGCGAGCACGATCCGCGGCAACCGTTTTCGCGCGGCATCGTCCATCGAGAAGCCGAACTCGCGCGTGCCCTTTCGGAGCAGCGAGAGCGCGCTGCTCCAGGCGCCCGCCGCGATGCTCGCCGCGATCCCGCTCGCGCTGTAAAAATGGCCGAGCAAGACGGCGAGCGCGACCGCGACCACAAAGCCTTTGGCGGTGGCCATGAGCGGCGTCATCGTGTCGCTGCGGGCATAGAACGCCGGCGACAGCGCCTTGATCAGCACATGGGCCGGCAAGCCCAGCGCCAGCCACATCAGCGCGCGCGCGGTGGCCGTGCTGTCCTCCGCACCGAACGCGCCATGCTCGAATAACAGCCGGACGATCGGCTCGGCGAGCACGATCAGGCCGAGAGTCGCCGGCAGCGCCAGCCCGGTCGCAAGCTCCAGCGCGCGGGATTCGGCGTGCGCCACCGCGGTGCGATCGGAGCTAGCGACCGCGCGCGTCAGCTCCGGCACCAGCACGGTGCCCATGGCGACGCCGACGATGCCGAGCGGCAGCTCGATCAAGCGGTTGGCGAAATAGAGCCACGACACCGCGGACGGCGTCGCGGACGCGATGATCGCACCGGCCACCATCAGCCATTGCGGCCCCGAGCTTGCGATCATGCCGGGGATCGCCTTGGCAAAGAAGCCGCGCATCTGCTTGTCGAAACTGGCGCGCAGCGGTGTCGCGAGGCGCGCGCTTCGCTGCGACAGCAGCATCAGCAATTGCAGCAGGCCGGCGAGACCAACGGTCGCCGCCAGGATCCACGCCGCGAAGCCGGCCTCCGCCCGCCAGACGAGCAGCATCGCGATCGCGGCGATCAGCGCGATGTTGAACAGCAGCGGCGCGAATGCCGTGAGCGCGAAGCGTCCCTGCGCGTTGAGCAGGCCCATCAGCACGGTGACGGGACCCGCGAAGGCGAGATAAGGCAGCATCAGCCGCGCGTTCTGAACCGCGAGATCGAGCGTGCCGCTGTCGAGGAATCCCGGCGCGATGACCGTCATGATCAACGGCATCAACAATGCGATCAGGAGCGAGATCGCGATCAGCGCCGCGCTGACCGTGCCGAGCACGCGCCCGGCGAACGCCGCGGCTTCCGCCACCCCGTCGCGGTCCCGCACCCGCAGCCAGGCCGGGATCAGCGCCGCGTTCAGCGCGCCCTCGCTGAGCAGCCGCCGCACCACGTTGACGAGCTGGAACGCCGCCAGGAACGCGTCCGCCACGGCGCCGGTGCCGAGCAGCGCCGCAATCAGGGAATCGCGGGCAAAACCCAGCAGGCGCGAGGCCAGCGTTCCCGTCGAGACGGTCAGGAAGGAGCGGATCATGCTCTCGAAAATACCGTTGCTTGCCCGCCAAGGCCCGGTCGTGATAGGCCGCGAGCTTGGATTTCAGGCCGACAGGAAGCGGATTTCCGTAAGGTCCGCAATCCGGCAAACAGGATCAAAGTGAATGGCTGACGTGAAATATGACGTTCTCGGCATCGGCAACGCGCTGTTCGACGTGCTGGTTCGGACCGACGAGGCCTTTCTGGCCAAGCATGGCATGACCAAGGGCAGCATGTCGCTGATCGACGAGGCGCGGGCGGCGGCCATCTACAAGGACATGGGTCCGGCGACCGAGGTCTCGGGGGGATCTGCCGCCAACACCATCGTCGGCATCGGCAGCCTGGGGGCACGCGCCGCCTATGTCGGCAAGGTCAAGGACGACCAGATCGGCAAGCTCTACGTTCACGACATCCGCTCAGCCGGCGTCGCCTTCAACACGCCCGCCGCCAAGGACGGCCCCGCCACCGGCTGCTCCTACATCCTGGTCACCGGCGATGGCGAGCGCACCATGAACACCTATCTCGGCGCGGCGCAGGACCTGTCGCCCGCCGACATCGATCCGGCCGAGATCGCTGCTGCCGGCATCGTCTATCTCGAGGGCTATCTCTGGGACCCCAAGAACGCCAAGGAGGCCTTCGTCAAGGCGGCCAAGATCGCCCACGACGCCAAGCGAAAGGTGGCGCTGACGCTGTCGGATTCCTTCTGCGTCGATCGCTATCGCGACGAGTTTCTCTCGCTGATGCGGGGCGGCACCGTCGACATCGTGTTCGCCAACGAGTCCGAGCTGCACTCGCTCTACATGACCTCGGACTTCGACACCGCGCTGAAGCAGCTGCGCAATGACGTCAATCTCGGCGTAGTCACCCGCAGCGAGAAGGGCTGCATGGTGGTGTCATCGGAAGACGCGGTCGCAGCGCCGGCCTTCCCGGTCGAGAAGGTGGTTGACACCACCGGCGCCGGCGACCTCTTCGCCGCCGGCTTCCTCTACGGCCTCGCGCGCAACTTCGGCTACAAGCAGTGCGGCGAGCTCGGCGCGCTCGCCGCCGCCGAAGTCATCCAGCACATCGGCGCCCGCCCGCTGGTGTCGCTGAAGGAACTCGCCGACCAGCGCGGACTGACGGGGTAGGGCAAGGCTCTCTCCCCGTCATTGCGAGGAGCGCAGCGACGAAGCAATCCAGAGTCTCTCCATGGCGGCAGACTGGATTGCTTCGCGGAGCCTGTCATCGGGCCGCGCTTCGCGCGGACCCGGTGGCTCGCAATGACGTTGGTGATGCAGATGCGCGCCTTGGACCCTGCTGTCTGCATGGCGTTCCTCGGGTTTGATTATTGTTTGAAGTAATCGATTGCCTTCCCGTGCAGCGAGCGCGTCCGGATGTCTGCGTCGGTCGCGATGTCGTGACTTGACGGCCTTGGTCCCAGGCACGACGACAACGGGACTAAACGGCGGTGCTCTCTCACAATCTGCGGTGGATTGCCGGACGTCGCCTCACATCGGAAGGGCTCGAGGCGATATAGTTCGTCTGGTTTTCGGATGCTTGAAACATTTCGTGAGCTGCCGCGTTCAGCACCCGGCCCGGTTCATGGGCCGATCAAGACTTGATGCGAATGTTGCCGGCCGTGGATAGGCGGCGTGGGGGACCTCAAATGATTTCGACCTGGAGCGAATGGAAACGCTATCCCCGTGCCGGACGGGGCGAGAACCTGGAGGCGCCGATTTCGCCCGGGATTTACGAGGTCCGCATTGCCGGCACCGGCGCGCTCTATTCTTTCGGTGCCGTCGACAATCTGGCGCAGGCGCTGGCGCTGCTGCCGGTCGGCTCGAAGTCGTGGTTCGGCCGTCGCGACACCTCCCACGTTCCCGATCTCGAATACCGGACCTGCGCGACCTCGACGAAGGCGGACGCCAAGGCCGCAGCCGAGCGCATGATCGGTCGCCGCGAGACCTATATGAGCGGCGCGGCCTGACCGTTTCCTCGATCGCGACGCCAACCTCTCGCCGTTGGGAGAGGTGAGCGACCCGAGGCTCCCGGCTTACTCCCAGCAGATGTGCGTTGCGGGGCGGTGCATTGCGCATCGCTTGCTCCTATATTCCGGGCCGATCCGATCGCCCCAAGTCCGATCGCCAAGGGAGTACGCCATGACACCGACCGCCGCCGCACGCGCCCCGCAAGCCACCGCCACCCTGCGCGACCGGTTGAAGGACCCCTCGCTGCTGAAGGAGGCCTGCTACATCGACGGCGCCTGGGTCGGTACGCCGGTCTTCGCCGTCAACAATCCCGCCACGGGCGTCGAGCTGGCAAAGGTGCCGCAGCTTGGTGCTGACGACACCACCCGGGCGGTCGAAGCCGCACAGCGCGCCTTTCCGGCCTGGGCCAAGCACACGGCCAAGCAGCGCTCGAATATCCTGCGCAAATGGTTCGAGCTGATCACAGCCAATCGCGAGGACCTCGCGCTGATCCTTACCTCCGAGCAGGGCAAGCCGCTTTCGGAGGCGCTCGGCGAGGTCGATATCGGCGCAGCCTATATCGAGTTCTTCGCGGAAGAAGCCCGCCGCGTCTATGGCGAGACCATTCCGAGCCAGCGGTCCGATGCGCGCCTGCTCGCCATCAAGCAGCCGATCGGCGTCTGCGGCGCGATCACGCCGTGGAATTTCCCGAACTCGATGATCACGCGCAAAGTGTCTCCGGCGCTGGCAGCCGGCTGCACGGTGGTGCTCAAGCCTGCCAACGAGACGCCGCTGTCGGCGCTGGCGCTGGCCGTGCTCGCCGAGAAGGCCGGCATCCCCAAGGGCGTGCTCAACATCATCACGGGTGACGCGCCGCCGATCGGCAAGGTGCTGTGCGAACATCCGGCGGTGCGCTTCGTCGGCTTCACCGGCTCGACCGCGGTCGGCAAGATCCTCTATCAGCAGGCGTCCGTCGGCGTGAAGCGGCTCGGCCTCGAGCTCGGCGGCAACGCGCCCTTCATCGTGTTCGACGATGCCGACATCGATGCGGCGGTCGAAGGCGCGATCGTCTCGAAATATCGCAACATGGGCCAGACCTGCGTCTGTGCCAATCGCATCTACGCCCAGGACAAGATCTACGACGAATTCGTGCAGAAGCTGTCGAAGAAGGTCGCCGCGATGAAGATCGGCGACGGCACCGAGAGCGGTGTCACGCAGGGTCCGCTGATCAACATGAAGGCGGTCGACAAGGTCGAGCGCCACATTGCCGACGCCGTCAAGCGCGGCGCCAAGGTCGTCACCGGCGGCAAGCGCAGCGAGCTCGGCCGCTCGTTCTTCGAACCGACAGTGCTGGCCGACGTCAAGCCGGACTCGCTGGTGTCGCAGGAGGAGACCTTCGGCCCGCTCGCACCCGTGATCCGCTTCAAGGACGAGGCGGACGTCATCGCGATGTGCAACGCCTCGCCGTTCGGCCTCGCCTCGTACTTCTATTCCCGCGATCTCGGCCGCGTCTGGCGCGTCGCCGAAGCGCTTGAATCAGGCATGGTCGGCGTCAACACCGGCCTGATCACCACCGAGGTCGCGCCCTTCGGCGGCGTCAAGGAAAGCGGTTTGGGCCGCGAAGGCTCGCGTCACGGCATGGAAGAATATGTCGAGATCAAATACGTGATGATGGCGGGGGTGTAGGCCACCATTATCTCGTCATTGCGAGCCACCGGGTCCGCGCGAAGCGCGGCCCGATGACAGGCTCCGCGAAGCAATCCAGAGTCTTTCCACAGGGCAGTCTGGATTGCTTCGTCGCATCAGCGCAAAATTGCTACGCAATTTTGTCGCGAGCTCCTCGCAATGACGAAGCTGACATCGTAGCCCGGACCGGCGAATTGCATTCGCCGGCGCGAATGTCATCAGCGGCAGACGTAGGCGCCGTTCACATAGACACGCACGCATGCTGCGCCGGCAGCTGCCGCACCCACCGCAGCTCCCCCCACGACCGCGCGTCGCGTGGTTCGACGTGCGACGCCGGCAACGCTCGCGGGGGTTGCCGGCCGGCCGACCCTGGCTTCAGCGCTTGGAACGCCGAACGCGATGCCGGTGTCGTTTGACCAGTTGGTCGAGCCGAAAATTCCGCAGCCCAGGACGGCTGCAAAAAGTAACGTTCGCTTCGTGCCTATCAGGGTCATGGCGATCTCCCTCGTTTGTTGTATCAAGCCGAGGTGATCAGCTTTCTCTAATCGTTGGCTCCCGGCTTGATCTGGATCAATGCAGGCGAGATCGCAGCCCCAGAGCCCTTGGGTCGGCGCAAAGCGTCAAAGGCGTGTCCATACTTTGCTGTTGTCCTGCCGCGAAGCGCGACAATCCAGACATGCATCCGTCAGTAAACCGCGCCTAAATCCTCAGCTCCGCTCCGGTCACGCGCCGATACGCTTCCAGATATCGCTTGCTGGTCGCGTCCACCACGCTGGCCGGCAGCGGCGGCGGCGGGGCGTCGCCGTTCCAGCGGCCGGCGCGGCGCTCGACGTCGAGATAGTCGCGCAGCGGTTGCTTGTCGAAGCTCGCCTGCGGCTGACCCGGCTTGTAGGCGTCCACTGCCCAGAAGCGCGAAGAATCCGGCGTCATCACCTCGTCGATCAGGATGATGCGGCCGTCCTTGTCGCGGCCGAACTCGAACTTGGTGTCGGCGATGATGATGCCCTGCTCGCGGGCGAGCTCCTCGCCGAGCGTGTAGATCGCCCGCGTCATGCTCTCCAGCGTGTAGGCGACCTCGTCGCCGACCACCGCGCGCATCTTCGCGATGGTGATGTTCTCGTCATGGCCGCTCTCGGCCTTGGTCGCCGGGCTGAAGATCGCAGGCTCCAGCTTCTCGCTCTCGACGAGGCCGGCCTTCAGCTTTTCGCCGGCGAGCGTGCCGCTGGCGGCGTATTCCTTCCAGGCGGAGCCCGAGAGGTAGCCGCGGATCACGCATTCGATCGGAAACACGGTGGTCCGCTTGCACAGCATGGCGCGGCCGAGAATCTCGGCGCGGTGCGGCTGCAACGACGGCACAGCCGCGACGATCTCGTCGGTGTCGGCGCTGATCATGTGATGCGGCACCACGCCTTCGAGCTCATTGAACCAGAACGCGCTGATCTGCGTCAGCACCGCGCCCTTCATCGGGATGGTCTCGCCCATCACCACGTCGAAGGCGCTGATGCGGTCGGTGGTGACGAGCAGCAGGCGGTCGTCGTCGACGGCGTAGATATCGCGCACCTTGCCGCGTCCGATCTTGGATAGAGGCAGGTCGCTGGAGAGCATGGTGGTCATCGGCAAAGCCTTCACACAGGACATCCGGCCGCATCTGATGGCGCGGCCGGAGACCGGATTAGCCTATTCCGGCAGCGGAATGAACTCATGTTCCTGCGGAACTGCCGCGAAGCGGCCGGTTTTCCAGTCCTGCTTGGCCTGCTCGATCCGCTCCTTGCTGGAGGAGACGAAATTCCACCAGATGTGGCGCGGGCCTTCCAGCGCATCGCCGCCGAGAAACATCATCCGCGTCGCCTTCAGCGCCTTCACGGTGATGCGGTCGCCGGGCCGGAAGATCAGGAGGCGCGGCCCCTCATAGCGCTCGTTCGCGATCTCGACCTCGCCGTCGACCACATAGATCGCGCGCTCCTCGTGATCGGGGTCGAGCGGCACGCTCGCGCCCGCGACCGCCGTGACCTCGGTGTAGAACCAGGGCGAGACCATCGTAACAGGCGAGGCGATGCCGAAGGCGGAGCCCGCGATCACCCGCGCGGTGAAATCGCGCTCGGAGATCATCGGCAGGTCGCCCGCCGCGTAGTGCTGGAACGACGGCGCGATCTCTTCGGAGCCCGCCGGCAGCGCTATCCAGCTTTGCAGGCCGAGCATCTTCTGGCCCGAGGCGCGCTGCGCATCCGGCGTGCGCTCGGAATGCGCGATGCCGCGCCCCGCCGTCATCAGGTTCATCGCGCCGGGCGCGATCTCCTGGACGTTGCCCTCGCTGTCGCGATGCATGATCGCGCCGTCGAACAGATAGGTGACGGTGGCAAGCCCGATATGCGGATGCGGCCGCACGTCCATGCCTTTGCCGGAGACGAACTGCACCGGGCCGAAATGGTCGAAGAAGATGAAGGGCCCGACCATCTGCCGCTTGCCGTGCGGCAACGCGCGGCGCACCGCGAACCCATCACCGAGATCGCGCGTGCGCGGCACGATGACGAGATCGAGCGCATCGCAGGACATGGGATCGCCGAGCACGGGATCGTTCGAGGGCTGCCAGCTCATGGGGGGACTCCTTTTGGCTTTGTTGGAGCCGAGGGTAGCAGGATTTCGCATCGCCGTCGCGACAAAGGCCGGATCCCGACGTCACAGGTGCGATAGCCTACATACTCCGCCGTCATGCCCCGGCTTGACCGGGGCATCCAGTACGCCGCAGCCTATCGATTCAATCACAACCGCCTCGGAGTACTGGATCGCCCGGTCAAGCCGGGCGATGACAGCGGTGGGCGACGCTAATCCTTGCATGCGGATGGTCCTTGAAAAAACGAGCGCAACGAACGATGTTCGGCTGCCTTCAACCGCACCGTCGCATCACCCGATGACACTTGCCACAACCGAGCTCGCCTTCCGCGCTGCCAGCGTCGCGCTGCTGCTTGTGCTGGCGGCATCGCTCGTCTCCGATTTCCGCGATGTGCTGGCAGCCCGGCTCGGTGCGGCCTTCGCGCTCGGCTCGGCGGCGCATGCCGCGAGCTATTCCATCGGCGTGTCGTCGCTCGTTCCGATCTGGCACGCGCCGCTGATTGCACTGTCGACCGGCAATATCGTCGTATTCTGGCTGTTCACACGCTCGCTGTTCGACGACGCCTTTCGCCTGCGCTGGTGGCACGGTTTGATCTGGGCTGCGGTGACCGCCTTCAGCTTCGTCGGGTGTCTCTGGATCGCGCCCGGCGGCAACGCGCGGTTCTCCGTGACTGTAGTGAACCTGATCGTGCTCGGTTTCATCGTGCTCGCAGTGGCGCAGACGATCCGATCATGGTCCGCCGATCTGGTCGAGCGTCGCCGCCGCGTGCGCGTCTTCATCGTCTGCGCTGCCGCGCTCTATGGCGGGTTGAATGCGGTGCTCCAGATCCTCGTTGCCTTCAGCGCGGGCGATGTCGCCAACACGATCAACACAGGGGTGCTCGCCTGCATCGTAGCAGTGATTACCTGTGCGATGATGCGCGTCGATGGCGCCGATCTGTTTCCGATTGCGCCAGAGCCTGCACCGGCGATCGCGCTGGTCCAGCCCGCGGCCGAGGACTCCGACCAGAAACTCATCGATGCCCTGATGCGCCTGATGGCGGACGAGCGGATCTATCGCCAGGAGAACATCACCATCGGCGTGCTGGCGGGCCGGCTGAAGATTCCCGAATACCGGCTTCGCCGGCTGATCAACCAGCGGCTCGGCTATCGCAACTTCAATGTGTTCCTGAACAACCATCGGATCGAGGAAGCCAAGGCCGCGCTCGCCGATCCCGCCCAGGCCGAGGTCGCCGTCATCACCATCGCCATGGACGCCGGTTTCCAGTCACTGGGGCCGTTCAACCGGGCGTTCAAAGCGGTGACAGGCGTGACGCCGACGGAGTACCGGCGGCAGAAGACAAGTGCGGCCTAGTTTCCAAGCCGTTCTAATCACACCGAAATTCTGGAATCGGCGAGGTCAGTTCGGTTTCAACAAGGCCATTTTCCAAATCCGGCGAGCGCACCTCCGGCTGCTCCGGCTTCCTTCCAGCCATGCGCCTCAGCCGGAGAAAGCCCGTGACCCGCCGCAAGATCCTCCTTCTCACCACCGCCATCGCCGCAGCCGGCCTCGCGCTCGGCGCGGCCCGGGCCCGCGACGTGCCGAAGGTCGCCACCGGCTTCGTCGCCGACATCCTGTGCGCCGAGACGTTCGTCTCCGGCCTCGATCCCAGCCGCAACTTCGCCGAGACCACCGACGCCATGCCCGGAGCGAGCCTGATCAGCTGGGCGATGGAGTACAGGGTCGATTCCGTCCGCAAGGATGTCACGGTGACGCTGTTCGGCCTCGGCCGCAGCCGTGCTGTCTATCGCGAGGGCCTCGGCTGCACGCTCGATCACGGCACTGGCATTGCCGCCGTCGCGCCGCCGCCTGGCGACAAACGGCCCGCCTTGCTGCCCGAGATCGCCGGCCCCGCGATCGTGTCGCCGCAAAACCCCTCGCTCGCCGCCGCGCTCGACCGGGCCTTCGCCGAGCCCGCGCAGCCGCCTCACCGCCGCACCCGCGCCATCGTGGTGATGAAGGCCGGCCGCGTCGTCGCCGAGCGCTACGCCGACGGCATCGGCCCCGAGACGCCGCTGCTCGGCTTCTCCATGACGAAATCGGTGATCTCGGCGTTGATCGGCGTGCTGGTGCGCCAGGGCAAGCTGAAGCTCGACGGTCCCGCGCCGGTCGCGGCCTGGAAAGATCCCGATGATCCCCGCCATGCCATCACCGTCGATCAGCTGCTGCGTCACACCGCGGGCCTTGCGCTCGGCAGCTCGCTACAGGCTTCGCTCGGCTCCGCCTTCGAGCCGGTGAACCGGATGAAATTCGCCGAGAAGGACATGGCCGCCTATGCCGAGACCATCCCGCTTCAGACCGCGCCCGGCACCGCGTGGAATTATCACGACGGCAACGTCCTCATCCTCTCGCATCTGATCCGCGATGCGGCCGGTGGCACGCCGGAAGACGCGCTGCGCTTTGCGCGCCGCGAATTGTTCGCCCCGCTCGGCATGCGCCATGTCGTGCTCCAGCTCGACGGCGCCGGCACGATCGAAGGGTCGAGCGAGATGCTCGCCTCCGCGCGCGATTGGGCGCGCTTCGGCCAGCTCTATCTCAATGACG
Source organism: Bradyrhizobium sp. CCBAU 11357 (assembly GCF_028128865.1). Lineage (NCBI taxonomy): Bacteria > Pseudomonadati > Pseudomonadota > Alphaproteobacteria > Hyphomicrobiales > Nitrobacteraceae > Bradyrhizobium > Bradyrhizobium sp. CCBAU 11357. The sequence continues at coordinate 413 of NZ_LBJW01000085.1, read as the reverse complement.
GCGTCGCCGGCGGCAAACGCATCTTGCCGGAAGGGTGGGTGAACTATTCGGCGACGGCCACGCCGAATGCCTGGGTCGGCATCGGCGCCGGCTTCTGGACCAACCAGGGTGACAGTTTTGGCGCAAACTTCCGCGTGGAGCATGGCTGGCCGCGAGATGCCTTCTTCGCCAAGGGCACGATCGGGCAGTACACCATCGTGATCCCGTCGGAGCAGCTCGTGATCGTGCGCATGGGCCGCTCGCCGAACGCACCGCCGCAAGGCGACGGCGTATTCGATCTCGTGCGGGACGTGGTCGCGGCAACGCGCGAGAAGGGGAAGCTGGCGGGAGTGGATTGAGCTCTTTCTTACCCTCCCCTGGAGGGCAGGGGAATCGCATGTGATCCTAAGGCATTGCGATTTGGAGAGAAATCG
>NZ_LBJW01000084.1:0-35301 GCF_028128865.1 Bradyrhizobium sp. CCBAU 11357 | reverse complement strand
AGAAGCGCTGCGCTGCGTCCGGGGCACGAGAGCGCGGATGACGCACTCAAACAAAAACGGAGGCCGAGAGGCCTCCGTTTTCTTTCGCTGTTCGTTGCTATCGGCCGCTCACCCCAGGCGGCCCGCCGCGTGCGCGAGCAGCGTGTACACCAGGCCCGTCTCCGAGATCAGGTGGCTGCGCAGCTCCTGCGGGCCGCGGCCGTCGCGGGCGACTTCGTCGAGCAGGCGCTCGAACTCGGCGACGTAGCGGTCGACCGTGCCCTTGAAGTTGCGGTCGGCGCGGTACTTGCGGGCGACCTCGTCGAAGGCCTTCTGGCCGGCGGGCGTGTAGAGGCGCTTGGTGAAGGCCTTGTTCTCGCCGCGCTGGTAGCGGTCCCACATCTCGGCCGCGAGGTTGCGGTCCATCAGCCGGCCGATGTCGAGCGACAGCGATTCCAGCGGATTGCCGCTGCTCTGCGGAGCCTGCGGCTGCGGTGCAGGGGCAGCAGCACGGCCACGGGGAGCCTCACGGCCGTTCGGAGCGTCCTGGTTGGCGTCCGTGCGGTTGAGCAGGTCCGACAGCCAGCCGTCACGGTTCTGGTCGTTGTTGCCGGGCGCGACCGGCGGCGCTTCGGTGCGGCGCGAGGCCGGCAGGCCGAGGTCCGGCGGCGGCAGCGTCGAAGCGCTGCCCGTATCGCGCATGCGGGTCTCGGTCGCCCGGCCGCCGACGGCTGCAAGTATCGGCTCTTCCTGGCGCTGCACGCTGGCGCGGCCCGCCGTGGTGACGTCGAGCCCGCGGCCGTGCTGGGCCACGATGCGGTTGAGCTCGGCGAGCGCCTCGATCTGGTCGACGATCACCTTGCGCATCTGCGCCGTGCTCTCGGCGGCCTCCTGCGGCATCTCGAGCACGCCGCGGCGCAGCTCGTTGCGGGTGGCTTCGAGCTCGTTGTGCATCTCGAAAGCCATCTGCTTCATGCTGGCGACGAGGTTGGTGAACTTCTCGGTCGACTGCTTGAACATCGCATCCGCCTCATCGGTGGTCTGGCGGTAGATGTCGTGCATGGCCTCGATGGTCTGCCGGTGCTCCTCTTCGGATGCCGCGCGCACCGCCTCGAACTGGCGGGTGATCGCAGCCGAGCCGGCGCCGGCGGTCTCGGCGACGACGCGGGCGATGTCGCGGGCGCGCTCTTCGGCAGCCGCCAGCGATTCATCGAGCAGGCCGGTGAAGCGCGACAGCCGCTGGTCGAGATCGGCCGTGCGCAGGTCGATCGTGGTGACGAGCGATTCCAGCGCCTGCTTGCGCTCGGCGAGCGAGGCGGTGGTGTTCTTGTTGCTCTGCTCGACGACCTGCGCGGCCTCGACCAGCGCCTGGCCGTGTTTGTCGAACTGCGTCGACAGCTCGCCGAGATCCTGCAGCGCCTTCGTGGTCTTGCTGTTGAAGACGTTGAGCTGCTCTTCCAGGTTCTGCGTCGCCGCGCCGTTGCGCGAAGTGACGTCGTTCATCGCCGAGACGAAGTCGGCGACGCGGGTCACCAGCGCCCGCTCGAGCGAGTTGAGGTTGTCGTGCGCACCGGTCAGCACCTCCTGGAGCAGGATGTTGCCTTCGCGCAGGCGCTCGAACAGGGCGACCGTGTCGGTGCGCAGGATCTTGCTGGTCTCCTGCATCTCGGTGACGGCCGCAATCGAGACCTGGCGCGACTGGTCGATCGCGGAACGCGAGGACTGCTCGAGATCCTTGAGCGACTTGCTGACGGCGCTGGTGGCGACCTCGCTCGCCGCGTTGATGGTGCGGGCGACTTCCGAGCCGTTGCCCATCATGGTCTGCGAGAAGGCCTGGCCGCGCGTCTCGATCGACTTCAGCGCGTCGGAGGTGACGCGGTCGATGTCGAGCGTGAGCTGGCTGGTCTTCGAGCCGATCGCGTCGACCAGCGCGCCGCGCTTGGCGTCGATCATGTTCGACAGGCGGTCGGCCTGCTGCTGCACATAGGTGACGATCTCGTCGGTCTTGCCGGTCATGGCCTGGCCGAAGCTGGAGCTGGCGGCGAGCACCGAACGCTCGACGTCGGCCGAGCTCGACTTGACGCGCGAGCTCGCCTCGTTGGAGGCGGAGATCAGCGCGTTCTGGGCGTTGAGCGCGCTGGTCTGGATGTCGTTGGTGGCGTTGGCGGTGGCCGCGCTCAGCGTGCGCTCGATCTCGGTCGAGATCGTGCGGATCTGGCTCGCGGCGTCGGCCGAAGTCGAGGTCAGCGAGATCTGGGCCTCACGCGCGCTGTTCAGGATGGTCGAGGCGGTGTCGGCGCCGACCGCGGTCAGCGTGCGCTCGATATCCGTCGTCAGCGACTTGATCTGGCTCGCCGCGTCGGTCGAGGCGGAGATCAGCGTGCCCTGGGCCTCGCGAACGCCGCTGGTGAGCGCCTCGATGGTGGCGCCGCCGGCGGTCGCCAGCGCGCGCTGCATCTCGGCCGCGAGCGAACGGACCTGGCTGGTCTGCTCGGCCGAGACCGCGAGCAGGGTGCTCTGGGCGTCGCGGGCGCTGGTGGTGATCGTCTCGGCGGTGGACTGGCCGACCTGCGAGAGCGAGCGATGCACTTCGGCCGCGAGCGACTTGACCTGGCTCGCCGCGTCCGAGGACGCCGTCACCAGCGTGCTCTGGGCCTCGCGGGCGCCGCTCATGATGGTCTCGGCCGTCGAGGTGCCCGCCATCGTCAGCGAACGCTGCACGTCCGAGGACAGCGCCTTGATCTGGTTGGCGGTCTCGGTCGAGGCCGTGATCAGCGTGCTCTGCGCATCGCGGGCGCCGGCGGTGATCGATTCCGCGGTGGCGGTGCCGGCCATGGACAGCGAGCGCTGCACGTCGGCGGTGAGCGTCTTGACCTGGTTGGCCGCATCCGAGGACGCGGTGACGAGGGTGGTCTGCACCTCGCGGGCGCCGGCCAGGATCGAGGCTGCGGTAGCGGAGCCCGCCGCCGACAGCGTGCGCTCGACGTCGGCCGCGAGCCCCTTGATCTGGGTGGAGGCTTCGCCCGAGGCCGCGACCAGCGTCGACTGCGCTTCGCGCGCGCTGGTCAGGATCGAGTTCGCCGCACCGGTGCCGACCGCGGTCAGCGCCTGCTCGACCTCGGCGGAGGTCATCTTGAGCTGGGCGTTGACGTCGGAGGAGACCGTCAGCAGCGACTGCTGGGCGGTGCGCGCGCCGGTCTGGATGGTCTCGCTGGTGTTGACGACGAGGTTGGTGAGCGAGCGCTCGGCGTCCTCGACATGCGAGCGGATCGCGGTCGAGATCATCTCGGCGCGGGACATCATGTCCTCGCTGGCCTGGCGTCCGCTGCTTTCGATGCGGCCGGCGACGGCCTCGACGCGCGAGCCGAGCAGGTCCTCGAACTGCGCCACGCGCACGTCGATGTCGCTGGCGACCGACCCGACCTTGGTCTCGATGGCCTGCTGGATCTCCTGGAAGCGCGCCGTGACCGTGTCGGTCAGATGCATGCTGCGGCCGTCGATGATCTCGGCGACGCCGGTGATGCGGCGGTCGACGGCCTCGATCGCCTGCGCGGTGCCGTCGGTGAGCGTCGAGCTCAGCAGCGTGAGGCGGGTGTCGATCGATTGCACGGCTTGCGAGGCGCCGTTGGTCACGGCGGTGGTCAGGTAGGTGAGGCGGGCGTCGATGGATTCGAGCGCCTGCGTGGCGCCGCCGGTGAGCGTCGTCGTGAGGTGCGTCAAGCGGGTGTCGATCGACTGGATGGTCTGCGACGCACCATCGGTCAGCGACGTCGTGAGATGGCTGAGGCGTGCATCGATCGTTTCGATGGCCTGCGACGCGCCGCCGGTCAGCGAGGTCGTGAGGTGGGTGAGGCGGGAGTCGATCGACTGGATCGCCTGCGCGGCACCGTCGGTCAGCGACGTCGCCAGCGTGTTGATGCGTCCGTCGATGGTTTCGGTCATCGACTTCGCGCGGCCGTCGAACGACTGTTCGAGCGCGGCGACGCGGCCGACGAGCTGCTCGTCGAAGGTCCTGATGTGGCCTTCGATGGTGCCGTCGAGGCTGGCGATCTTGCCGTTTAGCGAAGCGTCGATATTGCCGACGCGTTCGCCGATCGTGGTCTCGAACTGCGCGAGGCGCTGGTCGAGCACCGCCGTGATCTCGCCGCCGTTCGACGTGAAGCGGGTGTCGAAATTGTCGACATAGGTCTTCAGCGTCTCGGCGATGTCCTGCGTGCGCTGGCCCATGCGATCGACGATTTCGCCGCCGAAGGTCTTCACGGTGCGGTCGAACTCGGAGATGTGGCGGGTGATCAGCGCGCCCAGCGTGCCGGAGTCGCGGGCGAACTTCTCGACCAGCTCGGTGCCCTGGTTCCTCACCAGCTCGTCGAACGCGCTCATCTGCAGCGACAGCGAATCGTGCGCGGTCTCGGTCTGGCTGACGACCTTGGCGACCAGGGAGTTGACGGTGGCGTCGAGCGCTTCGCTGGCCTTGTCGCCGCTCGTCATGATCTGGCCGGCGAGGCGGTTGCCGGCATCATCGATCTTGGCGGAGATGTCGTTGGAACGCAGCTCGAGCTCGAGCAGCAGCGAGTCCGACGAGTTCTTCAGGCTGTCGTGCACCTGCTCGGTGCGCTCGGAGATGCCGTCGACGATCGCGGCGGAACGCTGCTCGAACTCGCCGGTGATGCGGTCGATGCGCTCGTTCAGCATCTCGTGGACGCGGTCGGCGAGGTCGACGAACTCGTCGTGGACGTGGCCGGTCTTGAAGTTGAGGCTGGTGGTCAGCCGCTCGCTGGCGTCGAGCACGGCGCGCGTGGTCTCGTTGCTGGCTTCCTCGAGGCGGTCGAGCAGGTCGCCGCCGCGCTCGCCGAGCGCCAGGATCATGTTGTCGCCGGCATTGCTCAGCGCCTGGGTGATATGGGCGCCGCGCTCTTCCAGCGCGCCGGTGATCGACTTGGCGACCTCGTCGACGCGGGAGGCGATCGCGTCCGAGATCAGCGCGATGTCGTGGCGCAGGTCGATCTGCACGCCGGAAATGGCGCTGCGGACCTGCTCGGCCTGGCCGACCAGGTTGTCGCGCTGATGCGCGATGTCCTGGAGCAAAGCGCGGATGCGCACCTCGTTGTCGGAATAGGCGCGTTCGAGCGCGGCGACCTCGTTGGCAACCAGCGTCTCGAGCTCGCCGGCGCGCGCAATCGCACGCTCGATGCCGTCGCCCATCGCCGCGACCTCGCGGCGGATGGCCTGGCCGACGGTGACCATGGAATCGGCGGCCGAGCCTTCCGGCTCGGAGAAGCGGATCGCGACCTGCGCCATCGCCTGCGCGATCATGCGCATTTCCTGGCCGCGCCAGACGAGGCTGGCGAGGAAGTAGAACAGCATGATCGGCGCGAAGAACATCGCAACGAGGCCGGCGATGACGAGCACGCCGCCGCTCTGGCCCATGGCGGCCTGGATCGAGGGCAGGAAGCCGACGGTCAGCGCCGCGCAGGCGGCGAGCCAGATGCCGGCGAAGATGGTGGCGAAGGTGTAGACGCTGCGGGCAGGGCGGCCCTTCTGCAGCGCCTGGAGCAGCTGACCGATGGTCTCGCGGTCGTCATTGGCGGGACGGCGCGCGGTGCGCGGCTCTTCGATCGGGTCGAACACGGTCGAGCGTTCGTTGGCGGCGGGGCGCGGCTCGAAGCTCGGATCGTCGAAGACCGGGGGCGCGGCCGGCGGCACCGGGGGCGCCGTTTCGTTGCGCATCGCGGCGTTGCGGCTGGTATCGGCCGCCGTGTCGCTGATGTTCAGGGCTTCCTGAATCGCAGAAAGCGCAACTTCTGTAGGGTCTTTGACCTTTTTCGGAGTGTTCGCCATGTTCAGTCCGAGCCCTCGTTACTTGTACGCGTCCCCCCGCGAGCCCTGCGCGCGGCGCAAGCCCACAGACCGGATCATGCCGCTTGCGCGGATCTCCGAGCCGTCCCCACCCGGACGGCTTGTCCGCTAATTTCTGCAACATCCTATTGGCAGAGCGTCGCGAATGAAATGCCCGCGATTAAGACATTCTTAATCATCGTTAACAGGATCGGGCCGTAACGCCTTAGCAATCAATGCAATTCTCCACTGGACTCGGCCGATTGCGGCAACTTTTCGTCAATAAACCGGCGGATCTGCGTCAATTTCCCCAAACATTTCGTTAACCATTTCCATGCTTGGGTGAGGGGAACCTGACCGCCGGACCGGCGGCCATCGCGCGATGCCGGGGCCTGCGCCATGACGCCTGAACTGCAACGGATGGACTGGATGCCTTCGCCCCCGCTTGCGCCGATCGACAGCCCGCTCGACCTCGATCACCTCTCCCGGATGACGCTCGGCGATGCCGAGCTGGAGCAGGAAGTGCTGTCCATGTTCGCGGAGCAGGCGGCCCGTCTGCTCGCGGCGATGACAGCATTGCCGGCCGAGACCGGCGCGCTCGCGCACAAGCTCAAGGGCTCGGCGCGCGGGATCGGCGCCTTTGCGGTGGCCGATGCCGCAGCCAGCCTGGAGACTGCGATCCGGACCGGCCATGGCCGGCCCCATGCCTTGGCCGCACTGAAAGAGGCGGTGGCCGAGGCCCGTGCCGCCATCGCGGCGATGCTGAAGCGTTGAGCCGATACGACCGGAGCCGGGCTCTAGTCGCTTGTTTTGACGCGTTTTCTTCCCGCAAAGCGGGATTCAATTCGCAACAAAACGCTATGGCGCCGGGCTGATCGACCCGTTATAGGACAGCCGGGACCCTCCTTCATTCAAAGCACCGCGGCAGCACGAGCACACATGGCCAAGATTCACTTTGTCGACCACAAGGGCGAAACCCGCACGGTGGAAATCGAGAACGGCGCAACCGTGATGGAAGCTGCGATCCGCAACAACATTCCCGGCATCGAGGCCGAATGCGGCGGCGCCTGCGCCTGCGCGACCTGCCATGTCTATGTCGACGAAGCCTGGCGCGAGAAGGTCGGCAGCCCGACGCCGATGGAAGAGGACATGCTCGACTTCGGCTTCGACGTGCGCCCGAATTCGCGCCTGTCTTGCCAGATCAAGGTCTCCGACGAGCTCGACGGCCTCGTCGTGGCGACGCCCGAGCGCCAGGCCTGATCGTCTCCAAGTAGACTATCCAAGTAGACTAGATGCTCGGCGGCGCGACCTCGATGCCGCGCTTGTGCCAGGGTCTGAGCTTCTCGATCACCTCTGCGGTCAGCGGCGCGGGTCGCCGCGTGGCCTCGTCGAGCAGGACGCCGACCGACGTCGCCGACGCAATGCACGTGCCGTTCGAGAACACGACCTGCTCGAATGTCACCGACGTTCGCCCGAGCTTGACCACGCCGAGGCCAAGCTCGATCGTGCTCGGCCAGTGCAGCTCGGCGCGAAAGTGCATGTCGAGCCGCACCATGATCCAGGCCAGCCCCGGCGGGGTCAGACCGTATTCGGGAAGCTTCATCAGCGTGACACGGCCGGTCTCGAAATAAGTGGCGTAGACCGCGTTGTTGACGTGCTGGTTCGGGTCCAGGTCGCCGAACCGGACGTTGTCGCTGAGGCGAAACGGAAAGTCCTCGAGGCGCGGGGTGGTGTCGAGGCGGGCAGGTGCGTTCACCGATTGATCTCCGTCAAATCCATGCTCGTTACAGCCCAGTTATTCTGGCCCGGCAAGTGGGCGCGGCTGCGGGGCGATCCCGCTTTTATGCCTTCCCTGTTCCATCCCCGTTGGCTAGACAGGCAGGGTCACCTCTGCCCAACGGGCGCCGTCCAACCGATAACGACCGATAAAGAGACGACATGAGCGACGTGATCAAAACCGATGTGCTGATTATTGGCGCCGGCCCGTGCGGTCTGTTCGCCGCCTTCGAGCTCGGCCTTCTCGACATGAGGGCGCATTTTGTCGACATCCTCGACAAGGTCGGCGGCCAGTGTGCCGAGCTCTATCCGGAAAAACCGATCTACGACATTCCCGGCATTCCGCATGTGTCGGGGCAGGGGCTGACCGACGCGCTGATGGAGCAGATCAAGCCGTTTCATCCGACCTTCCATCTCGGCGAGATGATCGAGACCGTGGAGAAGATCGGCGATCCCTTGTTTCGCTGTACCACGGATGCCGGCAAGGTGTTCGAATGCAAGGTGGTGGTGATCGCGGCCGGCGGCGGCTCGTTCCAGCCCAAGCGTCCGCCGGTGCCGGGCATCGAGGCTTATGAAGGCACCTCGGTGCATTACGCGGTGCGCAAGATGGAGAATTTCCGCGACAAGAACGTGCTGATCGTCGGCGGCGGCGATTCCGCGCTCGACTGGACGCTCAATCTGCATCCGATTGCCAAGCGCATCACGCTGCTGCATCGGCGCGACGAGTTTCGCGCAGCGCCCCACAGCGTCGAGCAGATGCGCGCGCTGGTTGCCGGCGGCAAGATGGATCTGCGGCTCGGCCAGGTCACCGCGCTCTCCGGCGCCGACGGCAAGCTCGCCGGCGCGACTATCAAGGGCAACGACAACAGCATCACCGAAATCGCCTGCGACACCATGCTGCCGTTCTTCGGGCTGACCATGAAGCTCGGCCCGGTCGCGAACTGGGGCATTGCGCTGGAGAACAATCTGGTGCCGGTCGAGACATCCGCGTTCGAGACCAACGTATCCGGCATCTTCGCGATCGGCGACATCAACACCTATCCCGGCAAGATCAAGTTGATCCTGTGCGGCTTCCACGAGGGCGCGCTGATGTCGCAAAAAGCCCATCGTTATGTCTATCCGGAGAAGCGGCTCGTGTTCCAGTACACGACCTCGTCCTCCAGCCTGCAAAAGAAGCTCGGTGTCAACTGACCGAAGCGTTCCGGGGCGACGGTGCCCCATGTTTCTGGTGCTGGAACCGTTCGCGAAATCGCCGTAGTCTGCGGCCATTCCGGTCGTGGGCTTGGCCAGGTTTTTGGCTTAGCAAAGTGTTGGCTTAGCAAGGTCTTGGCTCAACGAAGTCTTGGCTCAGCAAGGTGATTGGCTCAGCAAGGTGATGATAATGCGGACTCTCGTTTCCAGCTCTCGGCTGCTCTCCTTCCTCGCGCTCGCATTGTCGCTCGCGGCGGTGAGGCCGTGCGCGGCGCAGACCGCCGAGCCCACGGCGGCGGGCCTCTGGCAGAAGGTCGAAGACGGCAAGACGGTCGGATGGTTTCTCTTCATCGATCGCAATGGCGTCTTCGAAGGCGTGATCGCCAAGACCTTTCCGCGGCCGACCGACGATCCGAACGAGGTCTGCTCCAAGTGCACCGACGATCGCAAGAACGCGCCGGTGCTCGGTATCTCCTTCGTCCGCAACATGAAGCGCGAAGGGTTGAAGTACGAAGGCGGCAACGTGCTCAATCCGCGCGACGGCCAGATATGGAAGGCCAACATGCGCGTCAGCCCCGACGGTCAGACCCTGACGCTGCGCGGCTATCTCGGCATCGCGCTGCTCGGCAAGGACGAGACCTGGACGCGCCTGCCGGATGCCTACATCGCGCAGGTCGATCCTGCCATCGTCGCAAAATACTTGCCGGCGCAGGCTGCAGCCGCGAAGCAACCCGCGCCCGCGGCGAAGAAGGGCGGCGCCACGATGGCGCCGGCGAAGCAGTAAGGGCGCAGGCCGGCACTGCGCGGCCTCAATAGCTCTCGCCTTGGCGTAGGGGCCTTCCCCGCCACCAGGTCTCCAGCCTGTGCGACCACCTTCGCCGAAGGGCGAATGCGCCTCGGAACCTTGCCAGTAGTTCCCCGGAATGCGCGCTGGCGCCGGATTTGCATAGCTGTCGGCAAAGCTGCTGGGGGAGCGAGTCGCCGTCTCCACGCCCGCGCACCATGCGGAGGGCGGACGACAGCGTTTGCCCCGCGGTGATCACTTCGATCGCGGAGACCACATGAGACCTGCAAGACAGTGTGCCGCCGTGCTGCTGGGGCTGGCGGTACTGACGCATTCGGCGCTGGCGCGCGACGACGGCCGCTTCGCCAACTCGCCCTTAAAGCCCTGGTTCGAGAGCCTGCATAGCGAATTCGGGCAATGCTGCTCGGATGCCGACGGCTATGTCATTGCCGATGTCGATTGGGAGTCCGATCGCGGCCGCTACCGCGTGCGCATCGACGAGGAGTGGGTCGTGGTGCCCGAAGGCGCCGTGATCACCGTGCCGAACAAGATCGGCCGCACCATGGTGTGGAAGCACTATGTCGACGGCCATCCGCGCGTGCGCTGCTTCATGCCGGGCAGCATGACGTAGACGCGCGTCATTCCGGTCGGCGCGGAGCGCCGAACCCGGAATGACAAAGTCAAGCTCAGTGCGCCTGGTTATTCGAACCCGCGCTCGCGAGCTGCTTGATCCGCGGCGACAGCACTGAGACCTGCACCGGCGAGGCCGGCATGCCGGCGACGATCATAGAAGGGCTTGTCGATTGCTCCTCGACACCGGCGCCGCCGAGCACCTGCACCTGCGTCGCCGTGATCGGAAACGACGTCACTTCGTAGGAGGGAAGCTCGCTGGCGAACGCGGCAGCCGAGCTCGCAATCATGGCGCCGGCAACGGCAATCATCGAGAGAACACGCATTGGAAAATCTCCGTGGAGGATGTCAATCGGAGATTTGGTCGCCGCGATGCCGCAACAGGTTCGCTCGTGCGCGTACAATCCGGTTGCCTTCGGCGCAGATATTGATTGCTTGATGTGAAAGGACGAAACGCGGAAGACGTTTTCCGCGCCAATGTTTCCGGACGGTTTCGCGGAAGGCGCCGATGCGTCCCGCTCAATGCTCTTGCAGATCGAGCTGCGCAGATCTCGCCGGCGCGGCCGCCGCGGCAAAGCGCAGGCTCATCGTGGTGCCGCAGCCGGGCGCGGAAGTGACGATCAACTCTCCGCCATGGGCCGCCATGATCTCGCGGACGATCGACAGGCCGAGACCGGCGCCTTCACCTGCGGCGTTACCGGTCTGGAACGGCTCGGTCAGCCTGTGTTCGGCGCCATCGGGCAGGCCCGCGCCATCATCGTGAATCGACACGCCGTCGCGGCCGAGCGTGGCGACGATGCGCCGCGCGCCATGGGCGTGGATGAGCGCGTTGCCGACGAGATTGGCAAGTGCGCTGCGGATTGCGGCGTCCACGCCCTGCACCACGAATGGACCTTTCCCGTCCTGCTCCAGCGCAAGCTCGATGCCGGCGTCCAGCGCCGAGGGGCTGAAATCGGCCAGCACATCCAGCGTGATCTGGGCAAGGTCGATCGGCCGCTTCTCGATCGCATGATTTTGCAGTCGCGCCAGGTCCAGCATGGCCGAGACCAGCGAGGTCAGCCGGCGGACGTCGCGCACCAGCTCGGCCTTCAGGGCCGGCTCAGGTACGTCCTCGATCTTGGCGCGCAGCAGCGTCAGCGGCGTGCGGAGCTGATGGGCGGCATTGCCGAGGAAGCGGCGCTGCATCCTGATATAGGCGTCGATCTCGCCGAACGCGCGGTTCAGCGCCTTGACCAGCGGCTTCAACTCGCGAGGGACCTCGCTCAGCGAGATCAGGCCTTGCGGTGCTGCAGGGTCGATCGCGAGCGCGCGAAGCGCCACCCGTTCGATACCGCGCGAGACGAAACGGGCGGCCAGCGCCGCGCCGACGGCGACCGTCGCGGCAAAGGCCAGCGCCAGGAGCATGATCGAGAAGATGCTGCGGATGAGAAAGTTTCTCGCCATCCGGCCGAAGCGGACTTGAGGCTCGCCGACCATCATCGCGAGCTGCAAGGGACCTCTTTGCACGACGGCGAGGCAGAAGGTGCTCTTCTGGTCGAGCGTGCTGAAGACCGACGAGCCGACGGGCCCGTGATAAGGGAACGCGAAGGGCAGGGCTGGCCGGCGCTCAGCGCCATACTCGGCGACCATGTCGCCGACCGACACGACGTACCAGAGGTTGGGGCTGTCCGCCTTGAGCTCCTCGAGGGCGGGAGTCGGTCGGACCGTCAGGATGTTGCCTTCGATCACCGTGGCGCGATCGACAGCGGCCGCCACGACCCGGCAGGCCCTGAACTCGCGTTCCTCCATCGGGTAGCGCCAGATGAAGAGGCCGAGCATGATCAGGAAGATCGTCGTCGCGGCAATGCCGAGCGACAGCGCAAAGGTCCGGGCGATCGACATCATCGCGGCGTCGCCAGCCGCAGGATGTAGCCGATGCCCCGCATGCTGCGGATCTCGACGTCGCCGCCGAGCTCGGCCAGTTTCTTGCGCAGGCGCGAGACCTGCGCTTCGAGCGTGTTGGATTCGATCTCGTCGTCGAAGCCGTAGATCTCCTCGATCAGGGCGGCGCGGGTGATGACGCGGTCGCGCCGCATCAATAGCGCCCCCAGGATCAGCGCCTCGCGCCGGCGCAGCAGGATCTTGGTGTCGGCGACCACCGCCTCGTTGCTGCCGAGGTGCAGCTCGACATTGCCGAGCGACAGCACCGACGGGGCGAGCAGGCGGGGCCGGCGCAGCACGGCGCGCACGCGCGCAATCAGCTCCTGCGGCTCGAACGGCTTGCCGAGATAGTCGTCGGCGCCGCCGTTGAGCCCTTCGACGACATCCTCCTTGGCGTCCTTGGACGTCAGCATGATGATCGCCGGGCGATCCGCCGATTGGCTCAGCGCCGTGACGACCTCGAGCGCATCTCCGTCGGGCAGCATCCGGTCGACGATCGCCAGATCATATTTGAAATTGTCCAGGGCCTGGCCGGCATCGGCGATCGAGCCGACGAGGTCGACGATGCCGTGCAATTGCCCGAGCAGGCGGCTGACATAGGCGCCGATCTGTGGTTCGTCTTCGATCACGAGGGAGCGCACGCGGGTCGTCCTTGACTCTGCTGGGGCAACGAAACCCTGACCGTGACGCTCCCTGGCCGAATTCTGGCGTTTCGGCTCGTGCGCAAGGGTTCCCATTAAGGCAGCGAGCTTGGCGAATAAAAGGCAGGAACGGGTGAGCGCGCGGGCCCGGCCCGTCAAGTTTTGAGGGCGTGATCGCGGCTCGGCAATGTTGGGGCAATGTTGATCCGGGCGGCGCGCCTGGCCGGCGCCGGACGTATCCCCTCGGCATCGGATCGCACCTTGCAATCTTGGGGCAATTTTGCCGGACCAGATGCTGTGGCTCCTAATCACATCAGTCGACTCGGCTCACAAGGCCGGTCCGGGGCCCCTGCAATGAATGACTTCGAAGAAGCCGCTCTCCGCCTCACGGCGATTGTGCGGCGGACGACCATCTGTCTCGTCGCACTCGCTGCGATCATGGCGACTGCGCCATCGGTATCGGCGCAGACCGCGTTCACGCTGCCAGCGCCGCCATTCGAGCTGCCGATGCTGCCCTCGCCATCCGGAAACTGGACCGTCATGGTCGGCATCGGCGGCGAATACACGCCTGACTTCGTGGGATCGAAGAACGGGAAGTTTCTTCCGATCCCGATCTTCTCGATCCGCCGCGCCGGATCGATCGACCAGTTTCGCGGACCGCGCGACAGCGCCAGCATCGCGCTGTTCGACGTCGGCAATTTTCGCGCGGGCCCCGCGTTCAAATACGTCGCCTCGCGCAAGAGCGACAAATATGCCGAGCTGACCGGGCTCGGCGACGTCAAGGCCGCCTATGAGCTCGGTGGCTTCGTCGAGTACTATCCGGTTGACTGGCTGCGCCTGCGCAGCGAGCTGCGCCAGGGCATGGGCGGCCATACCGGCACCGTGGCGGATGTTTCTGCCGACGTCATCGTGCCGCTGATTCAAAGGCTGACGATCTCCGCCGGCCCGCGCTTCACCTGGAAGAGCACCAAGGCCACCTCGCCGTATTTCGGCGTCGACGCCGTGCAGGCGCTGGCATCGGGGCTGCCGACATACAATGCCAGGGGCGGTGCGCACTCGGTCGGCTTCGGCAGCCAGATCTCCTACCGCATCAATCCGCAGTGGGAGGTCCACGCCTATGTCGAGTACCAGAAGCTGCTCGGTGACGCCGCGAACAGCCCGCTGGTGAAGCTGCGCGGATCCTCAAACCAGACCACTGTCGGCGTTGGCGCGTCCTATTCGTTCGATTTCAGGATCCGATAGATCATGCGCGGCAAGCTCATCCTAATTCTCGCCTGCGCGATCGCCTGCGTCGCGCTCGGCGCCGCCGCGGCGTTCGAGACGCGCGCGAGCCGGCTTCAGGCGATCAAGACCGTCGGCATCATCTCGGCGATCGGCGAAGAGATCAGCCTGACGCGAGCCGGTCTGACCGGGCTCGACAACGCCGCGCAGAGCGCCTCGATCAGCGCATGGGGGCTGGACGAGCTGATCGTCCAGCAGGCGACGAAGTTGCTGAGCGGACGCTTCCGCGTGCAGCCGGTGAGCTACCGGCGCGCGGCCTTCGCTGCGATCAGGGATTCGGCGGTCGCGCCCGTCAATCTCTTGCGCAGCGATCCCTTCAAGGAGCTGGTGCGCAGCGACGTCACGCCGCAGGGACTGGATGCGTATATCGTCATCACCCGGGCGAGATCAAAGCTTGGCAACGGCCGCAACGTCGAGGGTGTCGGGCTCGCTGAATATCGGACGCTGCTTGCGGATTACGGGCTGATCCACGCGTTGTACGAGGTTCGCATCATCGAGGGCAAGTCGTTCGACGTGATCGAGAAGAGGGCGGCCGCGCCGCTCGACAACACCGGAACGGTGAGGATCGCCGGCCCGAGCGGGCCGATCGAAGCGACGTTCGAGGGCTCCGGTTCGAGCGAACGGCTGCGCGCGGCGATCGCGGACCTGATCACGCGCAGCCTGCCGTTCACGCTGGGCGACATGCACCTGATCGAGGGCCAGTGACGGTTCTGTTTTGACGCGTTTTCTTGACGCGAACCGGGATCCACTTCGCTCGAAAACGCTTTAGGTCACCGGCGCGGGATTGAACAAGGTGAGGTCGTTGTGGATGCCCCAGCGATCCGACCACGGCTTGGTGCGGCCGGAGGCGACGTCGAGGATGAGGCGGAACAGGTCCCAGCCGGTCTCCTCGATGGTCTTCTCGCCGGTGGCGATGCTGCCGGCGTCGAAGTCGATCAGGTCCTTCCAGCGCCGTGCGAGCTCGCTGCGCGTCGCGACCTTGATCACCGGCGCTGCCGCAAGGCCGTAGGGTGTGCCGCGGCCGGTGGTGAAGACCTGCAACGTCATCCCGGAGGCGAGCTGGAGCGTGCCGCAGATGAAGTCGGAGGCGGGCGTCGCAGCGAACAGCATGCCCTTCTGCGTCGCCTTCTCGCCGGGCGAGAGCACGCCTTGAATCGCGCTCGAGCCGGACTTGACGATGGAGCCGAGCGACTTCTCGACGATGTTGGCAAGGCCGCCCTTCTTGTTGCCGGGCGTGGTGTTGGCGCTGCGGTCGGCGCCGCCGCGGGCGAGATAAGAGTCGTACCAGGCCATTTCGCGCACCAGCGCGCGGCCGACGTCCTCGTTGATGGCGCGGCGGGTGAGCAGCTGGATCGCGTCGCGCACCTCGGTCACTTCCGAGAACATCACGGTGGCGCCGGCGCGCACCAGGAGATCCGCGGCGAAGCCGACGGCGGGATTGGCGGTGACGCCGGAGAAGGCATCGCTGCCGCCGCATTGCAGTCCGATGACGAGGTCGGAGGCCGGGCAGGTCTCGCGCTTGCGGGTGTTGAGAACTTTCAGGCGCGCCTCGGCCTGGGTCATGATCGCATCGACGATCGCGCCAAAGCCGTCAAAGGCCTCGTCCTGCATGCGCACGATGGCGTCATTCACGCCTTCCGGCACCAGGCGCTCGGGCGCGAGCTTCTCGCAGCCCAGGCCAACGACGAGAATCTCGCCGCCGAAATTCGGGTTGAGCGCGAGGTTCTGCAGGGTGCGGATCGGCACGACAGCGTCGGGCGCGGTGATGGCGACGCCGCAGCCATAGGCATGCGTCAGCGGCACGACGTCGTCGACGTTGGGATACTTCGGCAGCAGCTCGGCGCGGATGCGCTTGACCGCATATTCCATGGTGCCCTTGACGCATTGCACCGAGGAGGAGATGCCGAGGATGTTCTTGGTTCCGACCGAGCCGTCCGGATTGCGATAGCCCTCGAAGGTGAAGCCTTCGAGCGGCGGCAGCGGCGCGGGGACGGCGGTGGAGATCTCGAGCTTGTCGAGGGCAGGGGCCTCCGGCATGCGGATTCGCGCCTCGTCCACCCATTCACCGGCCAGGATCGGCGACAGCGCGTAGCCGATGATCTCGCCATAACGGATGATGGGTTCGCCTTCGGCGATGTCGACCAGCGCGGTCTTGTGTCCCTGCGGGACGAAGGCGCGGAGCGTCAGGCCGCTGGCGAAGCGCGAGCCGGCGGGGAGCCCGAAATCATTGACCACGATCGCGACATTGTCGCGCTCGTTGAGCTTGATGTAGCGGGGCTGCTCTTTCGCTGCGACGTCCTGGTCCATCTGCGCTTGCCTCAGAAGTCGTAGGGTGGGCAAAGGCGCAACGTGCCGTGCCCACCATCTTCACACCGAACGTAAGCGGTGGGCACGCTTCGCTTTGCCCACCCTACGATCGCAGTCAGCCTGGATACGTATAAGCCGTCTTCACCGTGGTGTAGAACTCGCGCGCGTAGGAGCCCTGCTCTCGGGCGCCGTAGCTCGAGCCCTTCCGGCCGCCGAACGGCACGTGATAGTCGACGCCGGCGGTCGGCAGATTGACCATCACCATGCCGGACTCGCTGTTGCGCTTGTAGTGTGAGGCGTATTTCAGGCTGGTGGTGCAGATGCCGGAGGCGAGGCCGAACTCGGTGTCGTTGGAGATCGCCAGCGCTTCCTCGTAGTTCTTGGCGCGGATGACTGCGGCGACCGGGCCAAAAATCTCCTCACGCGCGATGCGCATGTTGTTGTTGGCTTCGGTGAACAGCGCCGGCTGCAGGTAGTGGCCGGGATTCTCGCGCTTCAGCAGCTCGCCGCCGAAAGCGAGCTTGGCGCCTTCGTCCTGACCGATCTTGATGTAGCGCAGGTCTTGGTCGAGCTGGCTCTGGTCGACCACGGGGCCAATATGCACGCCGGCTTTGAGCGCGTCGTCCACCGACAGGCTGTTCAGGCGCTCGGCCACGGCCGCGACGAAGCGATCATGGATGCCTTCGGTGACGATCAGGCGCGAGGACGCCGTGCAACGCTGGCCGGTGGAGAAATAGGCGCCGTTGACGGCGACCTCGACGGCGGTCTTGAGGTCGGCGTCGTCGAGCACCACCAACGGGTTCTTGCCGCCCATCTCGAGCTGGAACTTCTTCATGGGGTTCGAGAGCACGCAGGCCTGTGCGATCTTGCGTCCCGTCTGCACCGAACCGGTGAAGGAGATCGCGGCGACGTCCGAATGCTCGAGCAGGGTCTGGCCGACCACCGAGCCGGAGCCGACGACGAGATTGAACACGCCCGCGGGAATGCCGGAGCGGGTGATGATCTCGGACAGCGCATGCGCCGAGCCCGGCACCAGCTCGGCGGGCTTGAACACCACCGTGTTGCCGTAGCAGAGCGCCGGCGCGATCTTCCAGGCGGGGATCGCGATCGGGAAATTCCAGGGCGTGATCATGCCGACGACGCCGACCGGCTCACGGGTGAGCTCGACGTCGAGGCCGGGACGCACCGAAGCGCCCTTCTCGCCGATCAGCCGCAGCGCTTCACCGGCGAAGAACGCGAAGATCTGGCCGGCACGGGCGACCTCGCCGATGCCTTCAGGGAGGGTCTTGCCTTCCTCGCGCGCGAGCAGGCGGCCGAGCTCTTCCTTACGGGCGAGGATCTCGAGCGAAATCTTGTTCAGCGCGTCGAAGCGCGCCTGCGGGGTCGACTGCGACCAGGCGGGGAAGGCGGCTTTCGCGGCGGCGATGGCCTTCTCGGTCTGCGCCTTGTCGGCCTTGGCGTATTCGCCGACGAGATCATTGGTGTTGGAGGGGTTGATGTTCCTGGTGATGCCGGAGCCGTCGACCCATTCGCCGCCGATGAAGTTCTTCAGGATTGCTGTCATCTTTTTCCTCCAGGGGAACGCTTTTAACGGACGAGACAGGGACGCTTGTCGTCAAACGTCCAGCCGGGGATCAGGTCCTGCATGGCCATAGCGTCATCCCGGCCGCCGAGTCCATGCTTCTTGTAGAGCTCGTGCGCGGCCTCGATGGCGGCAGGGTCGATCTCGATGCCGAGACCCGGGCGGTCCGGGACGGCGATCTTGCCGCCCTTGATCTGGAGCGGCTCTTTGGTCAGGGCCTGGCCGTCCTGCCAGATCCAGTGGGTGTCGATCGCGGTGACCTTCCCTGGAGCGGCGGCGCCGACATGGGTGAACATGGCGAGCGAAATGTCGAAATGATTGTTGGAGTGCGAGCCCCAGGTCAGGCCGTTGTCACGGCAGGTCTGGGCCACGCGCACCGAGCCTTGCATGGTCCAGAAATGGGGATCGGCCAGCGGGATGTCCACCGCCCCGAGCCGCAGCGCATGGGAGAGCTGCCGCCAGTCGGTGGCGATCATGTTGGTGGCGGTCGGAAGGCCCGTTGCGCGGCGGAACTCGGCCATGATCTCGCGGCCGGAGAAGCCGGCCTCGGCGCCGCAGGGGTCTTCGGCGTAGGCGAGGATGCCGTGCATGTTCTTGCAGAGGCGGATCGCCTCATCGAGCGACCAGGCGCCGTTGGGGTCGAGCGTCACGCGTGCGTTCGGGAAACGTTTTGCGATGGCCGTGACGGCCTCGATCTCCTGCTCGCCGCGCAGCACGCCGCCCTTGAGCTTGAAGTCGGCGAAACCGTAATGATCGTGGGTGGCCTCCGCGAGCCGCACCACGGTCTCGGGCGTCATCGCCTCCTGGTGGCGGAGGTTGAACCAGTCCGCCTTGCCGGTCTCGCCGGTGACATAGTCGAGCTTCGACCTGCGGCGATCGCCGACGAAGAAGAGATAGCCGAGCGTCTCGACGCTGCTGCGCTGCTGGCCTTCGCCGAGCAGCGCGGCGACGGGCAGTCCGAGATGCTGGCCGAGCAGGTCGAGCAGCGCGGATTCGATCGCGGTGACGGCGTGGATCATCACGCGAAGATCAAAAGTCTGCTTGCCGCGGCCGCCGGCGTCGCGATCGGCGAAGGCGATGCGGACGTCGGCGAGAATGTTGTTCATCGCGCCGACGGTCTTGCCGATCACGAGGTCGCGCGCGTCCTGGAGGGTCTGCCAGATCTTCTGCCCGCCCGGCACCTCGCCGACGCCGGTGTGGCCGGCATTGTCGGTGAGGATGACGATGTTGCGGGTGAAGAACGGTGCATGCGCGCCGCTGAGGTTGAGAAGCATGCTGTCGCGGCCCGCGACCGGGATCACCTGCATCGCCGTGACGACCGGTGCGCCGGCGACTGACGCGCCGGAAATCTCAGTCTTGGCCATCGCACGCCCCTCCCTGTTGTCGTGTTATTCTGCAGCCTGTTGTGACGATCGTGCGGCGGGCAGCTTCTTCACCAGCGCGGTCAACTCCGCCATCTCCTGCTCGGTGAGATCGGTCAGCGGCGGACGCACCGGGCCGGAATCGCGGCCGATCACCTTCATGCCGGCCTTGATGATCGAGACCGCGTAACCCTTCTTGCGGTTGCGGATCGCGATCAGCGGCAGGATGAAATCCTTCAGGCCGGCCTGGATCGTGGCGTGGTCGCGCTTGCGCACCGCGGCGTAGAAGTTGGTGGCGAATTCCGGCACGAAGTTGAAGACGGCCGAGGAATAGGTCGTCACGCCCATGTCGAGATAGGGCAGCGCGAAGGTCTCGGCGGTCGGCAGGCCGCCGACATAGGTGAGGCGGTCGCCGAGCTTGGTGTAGACGCGGGTCATCAGCTCGATGTCGCCGATGCCGTCCTTGTAGCCGACGAGGTTCGGGCAGCGCTCGGCAAGGCGTGCGAGCGAGTCGGGCTGCAGGATCGCGTTGTCGCGGTTGTAGACGATCACGCCTATCTTCACGGCGGCGCAGACCGCCTCGACGTGCGCGGCGAGGCCCTCCTGTTCGGAATGGGTGAGGTAGGGCGGCAGCAGCAAGAGGCCGTCGGCGCCGGCCTTTTCCGCACCGATCGCGATCTCGCGCGCGATCGCGGTGCCGTAACCGGTGCCGGCGAGCACGGGCACGCGGCCCTTGGTCTCGTCGACGGCGACCTTCACGACCTGCGGAACCTCTGATGGCGTCAGCGAGAAGAACTCGCCGGTGCCGCCGGCGGCGAACAGACCTGCGACGTCATAACCGCACAGCCAGTCCATGTTGGCGCGGTAGGTCGCCTCGTCGAAGGAGTAGTCCGCCCTGAACGGCGTGACGGGGAAGGACAGGAGGCCCGATCCGATCTTCTGGGCCATTTCCTGCGGGGTCATCTTGCTCATGGGCGCGCTCCTTGTCGTGTTGCGGAGGACGCAAGCAGAGGCCGCGCGTCCATGCGCCGTGGTTTAGGAGACCGTTCGATGCGCGTCCAAGCCAAAGCCTATATCGACCGATGCGGATTGAGCATCAATCCTCGGCCGGCTCCGCGGAGGACAATTCGCCGGCGATCTTGACCAGCGCCGACAGCAGCGGGTTCTCGTCCTCGCGCCGCCACACCATGAACAGCTCGACGGGCACGCGCGTGCGCAGCTTGAGCGGCCGCAGCCGCACGTCGGAGATCTTCAGGTTCGCCGCCGCCGCCGGCACGATGGCAAGGCCGAGGCCGGCGCGCACCATCGCGAGGATGGAGTGGATCTGGCTGAGATGCTGGACGTAGCGCGGCAGCACGTCGGCGCGGGTGAACAGCGCCACCAGCAGATCGTGGAAGTAACGGCTCTCATAGGGCGAGTACATCACGAAGGGCTGGTCGTCGAAATCCTTGATGGTGATGCCGTCTGCATTCGCCAGCGGATGCTTTTTCGGGATCGCCGCGAGCAGCGGTTCGGCGACGACGCGGCGGCTGGCAAGCTCGGGCCGCGCGATCGGCGGCCGCAGCAGGCCGGCGTCGATCTGGCCCGAGGTCAGCGCCTCGAACTGGTCGCCCGACACCATCTCCTTCAGCGAGAAGTCCACCTCGGGCAGCCTGGCGCGGCAGGCGGCGACGAGCTCGGGCAGGAAGCCATAGGCCGCGGCCGCGGTGAAGCCGATCTTCAGCGAGCCGGTCTTGCCGAGCGCGATACGACGGGCGACCTGCGAGGCGCTCTCGGCAAGCTTGAGGATGCGCCGCGCCTCCGGCAGGAAGCTGCGCCCCGCGGGGGTCAGGCGCACCGAACGGCTGGTGCGCTCCAGCAGCGGCGCATCGATGATGTGCTCGAGCACCTGGATCTGCCGGGACAGCGGCGGCTGGGTCATGTTCAGCCGTGCGGCGGCGCGGCCGAAATGCAATTCCTCCGCCACCGTGACGAAACAGCGGAGCTGGTTGAGGTCGAACATCGATACATGCCTTAGATGGATAAGGCGTTTCCTCGGCACTTCTAGCATCGATCACCCCCAAAACAAAGACGGCGGCTTTGTGGTCCGCCGTTGAGTTGCCTGGTCAAGCTCCCATGGGAGCCCTCAGGAGGAACAGCCTGATGCGACACCGCCTCACGTCCGCTGCGGACACCACTGCGCTCATCACGCGCTTCCCTTAAGTCTCGGCCCGTTTTCCCCGACACGAGTCCTAGAGGCGCGCGCGGCGAAGTGTCCAAGTTCAAGGCAGTATCGATCGATGCCGTTTTTGGATTGATGGAACGGCAGGTGAGGGGAACGATCTGAAAGAGTGACAATGCACGAGCGAGGTCGCGCCACGCACACCGCTGTCATTCCCCGCGCAGGCGGGGAATCCAGTACGCCGCGGCTTCTCGATTCATCACAGGTGTCTCGGAGTACTGGATCGCCCGATCAAGTCGGGCGATGACAGCGAGGGTGTGGGACGTGCACGCCACAAACTCGTCATTGCGAGCGCAGCGAAGCAATCCAGGCTCTTTCCCCAGGGGGCTGGATTGCTTCGCTGCGCTCGCAATGACGGTGTGGAGAGAGCTCGCCCTTGCCTGCTACTGCCGCGCGCTCGGCAGCAGCTGCGGCAATAGTCCGCGCGTCACGTTCGGCGGCACTGCATCGAGACCGAGCGCGGCGCTCGCCGCCGGCAGCGCCGCATCGGCCATCGCGGCGTGACCCTCGGCGGTCGGATGCACCGCGCCGCCGTAGACGGCGGAGAGCACGCCCCAGGTCGCGTCGTGGATGTCGGTCGGCTGGCTCGCCGCCGGCAGGCCCTGCGGATAGGTCATCGCGGCGAAATAGCTGTCATTGGCGTCGCGGACCCAGCGCGCGCGAGGCAGGTAGGCGCGGTACTCCGAGGCGCCGCGGCCGCACAGCATCGGCTGGCTCGCCGCGCTGACGATATCGGGATTGAAGCTCTGGCCGTTCTCGGCAAAGCAGCTGCGGTCGAATTCGGGATCGTTGGTGGAACGGGCGCAGAAGCCGTGCTCGGCGAATGCGGCCTGGTGCGCGTCGACGAAAGTCATGCGGTCGGCTTCGGGATCGCGGCACAGCGCACCGCGGGTGCAGGTGGCGAGCCCCTTCAGCTGCGGCAGGAATTCGGTGTCGACGAAGGCGGAGACGCGGGCGAGGCGCTGCGGATCGGTGTTGAAGGACGGGTGGATGTCGAAGCCGGCTCGGCCGCCGCGGCAGGGCGCGCCGCCATCGGCAAGCGCAGGATTGGCGTAGGAGACATAGACCACGTGCGAGAGGTCGCCGCCGACCAGCGGCTTCAGCACCTCGCGCAGCTTGACGAAGTTCTGCGGCAGCTCGCGCTGGAGCGCATCGCGGGAATCGTCGACGCTCGCCATCACGCCGGAGCGGCGGAACAGCGCGCGCTCGGTCGCGGTGTCGACGATGACGTCGGCGACGAGACCGGAGAAATAGACGTCGTTGGCGCCGACCGAGAGCAGCACGAGGTCGAGCGTGCGCTCGGGCTGGCGCTTCTTCGCCGCGGCGACGGCTTCCCGCAGCTCGGCGACTTGCGCGTTCACGCTGGTGTTGCAGACGCCGGTCTTGCCGGGCGGGCATTCGCGGGCGCGCTGGGAGCCGAGCAGCCCATCGCCGATGCTGGCGCCGGTGCAGGCGAGCGGCAGGAAAGTCACGGCGACGTGGGTGTAGCGCACGGCGAGCGCCAGCGCGGTGCGGGCCTGGTAGCTGTAGAGTGAGCGATGGCAGGGCGCATTGAACCAGAGCGCGCTGTAGCGTTGCCAGTTGGCGAGCGTGTCCGGTGCCTCGCAGGCGCGGCCGCCCTTGAAGCCATGGCGGCTCGGCCGGTAGTATTGCGCGCCGGCAGTGCCGAGATAGGAGCGGAAGCAAAAGCCTTCGTCCGACAGTGCCAGCGGCCGGTCCGGATTGCCTTCGCCCGAGGCGATGCTGTCGCCGAGGCCTGCGATGAAGATGTCGCGCACCTGGATCTCGGTCTGGACCCGCTGGGTCGGATCGGAGCCGGCGGAGACATCGACGGTCGCAACCGTCTGCTTGCCGTAGCGGACGCGCAAATTGATCGGCTCGGCGCAGTCGAAGGTCGAGCTCTGCGGGCCGTCGCCGTCGTCGAACGACCAGGCGCAGGTGGCGCCGACCGGCACCGCGCCGGCCAGGCGCACCGTGACCGGATGGTCGATCGGCGTGATGTAGTTCTCTTTGACGTTGTCGCGGGTGCAGGGCTGGTTGACCCGGCCCTGCAGGTCGATGCAGAGCCGGTTGACCATGTTGCGGGCCCAGCCGCGGCCCTCGCTCTGCAGCTCCAGTGACTGTTCGGCGGCGAGAATGCTGCGGTTACGCGCGTTCTCGACATGGAGCAGGAAGTCTCGCTCCTCGCGGAATAGCCGGAAGCGATTACGCACCTCCCAGCTGATCTGCATGGCGCCGGCGTCCTGCGCGGCGGCGGGCTCGGGCAATGCAGTCAGGATGCCGGCAAGCAGCACGGCGCCTGCCGAGAGGGTGCGAAGGAATACGGTGATCATGGCCCGCGTCTTCAACGGCAAAGTTGAGGCGGAAATAAGAGAGGATTGCGCCCCGGCCTGCAACCTTTGCCTGATGACTTCCGGGGGCGCGCTTGACGGCTCTTGGCGGCTCAGCGCTTGCTGGCCTGCCGAAGCAGGCGTTCGCGCTCCATCGGCGTCACCTCCTTGGGCAGGTTGGCCTGCGCGCAGGCTTCCGCCAGCCGCCGCCGCTCCTGCCACGGCGCGACAACATTCATCCAGAGCTCGCGCGTGCCCATGATCGAGATGGCGAGGCCGAACGGGATCACGAAATAGAGAATGCGGAACACCAGCAGCGTCGCCAGAAGCTCCTCGCGGCCGAACTGGGGCAGCGCCACCAGCATGGCCGCATCGAACACGCCGATCGAGCCGGGGGCGTGGCTGGCAAAGCCGATCAGGGTCGCCAGGATGAACACGACCGCGAGCGACATGAAGTCGATCGGCGGGTTAGACGGCATCAAGAGGTACATCGCCGTGGCGCAGAAGCCGAGATCGACGACGCCGATCAGGATCTGCACCAAGGTCAGCGGCGCCGAGGGCAGCACCACCTTCCAGCCCTTCTGGCCGAGCTCGCGGCGCTTCTCGCCCATGCAGAGCCAGACGAGATAGGCCCCGATCGACGCGAGGCCGCCGAGGGCGATCAACCGGTTGAGCGAGGAGGGCAGCTGATCCATCGAGGAGGCCGCATCCGGATGGACGGCCATGCCGATCGAAAGCACGAAGATGTTACCGAGCCAGAAGGTCAGGCCCGACAGGAAGCAGATCTTCGCGACGTCGATCGCGTTCAGCCCATAGTCCGAATAGATCCGGAAACGGATCGCGCCGCCGGTGAAGACCGTGGCTCCGATGTTGTGGCCGATCGAATAGGACGTGAAGCTGGACAGCGCCGCGATGCGATAGGGCACGTGCTTCTTGCCGATCGTTCGCAGTGCAAAAAAATCATAGAAGGTCAGTGTACAGAACGCGAAGAAGACGCAGATCGCCGCCAGGCCGATATTGCCGCGGGGAATCTCGGTCAACGCGGTCAGGATGACCCCGGTATCGATGCCCTTGAGGGTCCGCACCAGCGTGGTGATCGCGAAAGCGATGATGAAGATGCTCGCGGCAACTCCGAGCCGTCGCCAGCCGATCCATCTCTTGAAGCCGCGTTTCAGCGCGGGCAGCAGTCCGTGCATTCATCCTCCCGGCGGGGGGCAAGAGCGACCGGGCCAGGCATTGGCCGGTCGGGTGCGATCACGGCCAAAGGCAGGCATCGATCGCTAGGCATGATCCAGCTCATTTAAGGCAAAATCAGCGGCTTGTGCAGCCCTTGACAACAATAGGTTCTGCGTTCGGCCGGCAACTTTGTCATACGCAGTTCATATCGGAGGCGCGTTAAGCATATGAGTCGTGAAACCCGGCTCCATTCGCGCCTTCACTGTGCCGACACGGTGTCAAATCCTGGCGCGGTCCGCATTGTTCCAGCGCAAGCCGCATCGGCCTTTTTTGGAACGTCGATGCAGCGTGGTCGTTAGGCTCCATCGGCAATCGAACATGGCGGAATACGCGGCTTTTCGTGCAAAGCCGGCGCCGCCGTGTTCCCAAGACCCGAGAGGATCGGAACGATGGGACTGTTCACAAAAGACATCAAGACCATGAACGACCTGTTCGTGCATCAGCTCCAGGACATCTATTATGCCGAGCAGCAGCTCACCAAGGCGCTGCCGAAGATGGCGAGCAAGGCCACTGATCCGCTGCTGAAACAGGGCTTTTTGACGCACCTCGAGGAAACCAAGCAGCACGTCGCGCGGCTCGAGGAGGTCTTCAAGATGCACGGCGTAGCTGTGAAGGCGGTCGACTGCCCGGCCATCGACGGCATCATCGAGGAAGCCGACGAGACCGCCGGCGAAGTCGCCGACAAGGCGGTGCTGGACGCGGCCTTGATCAATGCTGCGCAGGCCGCGGAGCATTACGAGATCGTCCGCTACGGCAGCCTGATCGCCTGGGCCAAGCAGCTCGGCCGCAATGATTGTGCGACGGTGCTCGCCAAGACGCTCGAGGAGGAGAAGGCGACCGACAAGAAGCTGACGACCCTCGCCGAGAGCAAGGTGAACCTGCGCGCGGCGAGCTGAGAAGACGTAACCACGAGCGCCGCGCGATATTCCGCGCGGCGCTTTTGCTTGTCCGCCTCCCGCTGCCGTGGCCCTGCTTCGGTGCGCCGTCTGCAGGATCAACAATATGAGCGAACTCGCTCATCTTCCGTTCACCACTTCCGAAACAGGTTTGTAGCTGGTTACCGATCGTCCATCTCCGTCGGGTGAAGTGCCGGTCGATTTGGGGCTGGCAATGTATCAAGTTTTCTACTGTCTCACCGACGAGCATGACTGGCGACTGGTCGCCCTTGGGGGTGCAGTGTGCCTGCTCGCCAGCGCCGCGGCGATCAGCCTGTTTCAGCGCGCACGCGCGACGCACGGAGCCGGGCGTCTGGCCTGGATCGCCCTGGATGCGGCCGTCAGCGGCTGCGGCATCTGGGCGACGCATTTCATCGCGATGCTCGCCTACGGCCCGGGGAGCGCCGGCGCCTACAACATCCCGGTGACCATTCTCTCGTTGATGCTTGCGATCTCCCTGACCTTCGTGGGCCTGAGCATCGCCGTGGCGTCCTCGCGCCCGGTGTGGATCATCGTCGGCGGCGCCATCGTCGGCCTGGGTGTCGCGGCGATGCATTACACCGGCATGGCGGCGCTGGAGATGCTGGCACGGGTGGACTGGATCGGAAGCACGGTTGCCGCCTCGGTGCTGTTCGGCGTCGTCTTCGCAGCGCTCGCGCTG
Source organism: Bradyrhizobium sp. CCBAU 11357 (assembly GCF_028128865.1). Taxonomy (NCBI): domain Bacteria; kingdom Pseudomonadati; phylum Pseudomonadota; class Alphaproteobacteria; order Hyphomicrobiales; family Nitrobacteraceae; genus Bradyrhizobium; species Bradyrhizobium sp. CCBAU 11357. The sequence continues at coordinate 8,631 of NZ_LBJW01000084.1, read as the reverse complement.
TTCGTCGCTGCCCGAGGTGAGGACATTCGTCATGCGCTGAGCGCGACTGCTCTGTTGACGCTCGCGATCGTCGCGCATCATTTCACCGCGATGGGCGCGGTGCTGCTGACGCCGGACCCGACGCTCGCGATCAGCGGGCTCTCGATCCCGCCGGCCTCGCTGTCGTTCCTCACTGCCAGCGCCGCCGTTGCGATCATCGCGATTGCGCTCGTGGCCGCGCTGCTCGACCGCCGCGCCAAGGGCGAACTGGGCCGTCAGCAGATCGTGCTGGACAGCGCGCTGGAGAACATGTCGCAGGGGCTGTGCATGTTCGACGCCGACGGCAAGATCATCCTGTTCAACGAGCGCTATGCCGCGATGCTCCGTCGTACCGACGTGCCGCTCACCGGCCGCTTGCTGGTCGACGTGCTCAGGGAAGAGCAGGCCAAAGGCCAGTGGCAGGGCGACGCCGATGAATTCTTCGCCCGCCTCGTCGCCGACGCGCGCGAGGGCCGCACCACGACCGACGTCGTCAACCGGTTCGGCCGCTCCATCCGGGTCGTCAACCAGCCGATGCAGGGCGGCGGCTGGGTCGCGACCTTCGAGGACATCACCGAATGGCTGGAGGCACAGGCCAAGATCTCGCACATGGCGCGCCACGACGCGCTGACCAGCCTGCCGAACCGGGTGCTGTTCCACGAACAGCTCGAGCAGGGACTGCGTCAGACCAAGTCGGGCGACCAGCTCGCGGTGCTTTGTCTCGATCTCGATCACTTCAAGGACATCAACGACTCGCTCGGCCATCCCATCGGCGATGCGCTGCTCAAGGAGGTCGGCCGCAGGCTCAAGTCCACCGTCGGCGAACAGGACACCGTGGCGAGGCTCGGCGGCGACGAGTTCGCGGTGGTCCAGATCGGACGCTCCGAGGAGATCGCCGCGCGATCGCTTGCCGGACGCCTCGTCGAGGTGATCTCGGCGCCTTACCAGATCGACGACCATCAGATCGTGATCGGCGTCTCGATCGGCATCTCGCTGTCGCCGCAGGACGGCAGCAATCCGGACGAGCTGCTCAAGAACGCGGACCTTGCGCTCTATCGCGCCAAAGCGGATGGCCGCGGCACCTATCGCTTCTTCGAGACCGGCATGGATGCGCGTGCGCAGGCGCGGCGCCTTCTGGAAATGGATCTGCGCGCGGCGCTGCAACGCGACGAGTTTCAGGTCTATTATCAGCCGATCCGTGAGGTCGCCAGCGGCCGCGTCGTCGCCTTCGAGGCGCTGCTGCGCTGGAACCATCCGCAGCGCGGGCTGATCGCGCCCATCAGCTTCATCCCGCTCGCCGAGGAGACCGGGCTCATCGTTCAGCTCGGCGAATTCGTGCTGCGCTCCGCCTGCGCCGACGCGGTCACCTGGCCCGACGATGTCGACGTCGCCGTCAATTTGTCGCCGGTGCAGTTCAGGAGCCCGAACCTGATCGCAGCGGTGACCGAGGCGTTGGCCGTATCGGGACTCGGTGCGCGCCGCCTCGAGCTCGAGATCACCGAATCCGTTCTGCTCCAGAACAGCGAAGCGACGCTGACCACGCTGCACGAGCTCCGCGCCATGGGCGTGCGGATCTCGCTGGACGATTTCGGCACCGGCTACTCGTCGCTGAGCTATCTGCGCAGCTTCCCGTTCGACAAGATCAAGATCGACCGTTCCTTCGTGTCGGAGCTGGCGACGCGCGAGGATTCCATGGCGATCATTCGCGCCGTGACCGGCCTCGGCCGCAGCCTCGGCATCGTCACCACGGCGGAGGGCGTCGAGAACGACGCGCAGCTCGAGCTGCTCCGGCGCGAGGGCTGCACCCAGGCGCAAGGTTATCTGTTCAGCAAGCCGCGGCCTGCCTCGGATGTCGCGATCATGCTGGAACGGCCGCGGCTGCGCGCGTCGGCTTGAGAGGTCAGCCTCGGCGCAGCGCGAAATGCGCGCCGCAGAAAGCCATCACGGCGCCGAGACACAGGGCGGCAAGCCCGGCGAGCACGCCCGAGACGGTCGGGATCGGACTCGGCGCCGACGCCGCCTGACCCGCTCCCGCGAGCAGGAGCACGCCGACCGCGATCAGGAATTGCCGCATCCGCTGCGGGATCTGTCCGGAGACGGCGCTCTGCATCAGGCTCGCGGTGAAGTAACCGCCCGAGAAGCCGACGGTGGCGATCAGCCACCAGGCGATCGCCGCGCCCGCCGGAATGAACTCATGCGTGTCGGAGCGCCAGAGGCCGCCGAGGTCGAGACCGTAGCGCGCGCCCAGCATGTGCACCGCGAGCGCGAGCAACACACCGGAGATCATTGCGGCGCCGAGAATCAGGCGGCGCGGAAAAAAGGTCGTCTCAGCCATGCCTCGCTTGTAGGATGGCGGGGGGCGATCGCGCAAGCCGATCGCCGATGGGATCATTGATCGACATGCCCGGAGCTGAAGCTGGTTCGGCCACGAGCTACGCCTACAAGGCCTCGCTGATCGGCTCGGCGCATCGCTTCGAGCTGACGGAGCAGGGGCTGTCCTGGCACATCGCCGGCCGCGCCGGCCTGTGGCGCTATGACGAGATCTCGGCGATCCGGCTGTCGTTCCGCCCGGTGTCGATGCAGCAGCATCGCTTCCGCGCCGATATCAGCCGCGCTGGTGGCGGCCGCATCGCGATCCTGTCGACGAGCTGGCAGACCGCGGCGCTGATGGCGCCGCAGGACAACGGCTTTCGTGATTTCCTGATCGAGCTGCATGCGCGGATGGCGAAGGCGGGCAGCCGCGCCGAATTGACCGCGGGGCTCGGCCGCAAGACCTATGCGGCGGTGCTGGCGTTCCTCGCGCTGCTCGCTGTGGCGATGGCGGGACTGCTGATCCGCGCGCTTCTGATCGGCGAATTCGCCGGCGTGCTGTTCATCCTCGGCTTCGCCGCGCTGTTCGCCTGGCAGGTCGGCGGCTTCGTGCGGCGCAACCGGCCGCAGAGCTACGGTTTCGACCGCGTTCCGAAGGCGCTGCTGCCTTAGGTGCAATCGGCCGCAATCAAACGTGACTTCGCGTCGCTGCGCCGGTGTCGCATCGTGCGGTCATGTCAGCCATGGACCGCAGCACCCGCTTGCCAACGGCAGATGAGATCGCCAGAATCAACCGCACGCATCTGATCGACACGCCGCTCCGGCCAGCCGATCTGCTGTTCATGTTCGGTACCCGCGAGGACGTTGGCTTGCGCGCCGACACCGCCGCAAGGCTGTGGCGCGAGGGCCTGTTTCGCTGGTCGATTGTCAGCGGCGGTGTCACGCCGGGCTCGGAGCAATCCGAGTGCAGCATCATCAAGGCTACAATGGTTGCGGCGGGCATTCCGGCGGACCTTATCCTCGAGGAGCATCGTGCGATGAACACCGGCGAGAACGTCATCTTCTCGCTTCCGATCATCGATGCGGCAATCGGGCTGCAGAATATCCGTAGTGTGATCTGCCTCGGCAACACCTGGACCGCGCGGCGTTACCCGATGACGCTGCATCGGCATTGGCCAGCGGTCGAGAAGATGCTGCTCACCGTCGACAGTTTCGCGACACCGCGTGCACTCTGGCATACCGACGCGGAATTTTGCCGCCGCATGCTGCACGAATGGGACAAGATCGAACCTTACAAGGCGAGGGGCTTTATCGCGGACTGGCCGGAGGCCTAGCCCTACTCCGTCGAATCGAAATCATCCTCCTTGGTGCCGAGCAGCGAGACGATGGTGCGCAGGCCGGAATCGAGCTGCTCGGGCGAGGGCGGGGCCAGCGCGAGCCGCACCGCATTCGGCGCATGACCGTGCGCGATCGCGAAGGTCGAGGACGGCGTCAGCGCGATGCCGCGCCTTGCTGCTGCGGCGACGAATGTCTGCGAGCGCCAGTGCGGCGGCAGCGTCAGCCAGAGATGATAGGAGCGCGGATCGGCGGCGATCTGGTAGCCGGCGAGCAATCTTGCGGCGGTCTGCTGGCGGCGCGCGGCATCGATGCGCTTCAGCCGGGTCAGCTCGGCGACGGTGCCGTCGGCCATCAGCCGCTGCCCGGCCGCGAGCGCATGGCCGGAGGCGATCCAGCCGCCGGTGCGCACCGCGCTCATCACACTCTCGCGCAGATGTGGCGGTGCGACGAGGATGCCGAGCGCGAGCCCCGGCGCGACCTTCTTGGACAGGCTGTCGAGCACGATGCAGCGGTCGGGGCCGAGCGCCGCCAGCGGCGTGTCGTCGGCGAGGAAGCCGTAGACGATGTCCTCGATGATGGTGAGATCGAGCTTCTCGGCGACGCGCATGATGTCGGCGCGCCGCGTTGCATTCATGGTGACGCCGAGCGGATTCTGAATGATGGGCTGCAGATACAGCGCCGACAAATGCGCCTCGCGATGGGCCGTCTGGATGGCGTCGGGCCGCGCGCCGAATTCGTCCATGGGGATCGGGACCAGCGTCACACCTAACCGCGCGGCGATGCTCTTGACGTAAGGATAGGTCAGCGCTTCGACGCCGCAGCGGCCGCCGGTGGGCACGAGCGCGGCAAGCGCGGCTGCGAGCGATTGCTTGCCGTTGGCGGTGAAGAAGATCTGCTCGGGCTGGGGCGCATAATCCTTGCGCGCGAGATAGGCGGCAGCAGCCCCGCGCGCACTCTTGGTGCCGGCGCTGGTCGAAACGCGCAGCGCGGATTCCAGCGCGTCGATGCGCTCGAGTCCGGCGAGGCTCCTGGCGATCATCGCCCATTGCTGCGGCAAGAGCGGATAATTGACCTCGAGATTGATGCGCGCGTCGGCCGGCTCGCTCATGGTCTCGACTTCATGCCTGACGTCGCCGGAGATGAACGTGCCGCGCCCGACCTCGCCGACCACGAGGCCGCGGCGGAGCAATTCCGTATAAACGCGGCTCGCGGTCGAGACCGCGATGCCGCGGTCATAGGCAAAATTGCGCTGCGGCGGCAGCCGGTCGCCGGGCCTTAACGTGCCGTTAGTGATATCGGCCGCAATGGCATCGGCGAGCTTCACGTACTCGAACTTGGACATATTGCACCGAGAGCAATGTTTTGCTTGCTCCGAGGAGTGTACTGGAGCATTTAAGTTCCATCAAGTTCCGCGATTGAGCCGAGGGGAGCGAGAGCAATCCGACGGCAAATGAGGTGCAGGCGCCACAAGCGCCCGCGCCAACGGCACCTGCTTCGCCGCGCGGGACGAAAGGCCGGAGAAGAAGAATGACCACGATCTCGCAAACTGCCGGGCGGACTTTACGCCCAGCCTCATCCAGCGGATTTTTCAGTGCCCTCGCCCTGCGCGTCACTGCGCTATTCGACCGCCTCGAGCGCCGCTCCGCCGTCAAGACGCTGAACGAGCTCGACGACCGCGCCCTGCGCGACATCGGCATCACGCGCAGCCAAATCGAGGATGCCGTGTACGGGCAGTTCAAGGCCGAGCTGTCGCGGTATCTGTGATCTCCTTCGACTGCGCGTTCTTCGCGTGTCCCGGACGCGCTGCAGCGTGAAACGCTGCTGCGCAGAGCCGGGGCCGAGCGACCGCACTCGCTGATGCATGGGCCCCGGCTCTGCAGCGCATCGTCGCACCGGACGATGCTTCGCATCGCCGGGGAGACGCTGCGCCGCGTCCGGGGCACGAGAGCGGTGTTTTCGTGCACAGCTGTCCCAACGTAGTCATTGCGAGCGCAGCGAAGCAATCCAGAATCCCACTGCGGAAAGACTCTGGATTGCTTCGCTGCGCTCGCAATGACGGAGTGTGTGGTTGGCACCATTGTTTGCTTTTGCTCGCATCTCAATTGCAGACGCACCTTCGCTTCCTCGCGGCTCATAATCGCCCGAGCTTTGCGTCGATGCCTTGCCCTCATTGAAAGAGCAACTGGGGTCGCATGAGCGGCTTCGCGTCCCGGACGCGCTGCAGCGTGAAACGCTGCTGCGCAGCGCCGGGACCCAGCAAACCGCATGCTCGCTGATGCATGGGCCCCGGCTCTGCAGCGCATCACTTCGTGCTGCGCAGCGTCCGGGGCACGAGACGCGCGTGTGGCTCGCAATGACGGAGTCTGCTGCCCCTCAGTGCCTCACCACCAGTACCGAGCACTTGGCATAACGCACGACGTGGCCGGCGTTGGAGCCGAGGAAATAGGTGCGCATCGCCGGCCGGTGCGAGGTCATCACGATCAAGTCGGCCTTCATGTGCACGGCTTCCTCCAGGATCTCGTGATAGATGCCGCCCTGGCGCACCACGCTGGAGATGCGGGAAGGCTCGATGCCTGATTCGCGGGCGACGATGGCGAGGGCCTCCTCCGAGGTCTGGCGCTGCTGCTCGTCGAAATCGGCCGGGACGTATTCGGCCAGCATCACCGGCGTCATCGGCAGCACGTTGAGCAGGCGCACCGTGCCGCTCCAGGTCTGCGACAACGTCGCCGCGGTCGCGATCGCCGGCTTGGCGAGATCGGTGTCGGCGAGGTCGATGGGCACGAGGATGGACTTGAACATCTGCGCCTCCCTGTGAACCAGGCTGGATCAACCGGTCGAGACGGCGCCCGCGCGTCTCTAGCCCGATCGAAGCAGCTTGGGGCTGACGAACAGCACCAGCTTGCCGCGGCGGTAGGCCACGTCATCCCAATCCTTGACGTCAAAGTCGAAGACCGCAAGTCCCGCCGTGGGCAGGTTGTGGCCGAGTGCCTTGGCGCCATCAGGATCACCGCCGCCGATCAGCATCAGGGCGACCTCGTGCATGCCGGGATTGTGGCCGATCAGCAGCAACCGCTTCGAATCGGCCGGGGCGGTTGCCGTGCGAATCGTTTCCAGGATCTGCGCGGGATCGGCGCCGTAGAGTTCCGGCAGGATCTCGACCTGCGGCGCCCGGACGCGGTCCTTCATCGCCTCCCAGGCGATGTCCCAGGTCTGCCGGGCCCGCACGGCATGGGACACCAATACGGTATCGGGGAAGGGCGGATGGGCGGCGATCCAGTCGCCCATCTGCGCGGCATCCTTGTGGCCGCGGTCGTCGAGCCGGCGGTCCTGGTCACGGCCGCTCGGTGCGTCGGTCTCGGTCTTGGCGTGACGCAGCAGCATCAAACGGCGCATGGCATTCTCGAATCGCTCCATGTCCAGGATAATCTACAGGCGCCGGTTGAGGACAAGGTGACAGGCGCCCGGTTGGTATGAAGCGCGCTGAGATTAGAACGAATCATCACCGCGCTTCAGGTTGTTATTTTGAGCATGATCTTACCGGAAAACCGCTGCACACTTTTCCGGATCATGCTCTAAGAAACGCTATGAGCGAGACTTTCACAAGCGTGTCCCAGGAAGAAGCCGGCTTTCGCGACCGCGTGCGGCTGTCGTTCGATCTCGATGCCGACATTTGCGTGATCGGGGCGGGGCTTGCCGGGCTTTCCATCGCGCTGGAAGCGGCCCGGCTCGGGGCCAGCGTCGCGGTGCTCGAGGGCCGGCATATCGGCTGGAATGCCTCCGGCAACCAGCACGGCACCGTGATGCCGGGCTTCGCGCTGCCGCTCGCGGACCTGATCGAGCGCATCGGCTTCGAGGACGCCCGCGAATTGTGGACGCTGTCGAAGCAGGGCGCCGAGTTCGTCCGGGCCAACGCCAGCGAAGAGAACATGCCGGGGATCGGCGTCAGCGACGGCGTGCTGGAGGTCTCCAACGTCGATGCCGGCGACCGGCTGATCAGCCGGTTGCAGATGTTGAACGAGGATTTCGACACCGAGGTCGAGGGCTGGCAGGTCGATCGCGTGCGCGGTGCGCTCAAGACCGACCATTACTTCCACGGCGTGTATTATCCGAAAGCGTTCCAGGTCGACGGCCGGAAATATGTGCACGGCCTTGCGGCGCTGGCGCGGCGGGCAGGCGCCCGCATCTTCGAGGACACGCCGGTCGTCAGCATCGATCATTCCGGCATCCGCAAGCGCATCGTCACGCCCTCGGCGCGGCTGCGCGCGAGCCACATCGTGCTCGCCGGCAACATTCATCTCGGCGCGCCGTTGAAGCGCCTGTCGGAGACGCTGCTGCCGGTCTGGCGCTATGCCGGCGTGACCGCGCCGCTCGGCGAGCGCCTGCACGAGATGATCGCCTTCAAGGGATCGGTGATGGATTCCGACGGTGTCGACCATTTCCGGATCGTCGACGGCGACCGGCTGATGTGGGAGAGCCCGGAGACCACCTGGGCGGCGCGTCCGCAGCGCTTCGCCGGCGCCGTCAGGCGGCGGATCCGGACGATCTTTCCCGAGCTCGGCAATGTGGAGATCACCGACATGTTCGGCGGCGCCACCGGCCAGACCGTGCACGGCATGCCGCAGATCGGCCAGCTGCGTAAAGGCCTGTGGGTGGCGAGCGGGTTCGGCCGCCAGGGGATGAACACCTCGGCCATGGCCGGACAGATGATCGCGCGGAGCATCTTGTGGGGCGATGAGCGCTGGAAGTTGTTCTCGCCGTTCGAGCTGGTCTGGGCGGGCGGCGCCACGGGGCGCGTCGCGGGCCAGTTGGTCGGGATCTGGGGCAGGGCGAGCTCCGCCGCCGCAGGTGCGCTCGCCCGCTATCGCGAGCGCGCCAGGGTCAAGGACAGGGAACGCGAGGCCCGCCTCGCCGAAGCCAACCGGGCCGCCGGCACCGGCCCGCGCCGTGCGCCGCCCGGCGTGCGGC
>NZ_LBJW01000083.1:0-34361 GCF_028128865.1 Bradyrhizobium sp. CCBAU 11357 | reverse complement strand
GCACCTCGGTGGGCGGCGGCAATGCCACCGTCAGCGTCAACCGCACCACGAGCGCGACCTCGCTGGGTGCAACGATCACGGACGGTTCGTCGCTGAACGTCAATGGTCATGTCATCTCGTTCAAGAACGCGCCGATCCCGGGCTCGACCGGTGCTCCGAGCGTTCCGACCGGATATGGTACCAGCGGCAACGTCCTTACCGACGGCGCTGGCAACTCGACGGTCTATCTGCAGGGCGGCACGCTCAACGACGTCTTGAAGGCGATCGATCTTGCCACCGGCGTGCAGACCGCAACGGTCAACGCCAACGGCACCGCGACGCTGGCGACGGCCTCCGGCCAGACCAACTCGTCGATCAACGCCTCCGGCCTGCTCAAGATCTCGACCGGCGTCAACGCCGACCTGTCGGTCACCGGCACCGGCAACGCGTTGAATGCGCTTGGCCTTGCCGGCAACACCGGGACGGCGACCGCCTTCACCGCGGCCCGCACCTCCGGCGTCGGCGGCATCACCGGCAAGACCTTGACCTTCACCTCCTTCAACGGCGGCACGGCGGTCAACGTCACCTTCGGCGATGGCACCAACGGCACGGTCAAGACGCTCGATCAGCTCAACACCAAGCTGCAGGCCAACAACCTGACGGCGACGATCGACGCCAACGGCCTGCTGACGGTCTCCACCACCAACGACTACGCGTCCTCGACCATCGGTTCGAGCGCCGCGGGTGGTGCGATCGGCGGCACGCTGACGACCTCGCTCACGTTCTCGACGGCTTCCACCCCCGTCCAGGATACGGTTGCCCAGACCGCGCGTGCCAACCTGGTCAATCAGTACAACAACATCCTCCAGCAGATTGACTCGACCGCCCAGGATTCCTCGTTCAACGGTGTCAACCTGCTCAACGGCGACCAGCTCAAGCTGGTGTTCGACGAGACTGCAAAGTCGAGCTTGAGCATCACCGGCGTGACCTACAACTCCAAGGGTCTGGGCCTTGCTGCGCTGACCAGCGGTGTCGACTTCATCGACAACGCTGCCACCAACAAGGTGCTGACCAACCTGAACTCGGCGTCGAGCACGCTGCGTTCGGAAGCATCGGCTCTGGGCTCCAACCTGACGATCGTGCAGGTTCGTCAGGACTTCAACAAGAACCTGATCAACGTCCTGCAGACCGGCTCGTCCAACCTGACCTTGGCCGACACCAACGTCGAGGCGGCCAACAGCCAGGCGCTGTCGACCCGCCAGTCGATCGCGGTCTCCGCGCTGTCGCTGGCCAACCAGTCGCAGCAGAGCGTGCTGCAGCTGCTCCGCTAACGCGCGGGCGACATCGCAAGCAAGATCCGGCGGCGGGGCTTCGGCCCCGCCGCTTTCTTTTTGGTCACTGCTCGGAGACTTCGAGAGGGCAGGCGCCTCTCGAAAAAGTAACCAGCGGTTATGGTTAATGGAGCGTAACCGTCAGGAATTGCCAATGATTTCAGATGGATTGCGAGCCGTGCCCGCACGTTCGACTCGCTTATGGTGAACCGGCGCTTATGCGGGCTTCATGCATTTCACCCTTTGTTAGCCATGTCACGGCACGCTGGCCCCGTCACTCGATCCGGAAGCGATCGAACGAAGACGCGTAAGCCAGAAGGGTAAGAGTCATGTCCGGTATTGTTCTCTCTGCGTCGGTTCGCCAGAACCTGCTCTCTCTCCAGTCCACCGCCGATCTTCTCGCCACTACACAGAACCGTCTGTCGACCGGCAAGAGTGTCAACTCGGCCCTGGACAATCCCACCAACTTCTTCACCGCCCAGTCGCTCGACAACCGCGCCAGCGACATCAACAACCTGCTCGACAGCATCGCCAACGGCGTGCAGGTGCTGCAGGCCGCCAACACCGGCCTGACCTCGCTGCAGAAGCTGATCGACTCCGCGAAGTCGATCGCGAACCAGGCGCTGCAGACCACCGTCGGCTACTCCACCAAGTCCAACGTCTCCACCACCATCGCCGGTGCGACGGCGGCCGACCTGCGCGGCACGACGAGCTTCGCCAGCGCGACGGCGAGCAGCAACGTGCTCTACAACGGCACCGCCGGCGGCACCACCGCGGCGACCGGCACCACGACGCTCGGTGCCACCATCGGCTCGTTCACGGGTACGGCGGGAACGGCCGGCGACGGCACCACGGCCTTGACCGGCGCCATCACCCTGATCGCCACCAACGGCACGACTGCAACGGGCCTCGCCAGCAACGCCCAGCCCGCCGACGGCGACACGCTGACCGTTAACGGCAAGACCATCACCTTCCGCAGCGGCGCTGCTCCGGCCTCGAGTGCGGTTGCGGCCGGCTCGGGCGTCAGCGGCAACCTCGTCACCGACGGCAACGGCAACACCACGGTCTATCTCGGCACCGCCGGCACCCCGGCTGCGACGGTCAGCGATCTCTTGACCGCGGTCGATCTCGCCAGCGGCGTCAAGACGGTGTCCATCAGCTCCGGTGCTGCGACGATCGCGACCAGCGTCAACCAGACCGCTTCGAGCGTTGGTGCGGGCGCCGTCACGCTGAAGAGCTCGACGGGTGCGGATCTGAGCGTCACCGGCAGGGCCGACCTGCTCAAGGCGCTCGGCCTGACCACCTCGGTGGGCGGCGGCAACGCCACCGTGAGCGTCAACCGGACCACGAGCTCAACCTCGCTGGGTGCGACGATCACCGACGGCTCGACGCTGAACGTCAACGGCCACGTCATCTCCTTCAAGAACGCGCCGATCCCGGGCTCGACCGGTGCTCCGAGCGTTCCGACCGGTTATGGTGCCAGCGGCAACGTCCTCACCGACGGCAACGGCAACTCGACGGTCTATCTGCAGGGCGGCACGGTCAATGACGTCTTGAAGGCGATCGACCTCGCTACCGGCGTGCAGACCGCGACGGTCAATGCCAACGGCACCGCGACGCTCGCGACCGCCACCGGCCAGTCGAACTCGACGATCAACACGTCCGGCCAGCTCAAGATCTCGACCGGCATCAACGCCGACCTCTCGATCACCGGCACCGGCAACGCGTTGAACGTGTTCGGTCTCGCCGGCAACACCGGTAGCGCCACCGCCTTCACGGCGGCGCGCACCTCCGGCATCGGCGGCATCGCCGGCAAGACCCTGACCTTCACCTCCTTCAACGGCGGCACGGCGGTCAACGTCACCTTCGGCGACGGCACCAACGGCACGGTCAAGACGCTCGATCAGCTCAACACCAAGCTGCAGGCCAACAACCTGTCGGCAACGATCGACGCCAACGGCCTGCTGACCATCACGGCATCCAACGACTATGCGTCCTCGACGCTGGGCTCGACGGCTGCCGGCGGTGCGATCGGCGGCACGCTCACCTCGGCCTTGACCTTCTCGACGGCTTCCACCCCCGTCCAGGATGGCGTTGCCCAGACGGCGCGTGCCAATCTGGTGTCTCAGTTCAACAACATCCTCAACCAGATCGATACCACCGCGCAGGACTCCTCGTTCAACGGCGTCAACCTCTTGAACGGCGACCAGCTCAAGCTGGTGTTCGACGAGACCGCCAAGTCGAGCCTGAACATCACGGGCGTGACCTACAACTCCAAGGGTCTCGGCCTAGCCTCGCTGACGGTCGGCGTCGACTTCATCGACAACGCCGCAGCAAACCGGGTGCTGACCAACCTGAACGCCGCCTCGAGCACGCTGCGCTCGCAGGCCTCGAGCCTCGGCTCGAACCTCTCGGTGGTGCAGATCCGGCAGGACTTCAACAAGAACCTGATCAACGTGCTGCAGACCGGTTCGTCCAACCTGACCTTGGCCGACACCAACGTCGAGGCGGCCAACAGCCAGGCGCTGTCGACCCGCCAGTCGATCGCGGTCTCCGCGCTGTCGCTGGCCAACACGTCGCAGCAGAGCGTGCTCCAGCTACTCCGTTAACAAGTAGCTGAAAATACTGAATAAAATCGGGCGGCGGGGCTTCTTGCCTCGCCGCTCTTTTTTGCGTCCGGGGGCGGGCAGGGGCGTTCACCCGCCATTAACCCTATCCCTTAAACCGGCGTTAACCATACTTTAAAGGACACCTCCTAAAACTGGACAAAAGGCCGGCTTTCCAGTCCGCGCGGCCGATTCGTATCCGGTTCAAGAGGAAGACTCGCCAATGTCCAACATCGTTCTCTCGGCGTCCGTTCGCCAGAACCTGTTGTCGCTGCAGTCGACGGCCGACTTGCTGGCCACGACGCAGGAGCGGCTGTCGACCGGCAAGAAGGTCAACACGGCGCTCGACAATCCCACCAACTTCTTCACGGCGCAGGGGCTGGACAACCGGGCGAGTGACATCAGCAACCTGCTCGACGGCATCAACAACGGTGTCCAGGTGCTGCAGGCGGCCAACACCGGCATCACCTCGCTGCAGAAGCTGATCGACAGCGCCAAATCGATCGCCAACCAGGCGCTGCAGACCACGGTCGGCTATTCCACCAAGTCGAACGTCTCCACCACGATTCCCGGCGCGACGCCCGCCGACCTGCGCGGCACGACCTCCTATGCGAGCGCGACCGCCAAGAGCAACGTGCTCTATACCGGCGCGGCCGGCGGCGTGACCCCGGTCACGGGAACCGCCGCGCTCGGTGCCTCGCTGGGCTCGACGGCCGGCACCTTTACCGGCACGGCCGCGCTCGCCGCCGACGGCACCACCGCGCTGTCCGGCACCGCGACGTTGCTCGGCACCACGGCATCGACCACCTTCGGCACGCCGCCCGCCGATGGCGACACCATCACGGTGAACGGCAAGACCATCACCTTCCGCACCGGCGTCCCTCCGACCACGCAGCCGACCGGCTGGGGCCTCGATGCCAGCGGGCACATCGCCACCGACGGCAACGGCAATTCGATCGTGTATGAGGGAACGGCGGCTGCGCCCAGGGCGACCGTCAACGACGTCCTCACGGCGATCGATCTCGCCAGCGGCGTCAAGACCGCGACCATCACCGCGGGCGCGGCCACATTCGCGGTCAGCGGCTCGGCCGGCCCTGTGGGCACGCTTCAGGTCGCATCGTCCATATCGGGCGGCGGCGCAGTGACGCTGAAGAGCTCGACCGGCGCCGATCTCAGCGTGACCGGAAAGGCAGACTTCCTCAAGGCGCTCGGCCTGACGTCGGCGACCGGCGCGGGCAACGCCAACGTGACCGCGAACCGCTCGACCACCGCGGGTTCGCTCGGCACCCTGGTCCAGGACGGCTCGACGCTGAACATCGACGGACACACCATCACCTTCAAGAACGCCCAGACCCCGCAATCGGCGGCGAGCGTCACGTCGGGCGGCGTCAGCGGCAACATCGTGACCGACGGCAACGGCAACTCGACGGTCTATATTCAGAGCGCGACGCTGACCGACCTGCTCAACGCGATCGACCTCGCCACCGGTGTCAAGACCGCCAGCATTCTCAGCGGCGCTGCGACGCTGTCGACCACGGCAGGCCAGATCCCGTCCTCGGTCAACAGCAGCGGTCAGCTTGCGCTCTCCACCGGCGTCAATGCCGATCTCTCCATCACCGGCACCGGCAACGCTCTCAGCGCGTTCGGTCTCAGCGGCAACACGGGAACGGCGACCGCGTTCACCGCGGCCCGCACCTCCGGCGTCGGCGGCATCAGCGGCAAGACCCTGACCTTCACCTCCTTCAACGGCGGCACGCCCGTCAACGTCACCTTCGGCGACGGCACCAACGGCACGGTCAAGACGCTGGATCAGCTCAATGCCCAGCTTCAGGCCAACCACCTGACCGCGACGATCGACGCCAACGGCGTGCTCACGGTGACCACCGTCAATGAATACGCCTCCTCGACGCTCGGTTCGAGCACCGCGGGCGGCGTCGTCGGCGGCACCATCACCGGTGTCCTGTCCTTCACCACGGCGCAGCCGCCGGTGCAGGATCCCGTCGCGCAGACCGCGCGCTCCAACCTGGTCAACCAGTTCAACAACATCCTGGCCCAGATCGACACGACGTCGCAGGACTCCTCCTTCAACGGCGTCAACCTGCTCAACGGCGACACGCTCAAGCTCGTCTTCAACGAGACCGGCAGCTCGACGCTCAGCATCAACGGCGTGGTGTTCAACGCGGCCGGCCTCGGCCTCAGCAATCTCGTCAACGGCGTCGACTTCATCGACAACGGCGCCACCAACAGGGTGCTGGCGAGCCTGAACGCCGCCTCGAGCACGCTGCGCTCGGAAGGCTCCAGCCTCGGTTCGAACCTGTCGATCGTGCAGGTGCGTCAGGACTTCTCCAAGAACCTGATCAACGTGCTGCAGACCGGCTCGTCCAACCTGACGCTCGCCGACACCAACGAGGAAGCGGCCAACAGCCAGGCGCTGTCGACGCGCCAGTCGATCGCGGTCTCCGCGCTGTCGCTGGCCAACCAGTCGCAACAGAGCGTGCTGCAGCTGCTCCGCTAATTGCGCAGCGCAACTTCGCTATTGGAGATTTCGCGGCGGGGCTGACGCTCCGCCGCTCTTTTGAGGGAGATCGCTAAGACAAGATTAGCTGAGATCGATGCGCGTCACGACGAGCAAGTTTACATCGTGCATGCGTGCATCTAGCGTTGCGCTGACGAAGGACTCCGCGCCCCGTAATTCTGCGGAGGGCTTCCAAGCACGGTACGTAAGCAAATCTTAAGCGGTGCTGCCTAGGGTTGGGAAAGAAATCCTTAAGCGCGTACAACGCGCTAGGTAACCTCCAGGGTGTGATTGATGTCGAATTCCGCTGCCTCGGCTTATGCGCGTGTTGCAACCACCACCGCATCTCCTCGCGACATCGAGGCGCAGACTCTGCTCAAGGCCGCCAACAAGCTCCAGGACGCGGTGAACAACGCCGATCCGCTCAGCGAGCAGACCATGCAGGCCCTGATGTTCAACCGCAAGCTCTGGACCATCTTCCTGAGCGAGGCGATGCGTGACAGCAATCCGCAGCCGATCGACGTCCGGCAGAAGATCGCCAACATCAGCGTGTTCGTGCTGAGCCAGACCGCCGCGCTGCAGATGAGCCCGCAGTTCGATCATTTCCGTCCGCTGATCGAGATCAACCGCAATATCGCGGCAGGCCTGTCCGGACGGCCGTGACCGGATTCGTGATGGTGGCCATCACGAGCACATCGGCGAAAACTCTCAATGTCGCCAGGATCTGATCACGGCTGGTGGTCTTGCCTCGGCATGCGAACTCCGCGCTGACCGGCGACGGCCAGACACAGAGCAGAAACTACGGCATCGATCTCGTGATCGTCAGGCGCTGACGTCGGTGCTGAGCGGACGCGAGGGCTCGGACTTCATGTCCAATGCATGGAAATAGGCACGCCGGCGCAGCATCGCCTCGTCCGGGAACTGGTTCACCACCGTGTCGGTCCTGTCATTGACGACCTGAAAGACGAAGGACGCGGCCGCCTGGTCGAACACGACCTGGCGCGAGATGTTCTCGTGGTTCGGCACATCATTGCGCACCGGCGCGCCGGTATCGGCTGCGGCGACCGTCTGGCTCACCGGAAGATCGGTTTGCACGGCCTCGTTCGCCGCCGCGTTGGACGTCGTCACGATCTGAATGGGGGCCGGGATCCCCACCGGCCTGATGCTGAAATCTGTACTCATGGCAGCCTCCTGGTTGCCTTACGTGAGTCAAATCCCAACCCCTCTAATCGCGCAAGCATGGAACACCAGGACTGAAGACCCGGTAAGGAAACGTGCCTAACCGCGCGACGCCGTGGCTGCGCGGTTTTTCGTAAAATTGTCGGTTGTTCTCGTGCCCGCTCAGAGCGAGCGGCTGACCGCCAGCGGGGTGATATGGCGCGGACCCGGCGCTGCGCGGCGCCCCGCGGCCGTATAGGTGTTCGGCACGTTGCGCTTCTGGATCTCGGCGTTGACGCCGCGCACGACGCTCTCGGACACCGCGTGCGCGGTGGCGAGCACGGTGAGATTGACCTGGAGCATCGCGCGGAACGCATCGTGGTGGCGATGCAGCGTCGAGAGCAGCTCCGGCGCGGACTTCGCGAGTTGCGGCTGGTTGGCCTTCAACTGGCTGACGGCGGCGACGTAGTTGCGCGACAGCTCCTGCTTCTTGCCTTCGAACGACATCGCCTCGCGGACCTTGCCGGCGCGGACGAGTTCGGTCTCGCGCTCGATCAGCGCGAGCAGGGCGTTCATCGCATCCATCAGCTCTTCGGCGAGCTTGCGCGCCTCGCCGCTGACGGGGGCGCTGTTCGGACGCTGGGTCTGCATCGGCTGACGTGAGGCGTTGAAATGGTTCATCTCGTTTGACCTTATGCCGTCCGGATCGTTTTCGCCTGCTGCAGGATGAGGGTACGGTAGACATCGCTGGCGACGCCGACGCCGCCGGCCTTGGCGAAGTTCTTGGAATATTGCTCGGTCAGCATCGAGCGCCACACGCCGGTGCCGGGCGTGTCGCCGAACGGACCTTCGCCCTTCAGGCCCGAGGTCATCTGCGCGAACATGCTGTTGAGGAACATCGCCTCGAAGTCGGTGGCGGTCTTCTGCGCCTTGGCCTGTTGCTGCGGCGAGACCTTTTGGAGTGCGGCGGCGAGCTCGAAGTCCGGCCGGCCGTTGCGGCTCTCGACCGAGAAGGCCGAATTGGTGGCGAGGCGAGGGGTGTTGATCGCACTGGTCTGCATCACATCACCTCGATATCGGCTTCGATGGCGCCCGCGGCCTTGATCGCCTGGAGGATGCTGATCATGTCGCGCGGGCCGATGCCGAGGCCGTTGAGGCCGTCGACGAGCTGCTGGAGCGAGACGCCGTCCTTGACGAGCGCCAGCTTCTTGCCGTCCTCGGTGACGGTGACACTGCTGCGGGGCGCGACCACGGTGCGGCCGCGCGACAGCGGATTGGGCTGGCTCACCTGCGGGCTCTCGGAGATCGTGACCGTCAGGTTGCCTTGCGCCACCGCGACGGTGGCGACGCGGACGTCGCGGCCCATCACGATGATGCCGCTGCGTTCGTCGATGACGATCTTGGCGGCGAGATCGGGGTCGACCTGGAGCTGCTCGATCTCGGTGAGGAAGGCGACGACGTTGCCCTTGAACTCGGGCGGGATCGACAGCTGCACCGTCGAAGGATCGATCGGCTCGGCGGTCTTGACGCCCAGATAGTCGTTGATTGCGGCCGCGATCCGCTTGGCGGTGGTGAAGTCGGGGTTGCGCAGCGCCAGGCGGACGTTCGGCAGCCGGTTGAGTGCGAACTCGATCTCGCGCTCGATGATGGCGCCGTTGGCGATGCGTCCCACGGTCGGGACGCCGCGCACGATCTTGGCGGCCTCGCCCTCGGCCTGGAAACCGGAGATCGCGAGCGAGCCCTGGGCCACCGCATAGACATTGCCGTCGGCGCCGAGCAGGGGAGTGACCAGCAGGGTGCCGCCCTGGAGATTCTTGGCATCGCCGAGCGCGGAGACGGTGACGTCCATGCGCGTGCCCTGGGTGGCGAAGGCCGGCAGGTTGCCCGTGACCATCACGGCAGCGACGTTGCCGGTGCGGATGGTGGCGCCGCGGATGTTGACGCCCATGCGCTCCAGCATTGCCTGCAGCGACTGCTTGGTGAAGGGGATGTTGTTGAGCGTGTCGCCGGTGCCGTTGAGGCCGACGACGAGGCCGTAGCCGATGAGCTGGTTCTGCCGCACGCCCTCGATATTGGCGAGGTCCTTGATGCGCGAGGTCGCCGCCGCCGAGGTGACCGACAGCGCCAGCGCCGACAGCGCGGCGCAGGCCAACCCAACAATCCTCACCCAACGAACGCCTGGCATCTCTGCTCCCCAAGGCCCTCAAAAAAGGCCCCTCAAATCGGAAAGGACTTGCACGACACTCTCATGACGAGCTGGTCCGGCGCTTTCCTTGCGAGCGCTGTGCCAACGCCTGATAGCGAGCGTAGGTGGCTGAATAGGTTGAATAAATCTGTTTCGACCGGTGTCAGCACTCGTTCGCCCTGAGGAGCGAAACTGCCGCCTGTCGGCAGATTTTGCCGGGCCGTTTACGCACCGTTAACCATAAGACGGCGAAGGTGAGGCATCGATCACCCGGATTCTTTCCGATGCGCATCTACGGACCGAACGGCACCACGCTTGGAGCGCCGGCCAGCCAGGCCAAGCGGACGGGCTCCGGCACCTTCGTGCTGCCCGACACCTCATCGGCGCAGGGGACGCGGAACGCTGCCGCACCGAAGGCCGCTGCCAACATCGATGCGCTGCTGGCGTTGCAGGGTGTCGAGGAGGATCCGGTCGAGCGTCGCAAACGCTCGGTCGCCCGCGGCAGGACTGCGCTCGACGTGCTCGACGATCTCAAGATGGGGCTGCTGTCGGGCAATCTCGACGCCTCGACCGTGATGCGGCTGCGCGATGCCGCGGCGAACCTGAAATCGTCCTCCGGCGATGCCGGTCTTGATGCCGTGCTCTCCGAGATCGAGCTGCGCGTCGAGGTCGAGCTGGCGAAGGCCGGGCAGGGATAGTCGCCCAGGGTGTCGTCGCCCGGCTTGACCGGGCGACCCAGTATTCCAGAGAAAGTTGTGATTGAACCGATAGGCCGCGGCGTACTGGATGCCCCGGCTTGACCAGGTCAAGCCGGGGCATGACAGCAAAGTTTGGGGGAAACCGCGCTCCGCTTCCCGCGCGCTTACGCCGCCTCTTCCTTCAACTGCGCATCGTAGCGGCGCTGGGCGGCGAGCACGTCTTTCAGATTCTGCTCGGCCCAATCGCGTAAGGGGTCCACCGCCGCCGCCAGCGTCAGGCCGAGCTGGGTGATCGAATATTCCACCGTCACCGGCACGGTCGCTATGGCACGGCGCCTGATCAGGCCGTCGCGTTCGAGCGACTTGAGAACCTGGCTCAGCATCTTCTGCGAGATGCCTTCAATCGTGCGGCGCAACTGATTGAAACGCATCGGCTCCTCGCGCAGGAGCAAGAGGATCAGCACCGCCCATTTGTCGCCGACGCGGTCGAGGATTTGGCGGGTGGGGCAGTTCGCTGCGTAGACGTCGGGCTTCATCGTCGGTCCTCGGAAATCCATACCGTTGCTTGGGTCCGCATGTCGGTTCTATGCGATCAGTTACCTCCGCGTAATCAGGTAAGCACAAAGTGCTCTCTTAACACCAGCATTCTTTGCGATATCTAGTCTCCGCTAGTTACCACAGAAGCAAAGGAGCCTTCCATGAAAATCGCAGTCGCTGGCGCCTCGGGCCGCGCGGGTTCGGAGATCACCAAGGAACTGTCCCGCCGCGGCCACGCCATCACGGCCATCGCCCGGAACCCCGAGAAGATCGCAGCCCTGCCGAACGTCACGCCGACCAAGGGAGATGTGCTCGACCAGGCAGGCCTTGCCAAGCTGTGGGCCGGTCACGACGTCGCCGTGAGTTCCGTGCACTTCCTGGCCAGTGATCCGCTCAAGCTGATCGGTGCGGCGAAGGACTCCAAGGTCGGGCGTTACCTCGTGGTGGGCGGCGCCGGCAGCCTCGAGGTTGCCCCGGGCGTGAAGCTGGTCACGACTCCCAATTTTCCAGCCCAATACAAGGCTGAAGCGGAGGCAGGATCGGCCTTCCTCGACCTGCTGCGGCAGGAAAAGGACCTGAACTGGACCTTCATCTCGCCCTCGGCGCTGTTCGTGGAGGGGGAACGGACGGCTAAGTTCCGGCTCGGGACCGATCAGCTTCTCGCAGATGCGAACGGCAAGAGCTGGATCACCTTTGCCGACTATGCCATTGCGCTTGCCGACGAGATCGAACGGCCAGCCCACCTGAAGCAGCGCTTCACGGTCGGCTATTAAGGCCCGCCGGTCGCCTCCGAGCCCTTAAGGATAAACCTTCCTGTGCAAGGGCTTGGGGGCGAGGACCGGGCCGCGAGGGAAATATTGTCTGTCACGGGAGGCCGCTATATAAGGCCCGGCTCAACGGACCTCGGTCCGTCCACGAGTCGTTACTTAAGAAGATAGGCCTCCCTTGGAAAAGTTGAAAAACTACCGACCGACCGACAAAGAGCCTTTCATGAACGACCGGCAGAAGGAGTACTTCCGTATGAAGCTCCTCGCCTGGAAGGATGAGATCCTCAAAGAGTCCAAGCTCACCCTGCAGGCCCTGCAGGAGGAGAACGTCAACCACCCCGATCTCGCCGATCGGGCCTCGTCCGAAACCGACCGTGCCATCGAGCTCCGCGCCCGCGACCGCCAGCGCAAATTGATCGCCAAGATCGACGCCGCGCTCCAGCGGATCGAGGACAACACCTACGGCTATTGCGAGGAAACCGGCGAGCCGATCTCGTTGAAGCGGCTCGAGGCCCGGCCCATCGCGACGCTCTCGGTGGAAGCGCAGGAGCGCCACGAGAAACGCGAGAAGGTTTATCGCGACGAATAAAGGTCCGAGCCGCAGAGATGCGGCTCTTTGTTTTTGGACGCAGGGCGCCGTTTCGCGCCGTGCTCGGCATATTGCCCGCGGCTCGCCGTCGCGCCGACCATGGCGACGGTGCGATCGCGAAAAGTGAATCGCGATCAACGGGCTAGACTGGATTGCTCCGAGCTCACGTGAGTTCGGATGAGAAACAGCCTTCACTTCAGGTGCGGGAGGTTTTGCGAGTCGCATCAACGAGATCGACTCTGAAGTTGAGACGCTGATCCAGCTGCATCAAGCATCGCTGCAATCAGGCCTGTTGCGACGTCTCAAGACGTGTATAAAGCCTGGACCAGCTCAATATTTCCTTAAACGCCGGCAACAGGCCGTAGGCTGCCTCGGTCAGCTCGTACTCGACCCTCATCGGCTTCTCCGCGAAGGCAGTGCGCGACACGAGGCCGTCCTGCTCGAGCTCGCGCGGCTGCGTGGAGTCGCCGTCGCAAACGCTGGTCAGGTTTTCCATACCGGTCTCGACATCCATTCTACTTGTCCACCAGGACATAGTGACCAGATGCGTGCTTGAGCAGGGCCACCGAACCAATTTGCCGGCCCGTGCCACGAGGGGAAGCTGGTCATGAGCACTGTTCTGGTCACCGGCGGGTCGGGCTTCGTCGGCATCCATGTTGTCCTGCAGCTTCTGGCCGCCGGCCACGCCGTGCGGACGACCGTGCGCCGGCCGGAGCGTCAGGCCGATGTGCTCGCCATGCTGTGCGAGGGCGGGGCGGCAGCGCCCGAGAGCGTGGCCTTCTTCAACGCCGATCTGACCCGGGACGACGGTTGGCAGGCGGCGGTCGCGGGCTGCGATTACGTTCTCCACGTGGCGTCCCCACTGTTGAGAGCGGTCCCAACGGACGAGAACGAGATGATCATCCCGGCCCGCGATGGAACGCTCCGGGTGCTTCGGGCCGCGCGCGCGGCCGGCGTCAGGAGGGTCGTCATCACCTCGTCGCTGGGCGCGATCGGTTACGGCCATCCGCCGCGTGACAAGCCGTTCGACGAGACCGAATGGACCAATCTCGCCGGTGTCGACGGCCAACCCTACGTCAAGTCCAAGACGCTGGCCGAGCGCGCGGCCTGGGATTTCGTCGCGCGCGAGGGGGATGGGCTGGAGCTGTCGGTGATCAACCCCGCCGGCATTTTCGGGCCCGTGCTGGGGCCGGACTTTTCCGGCTCGATCGAGATCGTCAGGTCGCTGCTCGACGGTGCCATGCCGGCCGTGCCGCGCGTCTATTTCGGCGTGGTCGACGTCCGTGACGTCGCCGAGCTGCACCTGCGGGCGATGACTGCGCCGGAGGCGAAAGGCGAGCGCTTCATCGCGGTCTCCGGCGAGACGATGTCGATCCTCGACATCGCCCGCGTGCTGCGGCGGGAACTCGGGCCGCGGGCGCGCCGGGTTCCGCGGCTCCAGGCTCCGGACTGGCTGGTGCGGCTGGCCGCGAGCCGGATTCCGCTGCTGCGTGCGGTCGTGCCGATGCTCGGAAAGGTCAGGCATTCCACCAGCGCCAAGGCCCGGACGCTGCTCGGCTGGCAGGCGCGCTCCAACGAGGAGGCGATCCTTGCGACCGCCGAGAGCCTGATCCGGCTCGGCCTCGTCAAGAGCTGAGGGACGCCACCTGCGCTTGTCAGGCCGGAGCTGGGATGCTGAAGTGCCGCCTTGGACTGCTTAGCGTGGGAGGCGGCGCCGATGAACAAGACTCTCGAAGCCGCAAAGGCGATCGCGCTGGCGCGCCGCAACCATGCCCCGCTTGCCGCGCTGGAGCGTCCTCCTGCGGACGAAGCCGAGGGCTATCAGGTCCAGCGCACCCTGCACGATCTGCTGTTGCCGCATGTCGGCCCGCTCGTCGGCTACAAGATCGGCTGCACCAGCCAGGTGATGCAGGACTATATCGGCATCCCGCACCCTTGCGGCGGCGGCGTGTTCCAGAAGGGCGTCCATGACAGCGGCGCCAAGCTCGCCGCCTCGAATTATGTCCGCGTCGGCGTCGAATGCGAGATCGCGGTGCGGCTGAAGCGGGACCTTGCCGCCGGCGAAGCGCCGTTCACGGCCGAATGGGTCGGCGAGGCGGTCGAATCCTACCATCCCGCGATCGAGATCGTCGACGACCGCTACGTGAAATGGGAGACGATGGGCGCGCCGACCTTGATCGCCGACGATTTCTTCGCCGCCGGCTGCGTGCTGGGTCCCTCGGTCCCGCGCTCGTCGGTGCCGGACCTGAAGGCGGTCAAGGGCCGCGCCATCGTCAACGGCGAGGAGGTCAGCCACGGCACCGGCGCCGACGTGCTCGGCCATCCCCACAACGCGCTCGCCTGGCTCGCCAACCATCTCGCCGCCGAAGGCAAGGGGCTGCACGCCGGGCAGCTCGTGCTCACCGGCAGTCTGGTGAAGACGCTGTGGCTGAAGGCCGGCGACAAGGTGCGGATGGAACTGGACGGGCTCGGCGTCGTGGAGGCGGAGTTTACGTGAGGGGGCCGGATCACCAATTCGTCGTTGCGGGCTTCGGGACAGACAGAGAGTGGGTGTTCCACCGAGAGGAGCATACGCATGGGCGTATCAATCTGCCTGCTCTTCGTTCGGGGACGGGAGATCGCCGAAGTCCTCGACTCTGTCGAGCTTGCAACCACGGAAGAGCGCCGCTCGACCCCTTTGGTTGAGCGTGGGGCTTTTGTAACTGCGACGCTACCCTCTGGATATGCTCTGATCTGGTCGAACACCTGCGACGAACGGCGGTTTTCACCGGCCATTCTGGTGAAGCTATCCGCGAGCGCGGAGATCGTCGTCCTCTCCGTCGAAGAACACGTGATGTTCTCGCACGCGCAGGTCTGGCGTGATGGACGACAATGCTGGTCGCTTCAGCACAGCGGCGACGTCGACACCACTAACCTCAAATCCAGCGGGGATCTGCCGCCGCTCTTCGACAAGCTGCGTCGCGACCAGGAAGAATTGAGCGCCTTGGACCAGGATTTTTTCGACATTCCGGTGAAACTCACCGAGCACATCACCGGCTTCCGATACGATCAAAACTACGTATGGGAGACCGAGGAAACCTATACGGTGCTCGCCGCGACCGCTTCGGCCCGGCGGCCGTTCTGGAAATTCTGGTGATAATACGAGTGCATGTTGACCTTTTTGGCTTCCAGGAAGAGACACTCGCAATAGCTGTGTTTAGGTCGGCGATGCTGTCTGTCGATGGCCGAAATACATGCGGCCCTCGCCAGGGGAGCTAGCGAGGGCCGCGTTGTACATCGTCGTTCGCGCCTAGGTTTCGCGAGCACGATGTGGGAGCTCGGGAGAAGGTTAGAAGGGCAGGAGCACGTCCATGACCTGCTGGCCGTAGCGCGGCTGCTGCACGTCGGTGATCTGGCCGCGGCCGCCATAGGCGATGCGGGCCTGGGCGATCTTGGTGGAGTCGATGGTGTTGTCGCTCTGGATGTCCTCGGGGCGGACGATGCCGGCGACAATCAGCTCGCGAATTTCGAAATTGACGCGGATCTCCTGCTTGCCTTCGACCACCAGGTTGCCGTTCGGCAGCACCTGGGTGACCACCGCGGCGACGTTGGTCTGCAGGGCTTCCTTGCGGTCGACGCTGCCCTTGCCCTCGCTCGACGAGGTCGAGTCGGCGGTCAGGACCCGGCCCGGCAGGATCTTGTTGGCCTGGGTGATGGTGCTGGCGCCGATGAAGTTGGTAATCCCCGAATCTTCCTTGTTGGTGCGGCTGCGCGAGGTGTCGTTCTCGATGTTGGCCTTGTCGGTGATGTTCACGGTCACGGTCAGGAGATCGCCGACCTGGCGGGCGCGCTGATCCTTGAAGAAGGCGCGGCTGCCGTTGCGCCACAGCGAGTTCGGATTGTAGGAGGCGACCTCGGGCTTGGGCATCGGCATCTGCACCGGCTTGTAGCCGGGCTGCGTCGTCGGATTGTCGATGGCCGACAGCTTCGGCTGCTCGCCGATCTGCGACAGGCGGTCGATCGAGGAGCAGCCGCTCGCCAAGGTGCAAGTCGCCAGCAGCAGGGCAGAGATCGCGATGCGACGAAGGCGGGAGGCCGAACTGAACGTGGACATGAATCTACTCTGACTTGGCTGGAGCTTGCGAGAGGCGAACTTGCGGAATCTGGGCTTGGGCGATCTCGGCGGTGGGCGTCTGGATCAGGCTCTGCGCCAGGGCAGCGGCCGCCGGCACGTTGTCGCGCTTGACCGACGAGGTCTGCTCGACCGCCGGCGCCATCGGCGCGGACTGGCTGGCGCCCTGGACGGTCACCTGGCCGCGGCCGGTGACGACGCCGGTCAGCGTGCGCTTGGACTGCAGATTGAGCACGCTGACGGTGTCGCCCTCGGCGCCGCTCTCGATCGCCTTGCCGCGCGTGGTGAGATAGAGGCCGGGCACCTGGTAGATGATGGTGACGGCCTGATCGCGCACCACGAAGTCGGGTCTGACGAGGTCGGCGGCGCGGATCGGCGTACCCGCGCGCATTCCTCGGCGCAGCTGCATGCCGATGCTGCGGTCGCGCGAGGCGGGCTCGCCGGCGACCTCGGCCTTCGGCCGGCGCTCCAACGACAGGTCGGAGGATTTCAGAAGCTCGGCGCGATCGATGTCGCGGGTCAGCACGGCCACCTCCACCGTCTCGACCGCGGTGCCGGCGAAGCGCAGCTTGGTCGGCGCGGCATTGCCGTCGTTGGCGATCTCGAAGACGATGTCGAAACGGCCGCTGCGGGCGTCAAAGCGGGTTGCGACCGGCTGCAGCGCGCCGCTGTTGGAGGCGTCCAGCCGCATCTCGGCGACGCTGCGGTCGAACGTGATGGTGATGTTGGCGGCGTCTCCGAGGCCGAAGCGGCGCTCGAGCGCCGCGGCGACCGCATTTTCGATATCCTTGCTCGCGAGGGTGCGGGCGAGGCGGGTGACCTGGACCTCCTTGATGTCGCCGGTCATGACGCCGATCACCTGCTTAGCGCGCAGCACCGACAGCACCTGGCCGACCGTCAGCGTGCCGGTGGTGCCGAGATCGGGCGAGCGGTAGACCGGGATCAGCGCGGCGGATCCGGCGTTGTCGATGAGATCGCCGACCCGCACCACGTCCGAGGTCACCGTGACGCTTGCGCGCAGCGTCGGCGCGGCGATGAAATCGTCGGCGGCCGCTGCCGGCAAGGCCAGCGCGAGAAGGGTTGAGATCGTGGCGAGGGTGGCGCGGATCATCGTCATCACCTCAGCGGAACAGCGCCGTCGTCGATTGCATCATCTGGTCGGCGGCGCTGATCACCTTGGCGTTCATCTCGTAAGCGCGCTGGGCGGCGATCAGGTCGCTCATCTCCGAGACGACGTCGACATTGGCCTGCTCGAGGCTGCCTTGCGTGATCTTGCCGTAGCCCTCGGAGTTCGCGGTGCCGTCCTGCGGCGCGCCGGACGAGGGCGTCTCGGTGAACTGGTTGTTGCCGACCGGCTGCAGGCCCGCCTTGTTGATGAAGCGGGTGATGCCGATCTGGCCGACGATCGAGGAGGTCGACGAGCCCGGCAGCGTCACCGAGACCTGACCCTGCTCGCTCACGCTGATGCCCGAGGCATTGTTCGGGATGGTGATGGTGGGCTGCACCGGGTTGCCCTGCGCGGTGACGACGCGGCCCTGATTGTCCATCTGGAAGGTGCCGTCGCGGGTGTACTGGAAGGTGCCGTCGGGCATCAGGATCTTGAAAAAGCCCTCGCCCGAGACGGCGAGATCGAGGTCGTTGCCGGTCTGCGACAGCGTGCCCTGCGTCATGCTGCGCGGGGTGCCGACGGTCTTGACGCCGCCGCCGATGTCGACGCCGACCGGCAGGATGGTGCCTTGGTCCGACGATTGGGCGCCGACGCGGCGGACGTGCTCGTAGATCAGGTCCTGGAATGCCGCCGTCTGCTTCTTGAAGCCGGTGGTGCGGAGGTTGGCGATGTTGTTGGAGATCACCTGAACGTTGAGTTCCTGTGCCGCCATTCCGGTCGCTGCGGTGTGAAGCGCCTGCATCTCAGTTCTCCTTCAATCAGGCCGGAACGTCGGCGAGCTTATCGATCGCCGATTTGTGGAGGTCGCTCTGCTGCTGCAGCAGGTTGGCGATCGCGGTGTAGCTGCGCATCACCTCGACCATGCGGGTCATCTCGCCGACCGCATTCACGTTCGACTTCTCGATGTAACCCTGCTGCAAGGTGGACTTGGCGTCGGCCTGCTGGTTTGCCGAGCCGGCGGCATAGAGATTGGCGCCGAGCTTGGTCAGCCTGGCCGGATCGTCGAACGACACCATGCGGATCTTGCCGCGGATCGAGTCGGTCTTCGCCGTACCCTCGAGCACCGTGACGGTACCGTCGGGCGCGACGTTGATGTCGTGGTCGGTCGGCTGGAAGGTGATCGGGCCGGCATTGCCGAGCACGAGATTGCCGTCGCCGGTAACGAGCTGGCCGGTGCTGTTGAGCGAGAACTTGCCGTCGCGGGTATAGAGCTCGCCGCCATTGGCCTGCACCGCGAAATAGGCGCCGCCGTTGATCGCGATGTCGAGCGGATTGCTGGTGGCCTCCATCGGCCCCTGGCCGATGTCGCGGAAGGTGCCGCGGTCCTGGACATAGGAGACCCGGCGGTCGCGACCGATGAAATTGTCCTCACGCGCGTTCGAGTTGAGATATTCCTCGAACAGCGAATGGTCGGCCTTGAAGCCGTTGGTGTTGGCATTGGCGACGTTGTTGGCGATGACATCCATCTGCCGCTCCAACGTCATCTGCCGTGACAAGCCGATCAGAAGCGCGTTCTGCATCGGAAATCTCCCCTGAGCGGATCTGCCATTTCGCTCTCCCAAGCGCCTTGGCGGACCCCGTGACCGAGACCGTCGGGTTCTCCCAAACCGTGTGGTCTCGGCCGTTTCTCAGCGAAAGGCGTGCCAACCAAAAAAGATGAGTTCTTTCAATATCTTGCCGATTTTTGAGGGGCGCGAACGGGCGGCAGAAAGGTTCTGTTAGCCATGTTTGCCCGGCAGATTTTTCCTAGCGAAGGCCCAATCGAAAGATTCCGTTAACCATTATTACCGTAGCGTTTGCGCATCAGAGGAGCGCATTGCGCTGGGGCATTCGTATCGCGTCATTGTCTGCCAGGAGGCTTCGCTCTTTCGACCCCTTTGAGAGATGAACGGGCGCGGCGACCATGGCAGAGAATGAGGAAGGCGGCGCAGCCGCTGATGGCGCGGAAGCCGCCCCGCCGAAGAACAAGCTCAAGCTCATCATCATGGTCGTCGGCGCGCTCGCCGTCCTCGGCGGCGGCGCCGCGACCTGGTTCTTCTTCTTCCGTCATGGCGGCGACGAGCATCATGCCGAGGCCGCGCCGCCGCCGAAGCCGCCGGCCTTCGTCGACGTCCCCGACATGATGGTCAACCTTGCCGGCGCGCCGGGCGAGCGCGTGCAATATCTGCGGCTGAAGATCGTGCTGGAGCTGAAGGAAGAGAAGCAGATCGAGGCGATCAAGCCGACGATGCCGCGTGTCACCGACATCTTCCAGACTTATGTGCGCGAGCTGCGCCCGTCCGACCTCAACGGTTCGGCCGGCATCTTCCGCCTCAAGGAGGAGCTGACCAAGCGCGTCAACGCGGCGGTCGCCCCGGTTCAGGTCAGCGCGGTGCTGTTCAAGGAAGTCGTGGTCCAGTGAGCATGACGGACTAGGGATCATGGCGGGCAACGACCAAGTCGACCAGGATGCAATTGCCGCCCAGTGGGAGGCCTCGCTCGATAGCGAGGATCCCGCAGAGGCGGCAAAGGCTGCCGCAGAGAACGAATTATCCGAGACCATGGCCCTGCAATGGGCGGCCATGGTCGAGGACGGCAGCCGCGATCTCGGCAGCGGCAAGAACTCCGGCGAACGGGTGCTGTCGCAGGAGGAGATCGACAATCTCCTCGGCTTCACCGTCGGCGACGTCACCCTCGACGACCATTCCGGCATTCGCGCGATCATCGATTCGGCGATGGTCTCCTACGAGCGCCTGCCGATGCTCGAAATCGTCTTCGACCGCCTGGTGCGGTTGATGACGACGTCCTTGCGCAATTTCACCTCCGACAACGTCGAAGTCTCGCTCGACCGCATCACCTCGGTGCGCTTCGGCGACTACATGAACTCGATCCCGCTGCCCGCCGTCCTCACCGTGTTCAAGGCCGAGGAGTGGGAGAACTTCGGCATGGCGACGGTCGATTCCAACCTGATCTATTCGATGATCGACGTGCTGCTCGGCGGCCGCCGCGGCACCAGCCAGCTGCGCATCGAGGGCCGGCCCTACACCACGATCGAGACCGAGCTGGTCAAGCGGCTGGTCGAGGTGGTGCTGGCCGACGCCGAGCAGGCGTTCCGGCCGCTGTCGCCGGTGACCTTCACGATCGACCGGCTCGAGACCAATCCGCGTTTCGCCGCGATCAGCCGTCCCGCCAACGCCGCGATCCTGGTGCGCCTGCGCATCGACATGGAAGACCGCGGCGGCAACGTCGAGCTGCTGCTGCCCTACGCGACCATCGAGCCGATCCGGGGCGTCCTGCTCCAGATGTTCATGGGCGAAAAGTTCGGCCGCGACCCGGTCTGGGAGGGCCATTTCGCCACCGAGATCGTGCAGGCCGAGATCGCGGTCGACGCCGTGCTCTACGAGGCCGACATTCCGCTCAAGCAACTCATGCGGCTCAAGGTCGGCGACACGCTGCCGCTGGACATGCGCGCCGACGCCAACGTCACCGTGCGCTGCGGCGACGTCACGCTGACCGAGGGGCGGATGGGCCGGGTCGGCGACCGGGTCGCGATCCGTGTGACGAAACCCTTGCGCAAGCCAAGTACGACACTTGCGATGTTCGAGAAGGTTGACGAGCAGAACAAGATGATGGAGGCCCCATGAACCACTCCCTGGGAATGGCGATCGAGACGCTGGTGGCTATCCTGCTGATGCTGACGATCGTCTACTGCGTCATGCTCAACAAGCGCCTGACGCGGCTGAAGGCGGACGAGCATTCGCTGAAGGCTGTCATCGGCGAGCTGATCACCGCGACCGAGATCGCCGAGCGCGCGATCGGCGGGCTGAAGCTCGCCGTGCGCGACGTCAACGAGAACCTCGGCAGCCAGCTCGCCGCCGCGACGCAGATGTCGGACCAGCTCTACAAGCAGCTCGGCGAGGCCGACAACGTGGTGCGGCGCCTGTCCAAGATCGCGATCGCAGCGCGTCCCGTCACCAATCCGGAGACGGTCGCCGCGCCCGCGGCGGCCAAGGCGTCGACCGCGAAGGCGGTCGCGGCCGCCGCCGAAGCCTTCTCCGAGCGCCGACGATCCAACGGCCTTGCCGCATGAAGCCTGGGTATGAAGTCCTTTCGTAACATCCGCGTCATTCCGGTCGTCCTCGTCGCCGTTGCAGGCCTCGCCACGCTGAAGGTGGCAGGCCTCGCGATCAACGGCGGCTATGTCTTCGACTACAAGCCGAACCAGACCAAGAAATCCTGGGCGCAGGAGAACCTGAATTTCCCCGGCCGCGAGGAGCCGGAAATCATCACCGGCTCGACCCATGGCGCGCCGAAGGAGGCGCCGAAGCCCGCCGCGCCCGAGACCAAGCCCGAGGGCACCGTGGTCAAGGTGGAGGAGGGCCAGCCGCAGGTCTCGGCCTCCGAGCGCGCGATCCTGGAACGGTTGCAGGCGCGGCGGCAGGAGATCGAGGCCCGCCAGCGCGAGATCGATATCCGCGAAAGCCTGCTCAAGTCGGCCGAGAAGCGCATCGAAGGCAAGGTCGAGGAGATGAAGGCGGTGGAAACCCGCATCTCCGCGACGCAGGCCGAGCAGAAGGCCGCCGAAGCCCAGCGCATGAAGGGCCTCGTGACCATGTACGAGGGCATGAAGCCGAAGGATGCCGCGCGGGTGTTCGACCGGCTCGAAATGGGCGTGCTGATCGAGATCGCCTCGGCCATCGCGCCGCGCAAGATGTCGGACATCCTGGGGCTGATGTCGTCCGAGGCCGCCGAGCGCCTGACCGTCGAGATGGCCCGCCGCGCCAATGGCGGCGGCGACCAGTCCGCCTCGGCCGGCGAATTGCCCAAGATCGACGGCAAGCCGACGCAAAAGCCGAACTGAGGGCTCGAGGCGAGGCGCGCTTTCGATTCGCGCGTTGTCGCGCGGTCGTTCGACTGGAGCCCAGCGAGACGCCTCGTGCGCTTAATTCGCGAAGGCCTGTTGCACCCTGCGAACAGGCGGACGCAACTGCTGCTCCACCCGAGCGAGGATATTGACCTGCTGCTTGATCAGCGCCGCCTTCGAGACGCGGGTCACGAGCTGCAGGGTGCTGTGGCAACAGGCGCACTCATATGTCTTCAGGGCATATCCTCTGGCGATCGGAACGATCGCGACGACCGCTCTTGCCCTGCTACACACAATGCAACCGGCTTCTCCGCTCATTGATTACCCCCAGAGCTAGCCAATGCGATTTGCATCGCCGAGAGCCACATCTGATTCAGAGTCGCGCGCGAACCGCAACGAGCCGAAGGTTGTGAGTGCGCGCGCTCGGCAACTCGACAAGGTGGAAATCAGAATCCCGTGGCGGATGCAGCCGGAGCAGGCGGCATCCTCTGGGACTGCGATGAGTTGACGCGCGCAGGTGTGAAGTGGCGTACAGTGGCGCGCAAGGCGCCGTCCTACGCTTCGGCCATTCGCAGTCGGCAGCGCAGGAGGAGGCGATGAACTACTCGTCCGCAGCAGAACGCGTCATCGACGCCGTCAACCGCCTGCTCACGGCGGCGATGACCTCCGCATGGACATCCGCGCTGAGCCATCAGCATGCGGCGCCGCCGGATGGCGAGGCCGGCAGCGACGATGAATCTTCTCTCGGCGAAGAGAGCGCCTCGGCGCCCGATGGCGCCGGGAAGCAACACTGAAGGCGCCGTGGCTCGGGGGGCGTCACACGATCAGATCGTGCAAGCCGTGGCCGTGAGCTGCAACTGGCCCATGAGGCGGATCAACATCGGGCGGAGATAGTTCAGGCGTGAACGCCAGTTCGGACCCGGGGCCTCCTCCTGCCTGGTCGTGATGACCGGCAGGGTCTATGAGATGATCCGGCACCACCCTGTGCTGTGAACCCTGCGAAGCGTTGTCCTTGAAATGGAATGAGTCGCCGAGCTGCTGCGTCTCGCTTGCGTGGCCGTTGCCTCCGGGCGATGACTTCGAAAGGCTTGGGTTGAGCGCCGTGTCTGCCGTGTCATCGCTGCTACGACCGTGGGCATGAGCCGCCTGGTCGGCGCTTTTCGGGAAAGAGACGCCGTGATGTCCAGCATCGTTCCCGAGCGCAAGCCCGCGACCGGCGTGCTGTTCGGCGGCAAAATGATCAGAATTCAGCGCGGCGCTTGCAGGGTCAGATATCTGGCCACCTCCAATCGCGCCTTTCTTGCCAACCGCCAGGGCTGTGTCGAGATCCGTGAAGTGGAAGACAAAGCTGGCCTCCATCGGTGCAGCGACGGATTGCAACGTCGTAGACGGTCCACTGGCCGAAGGAGCTACCGCATCAATGTGGGACGTTTCAGTCGCGGCCGTTTGCATCGGATCCGAACTGGAGATGCTGGGATAGTCAGTTCCTCCGATCTGGTCCAAAGTTGAATCCAGGTTGTAGGTCGGCTCGCTTGACTGGATTGCCGGACTCCCATCTGCGAGGACGGTGCCGTCGCCGCTCCCGGAATCGGACGAGATCTCGGCAGTGGTCGTCATGACCGCGGCCGCATCACTCTGCAGGGGGGCGGTGAGGTCGGAGAGCTCGCTGGCCGCCGCGATCACGGGTGCGGCCGCCGGCGCCAGGATGAAGTCCGAGGCGTCGACGGTTGCAATCCCCTGCAGATGGATTTCGAGCAGACTGGAATCGCCGATGTGCAGGGTCTGGTCCGTTGGATTGACGTACACGACCGTTTCATTCGCCGCGCTGTCATAGATCCAGGCGATCGTATGTGCCGGCACCGTCGTGCTGGTCGAGCTCAATGCCAGGATGGCAAACCCAAGCGCGCCAAAGGCGGTCAGGTCGATCTTGTCCGATCCCGATGCGAAGTCGGTGATGGTGTCGAACTGACGGGTGTTGGAATCGGCGACGAACAAATATGCGAAACGGTCGTTCCCATTACTGCCGGTGAGTTGGTCCGCACCAAATCCGCCGGTTATGGTATCGGCGCCGTTGTTGCCGTTGATTGTATCGTTTCCCGAGCCGCCGTAGATGACGTCATTGCCGTCGTTGCCCTTGATCGTGTCATTGCCGGAGCCGCTGTAGAGAACGTCCGCTTTGCCGGTCCCGTTGACCGTATCGCTGCCGGCCCCTGCATAGATGACCTGACCTGTACTGCCGCCGCCCGCGATGGTTTCGCTCCCCGGCGTTCCGTACACGTTCGGGGGATCGGTTATCACGATGGATCCGGTCGCCAGGTTGTCAAAATCGTTGGGGTCTGCATCGCTGGCGCCATGAATGGCGACGGTCACCGTCTGCGTCGTCCCGTCGATCGCAGTCACCGTGAACGTGTCGGTCAAGGTGTCGCCGACATCGAGAGCCTGAACCACGCCGTTGTTGTTGTCGAGCGTGTAAGTCCACACGCCGGCCGCGGTCATCGTGAAGGTGCCGTATCCATCGTCGCTCGCGGTCGGCGAAGAGACTGCGGTGAACGTATTCGGCGCGTTGTCGACGTCTGTATCGGTCAGCGTGCCGGTCGCGGTGGGAGCGCCGGGCGCGAAGGTTCCTGCCTCGGTCACTGAGCCGGTCGTGGTGCCGGAAATCAGGGCCGCGTCGTTGCTGCCGAAAATGGTGATCGTCACCGTCTGCGGCGTGCCGTCGAGGCTAGTGACGGTGAAACTGTCGATGAGTGTATCGCCGACATTGAGCGCCTGCACCGCGCCGCTCGCGTTGTCGAGTGTGTAGGTCCACACGCCGGCCGCGGTGATCGTATAAGCACCATAAGCGCCCGTGCTCGCCTTTGGCGGACTCACTGCCGTGAAGGTATTGGACGCATTGTCGACGTCGGCGGCAACGAGCGTGCCCGTTGCGCTCGGCGCGCCGGGTGTGGAGTTGGCAACGCCTCCGGCCTCGGTCACCGATCCGGCGGCTGTGCCGGAAATCACGGCAGCATCGTTGCTGCCGTGGATGGTAATCGTCACCACTTGGGCGGTTCCGTCCAGAGCGGTCACCGTAAAGCTGTCGGTCAGTGTCTCGCCGGCATTGAGTGCCTGTACCGCGCTGTTGGCATTGTCGAGCATGTAGGTCCACAGGCCCGCTGCCGTCATGGTGAACTTGCCGTAGCCGGCCGCGCTCGCGGTTGGCGAGACGACTGCCGTAAATGCATTTGCGGTCGTGTCGACGTCGGTGGCGGTGAGCGTGCCGGTCGCGGCAGGGGTGCCGGGATTCGCATTGGCCATGCCGCCAGCCTCGATGACGGCGCCGGTCGTATCGCCGGAGATGACCGCTGCATCACTGGCTCCCTGGATGGTGATCGTCACCACCTGGGCGGTGCCTCCGATCGTGGTTACCGTGAAGCTGTCGGTTAGCGTTTCGCCGGCATTGAGCCTCTGCACAGCCGGGCTGGCGTCGTCCAAGGTGTAGGTCCACACGCCGGACGCCGTCATGGTGAAGGTGCCGTAGCCACCGGCGCTCGCCGTTGGCGAGCTCACTGCGGTGAACGTATTGGGCGGATCGTCGACGTCCGTGTCCGTGAGGGTGCCGGTCGCAACCGGCATGCCAGGCGTTCCGTTGGCGGTGCCGCCAGCCTCGATCGTGGACCCTGTCGTGGTGCCGGAGATGATTGCGGCGTCGTTGACACCGTTGATGGCGATCGTGAAGGTCTGGCTGACAGAGGTCACTCCGTTGGAGGCGGTGATGACGAAGTCGGCGGTCGTGGGCGCCTTCAGCGCGTTGATTGCGGCATCGTCAGGCTCGAACCTGTAGGCGCCGCTCGTGCTGTTGACGTAGAGCACCCCATAGGGGCTCGCCTTCGACAAATCGTATGTCACTCCGCCGAGGACCGTATTGCCGGCATTCGCCCCGACGACGCCAAAGCTCAGCTGGCCGCCGCCGGTGCCGCTGTTGGCACTGAAGGTTCCTGTCGTCGCAGCGAATGTGTCAA
Organism: Bradyrhizobium sp. CCBAU 11357; assembly: GCF_028128865.1. Lineage (NCBI taxonomy): Bacteria > Pseudomonadati > Pseudomonadota > Alphaproteobacteria > Hyphomicrobiales > Nitrobacteraceae > Bradyrhizobium > Bradyrhizobium sp. CCBAU 11357. Next base: position 7,873 of record NZ_LBJW01000083.1, on the reverse strand, counting down.
ACACTACCGTGTCGAGCTCAATTGGCCCAGCCCCGGTGCTGAGACTCGGTGGTACCGATTCTAGAGGCGCCAGAGTGATGAATGGCAGCGTACTCGGCGTAAGCTGCAGCGCGGGCGCATCCGGCTGAATGAAATTGATCGGCTGCAGTGACTGGGATTTGACGAAGGGAGGCGTGCTTGAGCCATGCGGCCCCTGTCCTCCGAGATTGGCGAGCACGTCCTGTTGCGCGGCGTGCAATTCGTCCATGCGAGCGGACGTGTTCGTGACCTGATTGACACTGATGCTGGAGCCCACCTTCTTGAGTATGATCGTCTCGCCCGGATCTTCGACGATGATGCGCCGTGGGATCGGCTCCTTGGTCACGAGCTCGAAAGCGCCATGCGCAAGGTCCTTGTAAGTGATGGAGTCGTCATCCAGGAGCGTGACGTCCGGGTCCGCAGCTTCGGCATTTCGTCCGAGCGAGAAAGTCAATGCTGCAAGCGTCAGGATTCCTGAGCCGCCGGCGTGAGTCCGGGCGCGAATGCCTGCAACTGGCGTGTTCAGCTGCAGAGGCCGGGTTTCTGGCACTCGGCCTGGTGCGGAAGTGAAGCTCCCTCGGGTCACGTCGAACGGGACTGCAGGTGGCTCGCCTTCGCCTTCGAACATGAATTCGCTCAGCGAGACGCGAGTGCCGCGGGAGATATTGAAGAAAGTACCGTCGATGAAGCGAACTGTGATCTGTCCGTCGGCATCGGTCTCTATCACGTCAGTCCGATAGACAGGCGCGCCGGCTACGGCCTGCGTGGTGATGCCACGGGCTCGCGTGAGCGTGCCGCAACCGATCACCGTCTGAATGTGGCCGATGATTTGGACGGGCAAGGCCATTGCGGGCCCGGTACCAACCTGGATGTCGGATGCTGACATGGCTCGACCTCGCCTGGGTGATCGATTCAGGCTCGGCGTGCTGCCATGGTCTTTTCGGGGCGGCCCTCGCCAAGGGACAAATATCCTGGGCGCTGGCAGCCGAAGGCTTGCCCGCCGAAATCATCAAGTCTGCTATCGAGAGATGCGCGTCGGCGGTGCCACGTACCGCCATTCGCCCTCCCGCCAAAGTGATTAAATTGACAAGCCAGACGTATTTAATTGTATGGAAATTTCGTTGCGCTACTATAAATTAGGTCGATTAGAAAAATTAAACAAGAATTTTTTTGTAAATTGCGCTTCGCGGTTCAAGAAATGAGTCGCCGACAGCGACAAGGTCTCTCGGAGAAAGGAGGGATCATGTGCAGATCTAGAATAGCCGCTATGGCGACAGGCCTGGTCTTGGCGTTTTTAACTTTCTTGCCGAATGCGGCTCGAGCGCAAATCGATTCTGCCGGGCCCGCCGTCGCCAGTTCGTCGTCCAAACCGATCGGGAAGGTGGTGGCAGCCACAGGCTCCGTCACGATCGAACATGCGGGCGCAGTGATCGTTCAGGCGAATGTCTCGGGTGAGCCCGGTCGCGCCAAGACGGGTGATCTCGTCTATCTCGGTGACGTGGTGCTGACCGGGGCCGACAGCCGAGTCGGAATAAACTTCAGCGACGGCAGCTCGTTCAATCTATCGAGCAACGCCCGTATTGTGCTGGATCAATATGTGTATGAGCCGGCCGGCAGGTCCAATGCGGCCCTGTTCAGTCTCGCCAAGGGAACGTTCACTTTCGTTGCGGGCAATGTTGCGAAGACCGGCGACATGAAGGTCGATACGCCCGTTGCCACGTTGGGGATCCGAGGTACGACGCCGCACATCGAGCTTTCGGATGACGGGTCAGCCAAATTTTCGACGCTGATCGAAGAGGGCAAAAGCAAGCGCCTGCAGAAGCCGCCCGCAGGCGCGGCGCCGGAGCCCGATCGAAGCGCCAATCGCAGGCTCAATATCTGTCGGGGGTGCTGAGACGTTGCTTGGCCGAAGCCGCCCTGATGCCGGCCAGAGTCGGCTCGGCAGAGAGACAAGATGAGTGCTTCGTTCGCCTGGGGATTTGACGCCTGGTGTGAAAATGACCGCACGACCCAGTGCCATCAGGGCAGTGATGCTCATTCTCATCGTTGGACTGTCCGGTTCGTCGGGCTTGGCGCAGACGCCGAAGAAGGGCAGCTCACTCAAGAACATCGAACTGTGTAACGGGTCGGATCGCCTCCCGCCCGAAGCTCGGATCGATGCCTGCACGGCGTTTATCGATGCGGGCGAGGGGAGCGCAAACGGCTTCGCCGTCGCCCACAACAACAGGGGCAATGCCCGTAGCGCCAAAGCCGACTACGGCGGCGCGATCAACGATTTCCTTGAAGCGACCCGACTCAACCCGAATTATGCGAAAGCCTTCAACAACCTCGGCGTGGCCTATCTGAGGACGGGCTCGCACGACCTCGCTCTTGGCGCTTTTCAGGAGGCGCTGAAGCTCAACCCCGACTATGCCACTGCTTTTGCCAACCGTGCGGCAACGTACTTGAAGAGGAATGCGTACAACCGCGCCGTGCAGGACTATGACGAAGCAATTCGCCTTGACCCGAAGCTGGAGGCGGCGTGGAGCGGACGCTGCTGGGCCCGAGCCGTCCTCGGTGCCTTGCACGCTGCGCTGGAGGATTGCGAGATGGTGCTTCGATCGGGAGCGGGCAACGCCGCGACATACGATTCGCGAGCCCTGATAAATCTGAAAATGGGGCAACTCTCCGCGGCTATCGACGACTACAATTCAGCGCTAAGGTACGCGCCCAAGCTGGCGAGCGCGCTGTACGGTCGCGGGCTAGCTAGATTCAAGCTCGGCGACACGGATGGCGGCAATAGCGATATCTCGGCGGCCAGGAGAATCGAGGCTGGAATCGCCGAAGACTTTGTCCGCTATGGGGTGCCGTCAAGGGACTGACGGCACTGTCGTGCAGCCGTTAACAACTGCTTAACCGCCTGCGTCTCAAATTCAAACTGGCGGATCGGGCCCCGCTCGACCCGGCACGGCGTGCTGTTCCCAGCGCAAACCAAGAGATAGCATTAACAAGTCCTTAATTGGCGAGACCTACAGTCGACGGCACCGCCGGCGCCATGCCGGCATGACCGCCGAACCGGAAGAAATAACGCCAATGGCGCGAGAGGCTGCCGCTGGATTTGTGTCGCGAGCCCGCGCTTTGACGCGAGGCTTGTCGCGCCATGTCCGCAAGGCGTCTTTGCTGGCGGCCTGTTTCCTGATTGGCATCGGTGCGCCGGTCCGGGCCGCCGATCCGATCAGGGGCGAGGCGACGTTTTCAGCCGGTGGCGGCTTTGCCCGTCTCGTCATCCAGCTCGGCGAGGACGTTCCCTCGGAGGTGACGACCGCAGGCTCCATCCTCATCATCCGCTTCGACCGGCCCGTCGATGTTCCCGTCGACCGCGTACCGGAAGGCGCGCCCGATTACGTCAACTCCGCCCGCCGCGACCCCGACGGCGGCGCCATTCGCCTGTCGCTGGCGCGGCGCGTCACCGTCAACACCATGAACGCCGGCGAGCGCACCTTCGTCGACCTGCTGCCCGAGGGCTGGAAGGGGCCGCCGCCGAGCCTGCCTATGGACGTGGTCAAGGAGCTCGCGGAGCGGGCACGCGCGGCCGAGCGTGCGCTGCGCGCCCAGCGCGCGGCTGCGGAGGCCAAAAAGCGTCCGCAGATCCGCGTCCGTGCCTCGATGCAGCCGACCTTCGTGCGCTTCGTGTTCGAGATGCCCGACGGGGTCGGCGTCTCCTCCGTGCTCAACGAGCAGAAGCTCACGCTGGTCTTCAACGCCAATCTCAATTTCGACCTGGCGGACGCGGTGGTCGCCGCGCCGCCGAACGTCGCCTCGATCAAGCAGAAGTCCGATATCGACCAGACCAATGTCGAGATCGCGCTGATCGGCGATTCCGACGTGCATTCGTTCCGCGACGAGAAGAACTATGTCGTCGACGTCTCCTTCCAGCCCGACAAGAGCAAGTCGGCTGCGACGCCCGAGGCGACGATCGCGCAGATGAAGCCGGCCGGTCACGGGCCGGCGGCTAGCCCTGCGCCCGCGCCCGAAAAACCCGCCGCAGAGAAAAAGGACGCCCACCGCGAGATCGCGCCGCCGACCTCCGAGACGATCGCGCGCGAGGCCAAGATCGACATCAAGCCCGAGGCGAAGGTGGAAGCGCCCGCCGCGCTGCCGCCCGCCGATGCGCCGAAACCGGCAGCCCCTCCCGCGGCCGAGGCGGCGCAGGCTCCCGAGGGGCCCAAGGAGGCTGCGAAGCCGGCGCCGCCAGCGCCGGCGGCTGCGCCTGTCGAAGCGCCCAAGGAGATCGCGAAGGAACCGGCCAAGGATGGCGCCAAGGATGCCGCCACGGATGTCGCCAAGGCCGCGCCGGCGCCGGTCGCGCCAACGATTGCCGGCGTCGATGCACGCCGCGACAGCGACGGCCTGCGCGTGACGTTCCCGCTTCAGGTCGCAACGCCGGCGGCAGCGTTCCGCCGCGGCGACACCGTGTGGCTGCTGTTCGATACGACGAAGCCCGTCGATGTCGAGGCGATCCGCAGCAAGGGCGGCGCGATGATCGGCGAGGTCGGCCGCATCCCGCTCGACAAGGGGCAGGCGGTCCGCATCCGTCTCACCCGCCCGCTGGTCTATTCGCTGACGAGTGAGGAGGTCGGCAAGGAGACCAACTGGATGTTGACGCTCGCCGACAAGATCCAGGCGACGCCGCTGCCGCTGCTGATGTCGCGCAACATCACCGATCCCGCGCTGGCCAACATTGCGATCCCCTTCGCCAATCCGGGCCAGCTGCATAAGCTTACCGATCCCGATGCCGGCGACACGCTCTATGTCGTCACCGGGCAGCGGCCGGTGCGCGGCTTCATCAAGCGGCAGGACCTCGTCGATCTCTCGCTGCTGGAATCCGCGCACGGCATCGCGATCCGGCCGAACTCCGACGAGATCGGCGTCGAGGTCGGCGCCGACAAGGTGATACTCGGCAAGAAGGGTGGCTTGACGCTGTCGCCGGTCGACATCTCGGCCGAGCGGGCGCCGACCGCGGTGCGCCCGATCTTCAGTCCCGAAGGCTGGCGCAAGGGCCAGTCGGAAAACTTCATGACGCGCCAGAGCGAGCTGATGACGGCGATCTCGGCGGTCGAGCCGGCGCTGCGTTCGCTGCCGCGGCTCGATCTTGCGCAATTCTACATGTCGCGCGCGATGTATCACGAGGCTAAGGCCGTGACCGACGTGATGCTGAGCGATCCCCTCAACAAGGAGGAGAGCGGTGCGCTGATCATGCATGCGATCGCCAGCATCCTGATCGGCCGGACGGCGCAGGGCCTGAAGGATCTCGCCAATCCTGCGATCGGCAACAGCCACGATTCCCAGCTCTGGAAGGCGCTCGCCTTTGCGCGCCAGGGTAAATGGGCCGATGCGCGCGAGAAGTTCAAGAACGTCGAATTCGCCATCGCCTCGCTGCCGCTCGACATCCAGCGCATCGTGACGATGGACGCGATGCGCGCATCCCTCGAGGTGAAGGACTATGCCGGCGCCTCCAAGCGCCGCAGCGAGCTCGAGGTGGTTGGTGTCCCGTCCGAGGCCGCGCCGGGCTTCGCCGTGCTGCGCGGCCGGCTCGCCGAGGCGCTCGGCCACGACAGGGATGCGCTCGACGATTACAAGTTCGCGGTCGCCTCGAACGACCGTCCGGCTGCAGCCGAGGCCAAGCAGCTCGAGGTCGCGCTGCGCCAGAAGCGCGACGAGATCGGCAAGGAAGAGGCGCTGCGCGAGCTCGAGACGCTGTCGATGACCTGGCGCGGCGACGCGATCGAGGTCAAGACGCTGCAGATGCTGTCGCGCCTCTATGCCGAGAACGGGCGCTACCGCGATGCGCTCACCGCCGCGCGCACCGCGACCCGGCTCCAGCCGAACGCGGAAGCCTCGCGTCAGGCGCAGGATCTTGCCTCCGAGCTGTTCACGCAGATCTTCCTCGGGCCGAAGGGCGACGAGCTGCCGCCGGTCGAGGCGCTCGGGATGTTCTACGAATTCCGCGAGCTGACGCCGATCGGCCGCCGCGGCGACGAGCTGATCCGCCGGCTCGCCGACCGTCTCGCCGCGATCGATCTGCTCGACCAGGCCGCCGAGCTCCTGCAATACCAGGTCGATCATCGCCTCGAAGGCGCCGCACGCGCCCAGGTCGCCGCGCGCCTTGCCATGATCTATCTCGCCAACCGCAAGCCCGACATGGCGATCACCGCGCTGCGCGCGAGCCGCATCAGCGATCTCTCCGGGGAGCTCCGGCAGCAGCGCCTGCTGCTGGAGGCGCGCGCGCAGAGCGACGTCGGCCGTCACGATCTCGCGCTCGACATCGTCTCCAACGTCGCCGGGCGGGAGGTGCTCCGCCTGCGCTCCGACATCTTCTGGGCGGCGCGGCGCTGGCGCGAGTCCGCCGAGCAGATCGAGCTCTATTACGGTGACCGCTTCCGCGACTTCAAGCCGCTCAATGCGGTCGAGAAGAGCGACATCATCCGCGCCGCCGTCGGCTACGCGCTCGCCGACGACTCGATCGGCCTGTCGCGCTTCCGCGAGAAATACGCCCCGCTGATGAGCGAGAGCGCCGACCGTCTCGCCTTCGACATTGCGAGCAAGCCGGCCGCAGCCTCCAGCGCCGAATTCGCCGAGATCGCCAAGCTCGCCGCCAGCGTCGATACGCTCGACGGTTTCCTGCGCGAGATGAAGCAGCGCTTCCCCGACGCCACCGCGCGCGCACCCGGCGCTCCGCAGGCCAAGGATACGAGCGACCACACCGGCTCGCTGCCCACGATCCCGGTTGTCCGGCAAATCAAGATGACGCGGTAGGCACAGCTCCGCTCCATCCTCCGTCATTGCGAGCGTAGCGAAGCAATCCAGAGTCGTTCCGCTGAGGCAGTCTGGATTGCTTCGTCGCAAGGGCTCCTCGCAATGACGGGGAGCGAGCGGAGGCGATCGCTGAGGGCGGAGGGGATGCAGGCATCGCCCGAAGCCCGCCTCACCCCCCGTAACTCTGCACCAAGCTCCCCGCCACCAGCGACCAGCCGTCGACCAGCACGAAGAAGATCAGCTTGAACGGCAGCGAGATCGTTGCCGGTGGCAGCATCATCATGCCCATCGACATCAGCACCGAGGCGACGACGAGGTCGATGATCAGGAAGGGCAGGAACAGCAGGAAGCCGATCTCGAAGGCGCGCTTCAGCTCGGAGATCATGAAGGCGGGGACGAGAATGCGCAGTGCGAGATCGTCCGGCGTGGCTGGCGGCGCCTCGCCGGAGAGATCCAGGAACAGTTTCAGGTCCTTCTCACGCACGTTCTTCTGCATGAAGCCGCGCAGGGGCACGGAGGCGCGCTGGAGCGCATCCTCGACGCCGATCTGGTTGGCGACGAGCGGGCGGATGCCCTCGTCATAGGATTTCTGCAGGACCGGTCCCATCACGAAGAAGGTGAGGAACATCGCGAGCGCGATGATCACCGAGTTCGGCGGGGCGGTCGCGGTGCCCATCGCGGTGCGCAGCAGCGACAGCACCACCACGATGCGCGTGAACGACGTCATCATGATCAGGATCGACGGCGCGATCGAGAGCACCGTGAGCAGCGCGATCAGCTGGATCGCGCGCTCGGTGACGCCGCCGCCGCCCGCGCCGCCGCCGAGATTGATGCTGATGTCCTGGGCATGCGCGAGGCTCGCGAGCGAAGCCGCACCGACCAGGACAGAAAGGAAAAGAACTCTACGCGGGAGGGCCGGCAACCTCACGAAGACGGCTTCGGACGGCCGAGCAGGGAGGCCATCTCGTCTTCGAGATTTTCAAAGCTGGTCTTTTCCGCGGCCGGCTTCGCCGGCGGGGCGGGCGGCGCCGGCGGCTCGCTGCGGGCGGCGCGCGCCGGA
>NZ_LBJW01000082.1:0-34175 GCF_028128865.1 Bradyrhizobium sp. CCBAU 11357 | reverse complement strand
GCACGCTGCAGCGCGTCCGGACACGAGAGTGACGCCTTTACCGTGGCGACGTGAACGGAATGATCATCGGAACGCGGCGGCAATAGGCGCCATAGGCGTCCTCGCCGAGCTCCTTCGAGAGGAACACCTCTTCCATCCGGCCCTTCTGCCACATGCCGAGCGAGATCAGGATCGCGCCGAGGATCGTCGTCACCAGGCCGATCGCAACGCCGGTCACCAGCATGCCGAAGATCAGGCCGGTGTAGATCGGGTGACGGACGATGCCGTAGGGGCCGGTGTCGATGACGCGGTGGTCTTCCTTGTGGGTGATGGTGTTGGACCAGAATTTTCCGAGATGCAGCCGCCCCCACCATGCGAAAGCAATGCCGGCGACCGAGAGGACCGCGGCGATGGTGATGCCGGCGCTGCCGAGCACCCAAAGCGGCTTCCAGCCCATGACCTCCGCAATGAATGGCGTGTACAGGATGCCGCCGACGAGGATCGGCAGGCTATAGCGCTGCGACTCCAGCGTCATGACCTGCTTCTTGGTCCGCCCCTGCCAGAACGAGGCGCCCACCCAGCTCGCGAGAAAGGCGAGCCAGATCAGGGCAAGGAGTTCGGTCGGCCAGGTCGTGGTCCAGCCACCCCAGGCGACCGACAGAAGCTTGCTGAAATCGAAAGACATGAAGGTTCTTTGCGTTTGGGCGGCGGCTTCAGCTCGCGCGCGAGGAGAGCGCGTGATGCTTGAGGGCCCCGGAGGGCTGCTGGCCGCCGCGGGCGAGCAGATGGGTGATGGTTTCGCGCAAGACCGGCTCGATCGGACGCGGCGAATAGCCGAGCTCGTTACGGGCCTTGCCGATCGAAAGATCGCTCGCTGCGAGTGCGATCCGCACGCCCTCGGCGGTGCCGTTGGGCGGCCGGCGCGTGATGTGGTCGGCGATGGATTCGAGCATGATCGCAGAGAGCTCGGCGATCTTGCCGGGTACGACGATCGGAAACTGCCGGCGGCCGCTCATCGCCGACATCATGCGCAGGATGTCGCCGAGCGGGACGCAGTCGCCGCCGAGGATGTAGCGCTGCCCGAGGCGGCCGCGTTCCATGGTCAGCACGAGGCCCATGGCGACGTCGCGGACGTCGACCAGGTTGACCAGGAAGTTGAGATGCGGCTGCACCTTCTTCTGCAGGAAGTACCAGAGCATCGCGGTCGGCGGTGTCAGATTATGGTCGGCAGCGCCGATCGGCATGGTCGGCGTGCCGATCACCAGCGGAAAGCCCGCTTCTGCCGCCTTGGCGGCATGATGCTCGGCGAGCGATTTCGAGCGCGTGTAGGCGCCGGGCATCGCCTCGGCCGGCTGCAGCGCCTCTTCGGCGGGAACGCCCTTGAGGTCGGAATAGGGGAACAGGATCGATTCCGTCGAGCAGTGCAGGAAGCGCGAGACGCCCCGCTTCATTGCCGCTGCGAGCACGATTTCGGTGCCGCGGCAATTGACCTCGTGGAAGTCCTGCTTGTTGGCGACCCACATGCCGGGCAGGCCGGCGAGGTGATAGACCTGATCGACACCGGCGATCGCCGCATCGACCGCGGCGCAGTCCAGCACCGAGCCGAGGACGTGCTCGACGTCCGCGTTCGCCGCGGTCGGCGCACGGACATCGAGAACGCGGACCCGCTGCCCACGGGCGCGGAGCGCTTCTACGAGGTGATGTCCGATGAAGCCACTGCCACCGGTAACCAGGACGAGAGCCATGCAGAAGGTTGCTGTTTTGCTTCGAGCGTTATCGGGTTGAAAGGGAATTGGCCGGAAGAGGCGCCAGAATCGCGGCAAGGTCGCGACGGAAGCCCAATGCAATGAACAATTTCGCCATGACGAACATCGGTCCAAGCAAAAGATGCGAGGGAAAAGTGAACAGCGAGGCCTCGCGCCCCTCAAAAACCTTATGGCCGATGGCCTGCGCGGCGAGGCCGAGCGCCACCAGCGTCGCGAAAATCGCCCACATCGTCGCGGTGCTGACTTGCGCCGCAATGGTCGTCGCAACCGAAAACAGCACGACGGAGACGGCCAGAATGCCGAGCCCGAGCGCCGCGTCGAGCAGCAGCCAGTAAATCAAGACCGGCACGGCCAGGACCACCGCCAGGCTGACGTTGAATCCGAACAGCGGAAGCTTGACCAGCGTCAGCGGCAGCACGGCGCCGGTGAACAGCAGCAGGATGCCGACCACATGCATCGCCGTGTTCCGGGGATCGCGATGGTACTCGACATACACGGCAAGTTGGCGCTGGAAAAAGCCACCCATTTCGGTCTCATGCAGCACGGGGTCGGGAAGGGCGAACAGAGGCTATAGCACTGGACCGGGCGGTGCACAAACCGGCACTTTTGTCGCGCGAAACCGTGTGCGCGCGCCCGGGACAGGCTGCAAAATAGCCCGCACTTCAAGGGGTTCCGTCAACCGCGGAGCCGCCTTCGCTCAGCGCTTCTTGGCGGGCTTTTTCGCCGCAGGCGCAGGGGCCGCAGCCGGATGCGGCGCCTCCTCCGGCAGCTTGGCATAGGTCAGGATCTGCAACTGGCCGTTGACGGCGGAGGTCGGCTTGGCCCGGTCGAGGAATTGCTCCTCGCCGAGGCCGATCGGATGCAGCCGCTTGGTCGAGATCTTGAAGGTGTTCACCAGCACGTCGCGGATCGCATCGGCCCGGCGCTGGCTCAGGATCGCATTGGCCTCGCGTGTCTTCGAATTGGATTCGACGTGGCCGACGATCAGGAAGGTGTAGGGCAGCAGCGAGGAGTGAACCAGCGCGTCCGCAATGCGGCCGACGGTCTGGTAGGACGCCGGCTGGATGATCGGCGTGTCGGCGTCGAACTGGATCTGCGCGTTGAAGGCGGGCAGCTTGGCAAGCTCCGGCGCGATCAGCGGCCGATTCACCGGACCCGGGTCGTTCTTGATCCTGGTCTTGGCGCGCTCCATCACCTGCTGCTTCAGCGCGGGCAGGTCGAGCTCGGCGGCCTCCTCGAAATGGTTCAGCTTGCCGACGATGTCGTCGCGGGTCGGTGCCGCCGTCTGCGCGCTTGCGGCGCCCGCGAGCAAAGCGAGGCCCAGCGCCAAGCTCAGTCCTGCGGTGGCGAGCCCGTTCGCGCGCATCAGCGGTACCCCGCGTCGTCGACGGCCTTCAGGCAGTTGTTGCTGATGCCCTTCGGCGTCGAGACCAGGCAGGGGACCGACTTGCTGGTCTCCTTGGTCGAGCCGCCGCAGACCTTGACGATCTCGCGCTGGCAGGCGTTCGCCACAGTGACGCGCGCGGCGACGCGCTTCTGGATGGCATCGAACACGCCGAGATAGTCGCTCGCGCATTGCGGCGTGAGGACGTCGCGGTTGCGCGACAGGCATTCCTTCAGGCGGGTCGAGTCCGGGTTGACGCCGCGGCAATTGGCGACGATTTCCGCGCCGCAGCTCGCCGCCAGCTTCCCGATCGAATCGCCAAAGCTCATGGTCTCCGCCGCCGAAAGCGACGGCATCCCCAATGCAAGCACGATCAATGTGATGGAGCCCCGGACCATGGCTTTATCTGATACGGGGAAGTTCGCAGTGGTCAAGGGGCGTTCGGGCGAGAACTGTCGAGAGTTGCGCCAGTGCGGCGAACAGTCCTCACTCCATGGCCTCGCTGACGGGAGGCCATTCGATCAGGACGGCCGTGTGGTTCCTGACGTCCTCGGCAAACTCAGGGTCGGCCTCGAGCTCGGCCAGCGTTCTCGGCGGGGGAAGCTGGCGACCGTCCGCGATCAGCTCCTGCGCATAGAATGCGAGCGCCTCGGGCGCATTCTCAAGGGCCTCCTCGACGTCATCGCCGCCGGAGATGCAGCCCGGCAGGTCGGGAAACCACAAGCTGATGACGTCCGGGTCTGCGTCCTCGATGATGGCAACGTACTGAGCCATATCGGGCCTCACGCCCGCTGCACAAAGCTGTCCACGACCTTTTTCTCGCCGGCCTTGTCGAAGGCGATGGTGAGCTTGTTGCCGTCGATCTTGGTGACGCGGCCGTAGCCGAATTTCTGATGGAAGACGCGGTCTTCCAGCGAGAATTCGGACGTCGTGCCGGTGGATTTGGCGACCAGCTCGCCCTCGATGGTCAGGGGTCCGCGGCGGCGCGAGGAGAAGCTGCCGAAATCGGGGCCCGATGACGAGGAGGACGAGAACGTTGCGGCGTCTTCCTCGAAGCCGCCGGTGCGGCCGCCGCCGCGATTCCGGTTCGCCTGCGCGCGCTGCCAGCCCGGCGTCGAATAGCTGGAGCCGAACGCCTCCATGTCGTCGAAGCGAGAGGCGCCGTAGCCGCCGCTGCCGCCCCATCCGGAGCCGCCCTTGGATTCCGTGATCTCGACATTGGCCGCCGGTAATTCGTCGAGGAAGCGCGACGGGATCGTGGTCGACCAAGTGCCATGGATCCGGCGATTGGTCGCGAAATAGATCTTTGCGCGGCGGCGGGCGCGGGTCAGGCCGACATGGCCGAGCCGGCGCTCTTCTTCCAGGCCGGCTCGGCCCTGTTCGTCCAGGGTGCGCTGGCTCGGGAACAGGCCTTCCTCCCAGCCCGGCAGGAACACGTTGTCGAATTCGAGGCCCTTGGCCGAATGCAGCGTCATCAGCGACACCGCGTCGTCCTCGGCGCCGCCCTCGCGGTCCATCACCAGCGAGATGTGCTCCAGAAACCCTTGCAGGTTCTCGAACTCCTCCATCGAGCGCACGAGCTCTTTCAGGTTCTCGAGCCGGCCTGCGGCGTCGGCCGAGCGGTCCTTCTGCCACATCTCGGTATAGCCGCTCTCGTCGAGCACGATCTGGGCGAGATCGGTGTGCGCGGTGACCTCGCGCTGGGTGCGCCAGCGGTCGAACTGCGCAATGAGATCGCGAAGCGAGCCGCGCGCCTTCGGCTTCAGCTCGTCGGTCTCGACCACGGCGCGCGCCGCCTCGAACAGGGGAATGCGGCGCTTGCGGGCGTGGTCGTGCAGCATCTGCACGGTGGCGTCGCCAAGCCCGCGCTTCGGCGTATTGACGATACGCTCGAAAGCGAGATCGTCGGCCGGCGAATTGATGACGCGCAAGTACGCCAGCGCGTCGCGGATCTCCGCGCGCTCATAGAAGCGCGGGCCGCCGATGACGCGGTAGGGCAGCCCGAGCGTGACGAAGCGGTCTTCGAATTCGCGCATCTGGTAGGAGGCGCGCACGAGAATGGCGATCTCGTTGAGCTTCTCGCCCTGGCGCTGCAGCTGCTCGATCTCCTCGCCGATGCCGCGGGCTTCCTCTTCCGAATCCCACGAGCCCGTGACGGTGACCTTCTCGCCGTCCTGATCCTCAGTGCGCAGCGTCTTGCCGAGCCGGCCTTCATTGTGTGCGATCAGATGCGAGGCGGCGGCGAGGATGTGACCCGTCGATCGATAATTGCGCTCGAGACGAATGACCTTGGCGCCGGGGAAATCGTGCTCGAAACGTAGGATGTTGTCGACCTCGGCGCCGCGCCAGCCATAGATCGACTGGTCGTCGTCACCGACGCAGCAGATGTTTTTGGTGGGGGCCGCAGAAGCCGCCAGTGCCGCGCGCTCCGTCATTCCGGGGCGATGCGCAGCATCGAACCCGGAATCCCGGGCTGAGGACTCATCTCCGGATTCCGGATTCGCGTCTTCGACGCGCTCCGGAATGACGGCTTGTGCAGCGGGCTTCGCCGGCGCCTGCGACAAGAGCCGCAGCCACAGATATTGCGCGACGTTCGTATCCTGGTACTCGTCGACCAGGATGAACTTGAAGCGCTGCTGGTACTGCCTGAGGATATCCGGGTGCTCGCGGAAGATGCGGATGTTCTCCAGCAGGAGATCGCCGAAATCGGCCGCGTTCAGGATCTTCAGCCGCTCCTGATAGCTCGCATAGAGCTTGCCGCCCTTGCCGTTGGCGAACATCGCGGCCTCGCCCGACGGGACCTGCGAGGGCATCAGGCCGCGGTTCTTCCAGCCGTCGATCAGGCCGGCCAGCATCCGCGCCGGCCAGCGTTTCTCGTCGATGTTGTCGGCCTGGAGCAGCTGCTTGAGCAGCCGGACCTGGTCGTCGACGTCGAGCACGGTGAAGTTCGACTTGAGCTGTGCCAGCTCGGCATGGACGCGAAGGATGCGGCCGCCGATGGAGTGGAAGGTGCCGAGCCACGGCATGCCCTCCACGGCGTGGCCGAGCATCTGGCCGAGCCGGTGCTTCATCTCGCGCGCGGCCTTGTTGGTGAAGGTCACCGACAGGATCTCGGCCGGGCGGGCGCGGCCCTGGCTCAGGATGTGGGCGATGCGCGTCGTCAGGACGCGGGTCTTGCCGGTGCCGGCGCCGGCCAGCACCAGGACCGGGCCGTCCAACGTCTCCACCGCCTCGCGCTGCTCCGGATTGAGCCCGGCGAGGTATTTCGGGCCCACCGAGGCGCGCGCACGCGCGGCGATGCCGCCGGCTGCGGGCTGGTGGTCGGGTACGGCTGTGATCTTGCTCGGCTCTGTCATGCGAATCATCGGCCCCACGATGGCACCGCGGGGTGGTGGAAGGGAGCCTTCTTAACAGGGATTGGTGCCTATATGGGGCGCCGGGCAGGGTTTTCCACGTGCGCGGCCCGCCGATTTGTTCCAGCACGGGCCGCGAATTTCGCTCCCGCCGGGGCCGGAACCATCGTTCCCGCGTCGAGATTGTCAGGACAGGTGGCGCGGGCAGCCGCGTCGATCGCAGACAACATCAAGACGAGGGTTTGACCATGCTAGGCTGGGTTGTGACGTTTCTGGTTATCGCACTGATCGCCGGCATCCTGGGCTTCGGCGGCGTCGCCGGCGCTTCGATCGAGATCGCCAAGATCATCTTCTTCATCGCAGTCGTTCTGTTCCTGGTCTCGGCCGTCGTGGGCTTGGCCCGCGGTCGCAACAGGATATAGCCCGCCCGATCATGCACTAACGCTTCGAGGGCATCGCCACATTCCGGCCGATGCCCTCGGGACGCGTCAAGGCGCTGTGGGACTTGGCGACGCCAGCAATGCGCTGCTGGATGTCGGGCGGAAACGGCGCAACGCGCCGCGCCTTCATGTCCATATGCAGCGACATGTTTTCGGACGTCGCCGACAGCCAGCCCTCGGTGCCGTGCCTCATCTCCTCGAATGTGTGCAGCCGCTTGTCGTCGGCTTCCAGCAGCCACACCAGGATTTGCACGGGATCGCCGAGATGGATTTCGCGCAAATAGCGCACGTGGCACTCGGCGGTGAAGGTCGAGCCGTGGCGCTCTTTCTTGTAGACCGGGCCAATCCCGAGCTCGAGCCAGAACTCGTCGATCGCCCGGTCGAACATCACGTTGTAATAGGCCATATTGAGATGGCCGTTATAGTCGATCCATTGCGGCTCGATCTGCATGATCGAGGAGCGGAACGGCTCTGCGCTCGTTGTGGCGGCGGTCTCCGGCATGTGTCCTTCCCAAGCTATGCGTCCGGTCCCTTGACTTGACCGGTTATATGTCCTTTGCCACGGTCTCTTCTCGTCGGGAGGAATTCCGTGGGTACGACCATCACCAATAATCCGCCGCGGCCGGAGCCGAAAGCCCTCGCAAGCGCGCTGGAGCAGCTTGCCGCACGCTTCGGCAACCGCCTCATCACCTCGCAGGCCGTGCGCGAGCAGCACGGCCATACCACCACGTGGATTCCCAACCAGCCGCCGGACGGCGTGGTGATGGCGCAGGAGACCGCCGACATCCAGGACGTGGTGCGGATCTGCGCGAAGAACCGCGTGCCCGTGATCGCCTTCGGCACCGGCACCTCGCTGGAGGGCCAGATCAACGCGCCCGCCGGCGGCATCTCGATCGACCTGCGCGACATGAACAAGGTGCTTGCGGTGCACGCCGAGGACCTTGACTGCGTGATCCAGCCGGGCGTCACCCGCAAGGCGCTCAACGAGCATCTGCGCGACCAGGGCCTGTTCTTCCCGATCGATCCCGGCGCGGATGCTTCGCTCGGCGGCATGGCCTCGACCCGCGCCTCCGGCACCAATGCGGTGCGCTACGGCACCATGCGCGACAGCGTGCTGGCGCTGAAAGTGGTGCGCGGCGACGGCGAGATCATCACCACGGGCACGCGCGCCAAGAAATCGTCCGCGGGCTATGACCTGACGCATCTGTTCGTCGGAGCCGAAGGCACGCTCGGCATCATCTCGGAATTGACCATCCGCCTGCGCGGCATCCCCGAGACGATCGCGGCCGGTGCGGTGTCGTTCGAGACCGTGCACGGCGCCTGCCAGGCCGTCATCCTGGCGATCCAGACCGGTATTCCCGTGGCGCGCATCGAGCTGCTCAATGCCGCGCAGGTGAAAGCCTGCAACGCCTATTCCAAGCTGACGCTGCCGGAGACGCCGCTGCTCTTGATGGAATTCCACGGCAGCGAGATCGAGGTCGCCGAGCAGTCTAAGGCCTTCGGCGAGATCGCAAGGGAGTGCGGCGGCGGCGATTTCTCCTGGACCACCAAGCCGGAGGACCGCACCAAGCTTTGGCAGGCGCGGCACGACGCCTATTGGTCGGTGAAGGCGCTGCGGCCCGGCGACAGCATCGGCGTGGTCGCGACCGATGTCTGCGTGCCGATCTCGCGGCTCGCCGATTGCGTCAGCGAGACCGAGGAGGATCTCAAGCGCCTCAATTTGCTCTCGCCGATCGTCGGCCATGTCGGTGACGGCAATTTCCACTGCTCGCTGGTCTGCGACACCAACGATGCCGACGAGATGGCGCGCGGCGAGGAGTTCATGCATCGCCTGGTCGAACGCGCGCAGGCGATGGACGGCACCTGCACGGGCGAGCACGGCATCGGCCAGGGCAAGCAGAAATATCTCAAGGCCGAGCTCGGCCCCGAGGCGCTCGATGCGATGCGTGCGCTGAAGAAGGCGCTCGATCCGCTGAATATCTTCAACCCCGGCAAGATCGTGCCGGAGGCGTAGGGCCCGCGCGCCGGGCCGGGAACTTTCGGCAATGTCGCCGGTTCCAATTCCCGCCAAGTTCCGATGCCTCAATGGCAGGACTGTGCGCGGGAGGGTGCGATGGTGCGACCGGTCGTTGGAATTGCCGCAATGGCCTTCGCCTGCATGCTGGCGGGTGCGGCGCTGGCGAAGGGCGGACATGGAGGTGGACATGGCGGCGGCCACGGAGGCGGGCATGGCCATGGCCATCATGGCGGTGGTCACCATGGTGGTGGTCATCACGGCGGCGGCCATTTCCGTGGCCACGGCGGCGGGCATGCGCATGGCGGCGGGCATCATCGCGGGATGCGGTTCACAACCGGTGCCCGACGTGGCGGCCCGAGCTTCGGTCAGATCCGCAATGCCGCAATACGGCCGGCGAGCTTCCGCAACGCCTGGAACACCAGCGCATTCCGCAACGGCCGCCTGATCAGCAATCCGGCGGCCCGCGCGCAGATCGCCGCGGCGGCAGCACTCGCCGGTTGGGGCGGCGCAAGCAGCGGGTGGTGGCAACATCCGGGCGGCGGCTATGGCTGGGTCGGGCCGCTGTTCTGGCCGTTCGCTTACAATGATCTCTACGACTACACGATCTGGGGAGACGGGCTCGGCTTCTGGGGCTACGGCTATCCGGACATCTATGCCGGCATTTTCGGCCCTTACGGTTATGATCGCCTGTCGGCCTATGTGCCGCAGCAGCCGCAGGGACGGCGGCGGGCGCGCAGCGCGCCGCTCGATGAGCTCTGCGGCAGCGATCGCCGCGCCATTGTCGGCCTGCCGATCGATCAAATCGCAGCCACGGTGCAGCCGACGGATGCGCAAGGCGCCGCTCTCGATGCGCTCGGCAACGCCTCGGTCGACGCAGCAGCGTTGATCCGCACCTCCTGTCCGACACAGGCCGCAGCGACGGCGCCCGGCCGGCTCGCCGCCATGCAGCAGCGTGTGGAGGCGATGCAGAAGGCCGTCGAGCTGGTCCAGCCCGCGCTCGACACATTCTATGGTTCACTCAACGACGAGCAGAAGGCGCGCTTCAACGCGCTCGCCGACGATCAGCGTCGTGCCGCGGCATCGAACAATGCGGGCGGATCCTCGGTGCAGACTTGCAGCGCGTCTTCCGCGTTCGATTGGCCCGGCGCCACGATCGAGGACAGACTTCGTCCCAACGACACCCAGCGCGCGGCGCTCCAGGTGCTCCAGGACACCAGCGCCAAAGTCAGCGCATCGCTCAAGGCGGCCTGCGAGCCCAATGAGGTGATGACGCCGCCGGCCCGCATGGCCGCGATCCGCAAGCGCCTCGACGTCATGCTGGACGGGATCAAGTCGGTGCGGGCGGCGCTCGATGATTTCTACGCCACGCTGAACGACGAGCAGAAGGCGCAGTTCGAGGCGATCGGCCCGCGCCGCATGTCCTGAACGCCGCGAGCAATTGAAGACCACGGGTGGGGCAATGAGGTGGTTCGCGAGGCGAGAGCCGGCAGACGTCTGGGACGAGCCAGTCGGGGGGCCGATCGGCGATATCGAGGCCGCCGACCGGATCCGCAACATCTGCCAGGCGGCGCGAACGATCGCCGAGGCCGCCGGAGCTTCAGCACCGGCCAGCACGCGCGAGCGCTACGAACGCGCGGCCCGCACCGCGATGGAGATCGCGATGAAGATCTCCGACGATCTGATGCGCGACGACGCCGTGCGCCGCATCGTGGATCTCTGCATGAAGGCTGAGGACCTCAAGACGGCGCAGATCCTGTCGCGCGCGATCCAGGCAGGCTGGATTCGGGAAGCCGTGCTCCGGGATTACCCGACGCTGTCGCAATGAGTTCGGCTCGCGCGATTGGCGCGAGCCGAATGCTGCTTGTGCCGGACCGGCTCAGTATCTGCGGTACCCGCCATTGTGGTCTCCGCCGCGGCCGCCCATTCCCATGCCGAGGCCGATCCCTACGCCGATGCCGATGCCTTGCATCACAGCCTCCGGCGGCGGGCCGCGATCCGGCGGCGGCGCGCGCTCGTAGACCACTTGCTCGGACGGCCGTCGCTTGGGCGGCGTCTCGACCACCTTGCGCTTCGGCGGGGTCTCGTCGACGCGCTTCTTGATCACGGGCGGAACCGAGGGGTTGACCGGCGTTGCCGGGGTCGCGGGCGTCGAGCACGGGCAGGTCGGCGCCATCGCGACCGCGACGGGCGTCACCGCGGCGGCGACGGGCACGGCGTAGTTGCGGTTCTGCACGCGCAGCAGCAGCCGGCGCGCGGTTGCCGCGAGATCGCTATTGTCCCAGTTCGCCAGATAAGCTTCGAACGAGGCGCGGGTGTTGATGGCGGTGGCACGCTCCCACGCCAGCATCTGGCGACGCCGCTCCAGCACCGTACGCAGGCGCGGCGTGCGGGTGTCCTGGGCATACAGCTCGATATAGGCCTGATACGCCTCCGCGGTGTCCTCGGTGATCACGAGCTCATAGGCCACCGTGGCCGGCTTGCCCTGCAACGTCTTGCGCCAATCTTCGACGCTGCGCGTGCCGCTGGCGAGCGCCATCGCGTTCGCGCCGGGAAGCGCGGGCGTGCTGCCGCTGCTCTCGCCGAAGAACTTGAAGTCGGTGGTCAGCGAGGAGCTTTCCCATGGGATCTGCCGGCCGTCGGTCGATTGCGCCACGGCGACGCGGATGCGCTTGAACACTTCCTCGATCGGCAGGTTCGGCTGCTTGGCAATGGTCAGCGCGGCGGTGGTGTAGGGGCTGTCGATGCCGTTGCCGTCCTCGGCCTCGGCGCCGGGCGAGGTCGAGTAGGAGATGAAGGAGCCGGGCGCGCCGGCCTTGGTGTCGACGATCGCAAGACCGTGGCCGGCGCCGCTGAGCGCAGGGAACGGGTTGTTGCGGCAGGCGTCGAGCATGAAGATGCGCGCCCGCGTCGGCAGCGCGCCGAGCGTGTTGAGCAGGTCGTTCAGCCGCACGCCCTGCAGCGGGATGTCGGCCTCGCGCTTGGGGTCGAGATCGACGGGCACCAGATAGTTCTCGCCGTCGATCTGCAGGCCGTGGCCGGCATAGAACACCAGCGCGACGGTGTCGGCGCCGCTGGCACTGACCTTGCCGGCGAAGTCCGAGATCGCCGCGCGCATCTCGGACTGCGCCAGATTGGCTGCCGTGGTGACGGTGAAGCCGGCACTGCCGAGCAGCTCCGTCATGCCCTTGGCGTCGTTGGCGGCGTTCGGCAGCTCCGGCACGGTGCGATAGGCCGATTGGCCGATCACCAGAGCGAGCCGCGCTTCGGCGGCCGCTTCCGTCGGCGTCATCAACTGACTGAGTGCGAGAAGACCGGACGCAAGAAGCAAATTCGAAAACACTGGACGGCGCATGATGTCACCTCCAACGGCAATGCGCACGATGATGTCACCTTTTCTAAGCCCGCGCCACGCGGCCGTCTGTGCGCTGGATCACGCATGGGCCGCGGCAAAATGGGGCAGTCCGTCTGCCGGAGCTCGGGGTATTGGTCAGGCATCATCCATGTCAACTGCGCATTGATCCATGCTCCAATTGGATTGATCCGCTGCAATGGGCGACGGCGTTCCTTGCGCAGATCGGGCTGCAGGCCGATCCTCGCGGCAAATCTCCGGGAAATGGCGGTGATTTCGCTTGGCTGGCGACGGGCGGTATGCGCGCCGCGACGCTCCGTGACCGCAGCCGGCTACCTTGCCTGTGTCGTCGCTTTGGCCATACAGTCCGCGCAACGGCTGCGGCAACGACCGTGGCGAAGAAAAAGACGAGGGAGAAGCCGCACCATGACCATCGTGCCCGTGAACCGTCGCGCGTTCATCAAGTCATCGGCGGCGGTCACCGCCGGCATTGTGCTCTCTCCCGCCATCATCGGCCGCGCCGAAGCTGCGACGCTGAAGCTGAAATGCTCCTCCTCGCTGCCGAACGATCCCAAATACGCCAATGGCCGCGTCTACTACGACAACCTGGTCAAGAACCTGAAAGGCAACGGCCTCGGCGAGCAGATCGAGGTCGCTTTCTTTCCCGACAACCAGCTCGGTCAGGAGATCGACGTCATCAATTCGGTGAAGCTCGGCGTCATCGACCTCATGGTGTCGGGCTCGTCGATCTCGGCCAATCTGGTGCCGCTGGTCGGCACCTTCGATCTCGGCTTCCTGTTCTCGAGCTTCCCGCAGCAGACCAAGGCGTTCGAGGCCGGTGCCGCCAAGCCGATCGAGGACGCACTGCTCAAGGGCGGCAACATCCGCATCATCGCCTGGGCCTATAATTTCGGCTCGCGCAGCGTGCTGGCGAAGAAGCCGGTGAAGACGCCGGAGGATCTCGCCGGCCTCAAGATCAGGACGCTGCCCAATCCCGTCATCACCGAATGCCTGCGCCTGATGGGCGCCGCCGCGACGCCGCTGGCGTTCGGCGAAATCTACACGGCCTTGCAGGCCGGCGTGCTGGATGGCCTGGAGCATGACCCGCCGACGATCCTCGCCAGCAAGTTCTTCGAAACGTCGAAATTCTACGCGCTGACGCAGCACAATTTCTCGCCGCTCGCGATCTATTTCAGCGACATGACCTTTGGCCGCATGGATCCGAAGCTGCGCGAGGGTTTCCTCGATGCCGCCAAGAAGGCCGCGGCCGACACCCGGGCCCATGGGCTCGCGGTCGAGAAGGAGGCGCTGGCAGCCTTGACCGAGAAGGGCGTGACCGTGGCCGAATGCGACCGCGAGGCGTTCAAGAAGCGCGTCGCGCCGCAACACGAGAACTTCATCAAGGCGCGGCCGGAGTCCAAGGCCGTCATCGACGTCATCCGCGCGACCCAAGCTTGATATGACCAAATCTGACGTGGCCATGTCAGCCGCCGTGCCCCTCTCGGGCGGCCGCCATGGCAGCATCACCTTGCTGCTTCGCGCCAGCGACGCGACCGCGGCCGTCCTCCTCGCCGCCGATCTCGTGGTCGTCTGCGCCTCCGTGCTGCTGCGCTTCTTCTTCAACGCGCCGGTCGAATGGTCCGACGACGTCGCGCGCGGCCTGATGGTCGGCTCGGCCTTCTTCGGCGCGGCGAGCGCGCTCGCGCGCGCGGAGAATGTCGGCGTCTCCTTCTTCCGCGATCTCTTGCCGGTGCGGCTGCGTTCGCTGGTCGATGCCGCAAGCGCGCTGCTGATCGTGCTGATTTCCGGCTACGTCGCCTACAACGCGATCAAGCTGGGCTCGCTCACCGCCGGCCAGACCACCGGCTCCGGCCTGCCGCTGGAGCTGACCTTCTACCCGATGGGCATCGGCGCGCTGTTCATGACAGTGTTCGCAATCGATCATCTCTGCGCGAGGCCGCTGCCCGACATTGTCAGGGGATTCATTGCGATCCTCGTCGTGACGGGCCTCTATCTCGCCTGGGATTATCTATCACCATCCTCGGTGCCGTCGGCGGGCACCCTGATGATGATCGGCTTCTTCGCCACCCTGTTCGGCGGATTGCCGATCGGCTTTGCGCTGGCACTGGCCGCGCTGATCTTCATCTGGGTCGAGGGCGCACTGCCCGGCGTGATCTTCGCCCAGCAGATGGCGCGCGGCATCGACAATTTCGTCCTGCTCGCGATCCCCTTCTTCATCCTCGTCGGCTATCTCATGGAAGCCAACGGCATGTCGGTGCGGCTGATCGAGCTGCTGCAGCGCGCCGTGGGCCGCATGCGCGGCGGCCTCAATGTCGTGATGGTGGCCTCGATGGTGCTGTTCTCGGGTATCTCCGGCTCGAAGATGGCCGACGTCGCCGCGGTCGGCTCGGTGCTGATCCCGGCCGCGCGGCGCTCCAAGCAGAACCCGGGCGGCGCGGTGGCGCTGCTGGCGGCCTCGGCGGTGATGGCGGAGACGATCCCGCCCTGCATCAACCTGATCATTCTCGGCTTCGTTGCCAACCTGTCGATCGGCGGCCTGTTCGTCGCAGGGCTGCTGCCGTCGGCGCTGATGGCGCTGGTGCTGATCGCTGTGTCCATCATCTTCGGCAAGCGGCCGGACAAGGTCGAGGACGTCGAGCCGCAGATGCCGGTGTCGGGGCTGTGGAGCGGCGCGATCGCATCCTTCGGCCTGATCTTCATGATCTTCTTCGGCTTCAAGAGCGGCTTTGCCACGGCGACGGAGATCTCGGCCTTCGCGGTGGCCTATGCGCTGGTCGTCGGCAGCGTGGTGTTCCGCGAGCTCGGCTTCAAAACCGCCGCGCATAGTTTCGTGCAGGCGGCGACGCGTGCGGGGCTGGTGCTGTTCATCGTCGCCGCCGCGCAGTCATTGGCGTTCACGCTGACCTTGCAGCAGGTGCCGCATGCGGTCGGCGACTTCATGCTGGGCCTCTCCAAGACCTCCGGCGTCTGGCTGTTCATCCTCTTGGCCATCGCCGTCCTGATCGTGATGGGCTCGGTGCTGGAGGGGGCCGCCGCGCTGATCATCTTCGGTCCGCTGCTGCTGCCGGTCGCAGTGCAGCTCGGCGTCGATCCCCTGCATTTCGGCGTCGTGCTCGTCATCGCAATGGGTATCGGCCTGTTCGCGCCGCCACTCGGGCTCGGCCTCTACGGCGCCTGCCTGATCGGCAACGTGCCGATCGAGCAGACGGTGAAGCCGATCATGGGCTATCTTGGCCTCCTGTTCCTCTGCCTGCTCGTCATCGCCTTCGTGCCATGGCTCTCGACCGCGCTGCCGCGGGCATTCGGCTACTGAAGGAGTCCTGTCGTGAAAGTCCTGCTCGCGCATACCCCGGAGATGCGGCGCAACTATTACGGCGATCGCAGCCTGAACGGCCTTCGCGCGGCCGCCGAGGTGATCCTGCACGAGGGGGATGAGCCGCTGGACGCAGCCAGCCTGGTGCGCGCCGCGAAGGATGCCGACATCATCGTTGCCGATCGCATGACGGAAGGGCGCGGCGAGATCTTTGCGCAATTGCCGCGCCTGCGAGCGTTCGTCCGCTGTGCCGTCGACATCCGCAACGTCAACGTGGACGCGGCCTCGCAAGCCGGCGTGCTGGTGACCCGCGCCGGGCCCGGCTTCGTGCAGGCCGTGGCCGAGCTCGCGCTCGGCTTCATGGTCGACCTCTCCCGGGGCGTATCGCGGACCACGGCGGACTATCAGGCCGGCCGCAAGGCTGAGGCGCGGATGGGCCGCCAGCTCGCCGGCAGTCGGATCGGCATCATCGGCTACGGCAGCATCGGGCGCTACCTCGCCGAGATCGCAAAAGTGCTGCGCATGGAGGTGCTGGTCTCCGATCCCTTTGCGACAGTCAGCGATGCCGCGATCCGCCAGGTTGGTCTCGACGAGCTCCTCGCCGCCTCGGACTATGTCGTCTGCCTCGCCATCGCCAATGAGCAGACCGAGAACCTGATCGGGGAGGCGGCGCTGGCGCGCATGCAGAAGCACGCCGTCTTCATCAATCTCTCGCGCGGCAATCTCGTCGACGAGGCCGCCCTGGCACGCGCGCTGCGTGAGGGCCGCATCGCCGGCGCCGCCATGGATGTCGGCCGCGCGCCCGATCAGATGCCGACGCCCGAGCTTGCCAAGCTGCCGAACGTCATCGCCACGCCGCATGTCGGCGGCCTGACGCCGCAGGCCATCGAATACCAGTCGCTGGAGACCGTGCGACAGGTCGAGGCCATCGTGAGCGGAGAAATCCCGCAAGGCGCCGTCAACGCCGACCGCTGGACGCGGCGGCCGTGAAGAGCCCTAAAGCCGGTCCACGGCCTTGAACGTCCCGTCCTTCTGGATCACCGTCAGGAACACCTTCGGCGGCGCGTCGAGCATGCGTGTGCCGACGGTAAAGAGGCTGCCGCTGATGTCGAAGCGGCCGGTATCGTTGATGGCGCGCAGCAGGCTTGCGCGCGTCGGATTGGGGCCGGCCTTTTCCAGCGCCGCGGCCGCGAGGCGGCCGGACAGATAGCCTTCCAGCGACACGAAGTCCGGCGTCAGCGTCGGATCGAACGCCTTCTGCGCCGCCTGATAGTCGGCGACCAGCTTGAGCGAGCGGTCCCATGGAAACGGCACGACCTGCGAGACGATGACGCCTTCGCCCTCAGGGCCGAGTTCCGCCGCGAGCGCAACGGCGCCGACGAAGGAGATGTTGACGAAGGTTGGGCGGGCGCCGCTGCGGTGGGCGAGCTTGATGAACTCCGCGCAAGGCCCATAGGTCCCGACCATGACGATGGCTTCCGGGTCGGCGCGCTTGATCATGCGCCAGGCCTGGACGACCGCGCGTGTGTTGCGCTCGAAAGTGCCCTCGGCGGCGAGCTCGAGGCCGCGCTTGGCGAGCGCACGCTTGACGCCGACAAGCCCGTCGCGGCCGAAGGAATCGTCCTGGTAGAAGATGCCGATGCGCTTGAACTTGCGATCCTCGGTGAGGTGCTTGATCCAGGCTTCCGCCTCCGCGCCGTAGCTCGCACGGATGTTGACGACGTTCGGAAGCTCGAGGTCGCGCAGGAACTCGGCGCCGGTGAACGGGCCGATGAAGGGAACGTTCCTGGCGCTGGTGATCGGGATCGTCGCCATCGCGGTCGGCGTGCCCACCGCGCCGATCAGCGCGAACACCTTGTCGTCATCGATCAGGTGCAGCGTCTGCGCCACCGAACGGTCGGGGTCGTAGCCGTCGTCGCGGCTGATGAGCTGGAGCTTGCGGCCGTGGACGCCGCCCTTCGCGTTGATCTCGGTGAACGCGGCGACGATGCCTTGCCGCATGCGCTGTCCGAGCGCAGAGGAGGGCCCCTCCAGCGCCGCGGCCTGGCCGAACAGGATCGCATCCTCGCTGATGCCGGCCTCGTTGCCCCTCGCCGCAACCGTGGTCGCGGCCAGAAGCGCGACGGTCAGGACGACGGAGCTCGCTGATCGAAATCGATGCATCGGAGGCTTTGCCGGATCGTTGGAAGAAATCTTGCGCAACGTAACGCGCGAGCCTGAACAGCTTGCTAAGCGGCACGACGCAGAAAGGCCGTAGTACACCGGGTTAAACCGGTAACTTATGTCCATAACGCCGGGATCGTTCGCGCACTTCGTTAACTAATTTCCGCATTGCGAAACGACCAATTTCCAAAATTGTGCAGTTCTTAACCGCGGTCTTGTTCCGATAGTGGCTCCGGCACCTCAACCAGAGGTTCGGTTCGTCGCGGAGAGGGGACGGCGGCTTCAAGATGGGCGGTCGCGATCAGAACGATCAGGATCGGAGACGTAGAGGCGGATGGTGGCGTGCCGCGCCGCTGCTCGGGCTCTATCGCCCTGCGCTCGTCGCGGTCGGCGTCGGCCTGCTGTTCTCGATCGTGGGCGCCGCCGCCGTGGCGCGGTGGGAAGATCGCGCCAACAGGATCGAGTTCGAGAACGCGGCCGAGACCCAGGCGATCGTCATGCAGAATGGCATGAACGAGTACATATCGAGGCTTCTCGCGCTGCGCACGCTGTTCGAATCGACCAACGAAGAAGTCACCCGCAGCGAATTCGAGACCTTCAGCGCCCGCCTGTTCGAGCGTCACCCCGGCATGCTGCGCATCTCCTGGTTGCCGCGCGTCAACCGCAGGGAGCGCGCGGAATACGAGACCGCGGCGATCCGGGACGGCTTGTCGGGCTATCACGTCAAGTCGCTCCAGGGCGAGAACTTCGTCACCGCGCCGCAGAGCGACGAATATATTCCGGTGTTCTACTCGACTCAGCCGAAGACTTCGCCGGTCTAAGGCATGGATTACATGACCGTTCCGGAGCGCCGGGCGGTGCTGGAGCGTGCGCGTGACAACGACCGCATCGCAGCCATGCGCACGCGCCTGTTCGAGCCGAAGGACGGCGACCAGCTGTCCTATGTTTTCGTTGCCATTCCTGTCTACGCCAAGGGCACTTCGCGCGAGGAGATCGCGGACCGGCGCCGCAACCTCGCCGGCTTCGTGGTCGGCATCTTCGACCTGCCGCTGCTGATCCAATCCGTTCGTGTGACCACCGGAGCCAGCCCCGCGGTCAGCATGACGGTCTTCCCGCCCTTCACGGCACAGATCGTCAGCCTGGAGCAGATGCTGCCGGATTATTCATCGTCCGCCAGCGCGCTGAGGTCGATGCGGGACCTCGCGCGGACCCTGCACTGGTCGGGCAGTCTCAAGATTGGCGATACCGATTGGCAGGTACGGGCGGTTCCGACCGCCGGCGGTCCGCTGGCGACGACTTATGACCGCGCGGTCGCGGTCCTCGTCGTCGGCATGTTGCTGACGTTGTCGCTGTCGACCTATCTGATGCTCGCCAGCCGCAATTCGCGGCGACTGTCGCTGGCGAACCGGCGGGTGCTCGAGCTTGCCCAGACCGACATCCTCACCGGATTGCCGAACCGCGCCTTCTTCCTCACCCGGCTCGACGAGATGAACAGACAGTTGAGCGTGAGGGGCCTGCCGTTCGCGATCCTGATGCTCGACCTCGACCGCTTCAAGAACGTCAACGATTCCCTCGGTCACGCGGCCGGCGATGCGCTGCTGCGCCAGGTGGCGCAGCGGCTGAAATCCGCAGTGCGCGCCGACGACGTGCTGGCGCGGCTCGGCGGTGACGAATTCGCCATCATCCAGGAGGCCGGCGAGGACCAGCGCGCCTGCTCGACCGAGCTGGCGGCACGCATCGCCAAGGTCGTGAGCGAGCCGTTCGTGCTGCCCGGCCACCGCGTCGAGATCGGCACCAGCATCGGCATCGCAATCGCGCCGGATCATGGCAGCGATCAGGAGCAACTCCTGAAGAAAGCGGATCTGGCGCTCTATCGCTCGAAATCGGCCGGCCGCAACTGCTTCACGATTTATGATGAAGCGATGTCGGCCGAGCTGGAGGCCCGCAACACGCTGGAAGGAGATCTGCGCGACGCCATCGCGCGCTGCCAGCTGGAGGTGCACTACCAGCCGTTCGTCGATGCCCTCAGCGGCGAACGACGCGGCTTCGAGGCGCTGGTGCGCTGGCGGCATCCGACGCGCGGCCTGATCCCGCCGGACCAGTTCATTGCGCTTGCGGAGGAGACCGGGCTGATCGTGCCGCTCGGCGAATTCGTGCTGCGGCGCGCCTGCGCGGACGCGGCCGGCTGGCCCGCGGATCTCACGGTCGCCGTCAACCTGTCGCCGATCCAGTTCAAGGAAGCCGAGCTGTTCGAAATGATCTGCGCGGCGCTCGCCGATTCCGGCCTGCCGCCGCAGCGGCTGGAGATCGAGATCACGGAATCCGTGCTGCTGGAGCGCGGCAGCGAGAACCACGCCTTCATGGAGCGGCTGAAGCAGCTCGGCGTCGAGCTCGCGCTCGACGATTTCGGCACCGGCTATTCCTCGCTCAGCTACCTGACCGCGTTCCCGTTCGACAAGATCAAGATCGACAAGTCGTTCATTCGCAACCTGACCCAGCAGCCGCGCTCATCCGCCATCATCTCCTCGATCGTGACGCTGGCGCGCGGACTGGACATGTCGGTCACCGCCGAAGGCGTCGAGACGCGCGAGGAGTTCGACCGGCTGAAGGCGCTGGGCGTCAATTTTGCGCAAGGCTATCTGTTCGGCCGGCCGCATCCGATCGAGCGGATCCTGTTCGACGCGCCGGTCAAATCCTCACGGCTCGACGCCGCCTGAGCGCGCCCGAGGCATGCGCGAAAAGCGCTTGACCCAGGCATCCCCGGATGGTCCGAAGAACCGTCCAGGGATGAAACAAGCACACAACATGCGGCTTCCGTTCTTCTATGGCTGGGTCGTGGTCGCCGTGACCTTCGTCACCATGGCGATCGGCGTCAACGCGCGCACCGCCTTTTCGCTGTTCTTTCCGCCCATCATCGCCGAGTTCGGCTGGGAGCGCGGCGTCACCGCGGGCGCCTTCTCGTTCGGCTTCGTGGTGTCGGGCGCGGTCAGCCCGCTGATCGGCCGCCTGATGGATCGCGCCGGCCCGCGCGCGGTGATGGAGCTCGGGGTCGTGCTGATGGGCGGCGGCCTGCTGCTGGCGCCGCTGACCAGCGCGCCCTGGCACCTCTATGTCACCATCGGCGTCATGGTCGGCGCCGGCAGCGTCTGTCTCGGCTATTCCGGCCAATCGCTGTTCCTGCCGAACTGGTTCATCCGCAAGCGCGGCTTTGCCATCGGCATCGCCTTCGCCGGCGTCGGCATCGGCTCGGTGACGCTGCTGCCATGGGTGCAGCACATGATTGAGCAGACCGGCTGGCGCACCGCCTGCACCGCGATGGGCCTGCTCGTCCTGATCGCGCTGGCGCCGATCAACCTGCTGCTGCACAAGCGCCCCGAGGACATTGGCCTCCAGCCGGACGGCGATGCCGCCCCGGCCGCGGGCGCGGCAAGGCCGGCCTCCAACGTGGTCGATCCCGTCTGGGCCAACACCGACTGGACGCTGCAGCGCGCCGTCGCGACCGCGCGGTTCTGGTGGATCGCGCTCGGCTATTTCTGCGGCCTGTACATCTGGTACGCAGTGCAGGTGCACCAGACCAAATTCCTGCTCGACGTCGGCTTCAGCTCCAGCGTTGCGGTGTGGGCACTCGGCATGGTCAGCCTGCTCGGCATTCCCGGCCAGATCGTGCTGGGGCACGTCTCCGACCGCATCGGCCGGGAGTGGGTGTGGGCGATCAGCTGTGCGGGTTTCGTCGTCTGCTTCGCCGCGCTGATCGCGCTGAGATATCAAGCTTCGCTCTGGCTGGTTTATCTGATGGTGTTCACGCAAGGCGCGCTGGGCTACGGCCTCACTTCGATCATGGGCGCGGTCGTGTTCGAGATCTTCCAGGGCAGGCATCAGGGCAGCATCTTCGGCACGATCATGCTCGCGGCGCTGGCGGGCGGTGCGGCCGGACCGTGGGTGACCGGCTTGCTCTACGATCGCGCCGGCGACTACACGCTGGCTTTCGCCGTTGCGATGGTCGTGAGCGGAATGTCGGCGCTCGCGATCTGGCGGGCGGCGCCTGGGAAGGTGCGGGCGGTCGCCGGCCGGCTGCACAAGCTCAAGACGGATTCCCGATAGGTTCCGTACACATCAAGATACCTGCAGCGTTTTGGCCGAACGTTAAGCATGTCACGTCTTGCTGCAACGCGACCGGAGCGCAAAAAAACATCTTGGACACCATCGGAGCGCTAGCCTCGGCGGATTGCCGCTCCTTCCCGATGCCTTCCGGGTTTGACGATGTCCGCCTCCGATTGTCTTCTGACCGAAATGCCGGACGTGCTGCGCTCAGTCCTCGAACGTGCTGAAGATGCCGTCGTCATCGTCGATGACGCGCATCGCATCACACACTTCAATTCCGCCGCGGAGCGAATCTGGAAGCTTGCCGCCACCGGCGTGCTCGGCCGCGATGCCGCCGTCCTCAGCCTCGATTGCCTGCGGACGGGCACGGCCGCCGATTTCCGCGGCGAGATCAGCCTCGTGCGTCGCGACGGCAGCCGCATCAGGACGATGGTGTCGGTGTCCGCAGCGACCATCGGCAACGCGGTCCATCGCATCGTTTTTGCCCGCGACGTCACTCTCGATGCCGAGCGCCGCGTCAGGATCGGTCTGCTCGATGCCGTCTCGGACCAGACCAACCGGGCGGTGATCATCACCGACGTGGAGCAGAACATCGTCTATATCAACTCGGCGTTCACGGCGCTGTTCGGCTACACCAACGCCGAGGCGGAGGGCCGCCGCGCTGGCGAGCTCATCGCCGGCCGCCACACCGATCGCAGGGCGGTCGCCAGGCTCGTCAAGCGCCTGAAGCGCGGCGGGCCTCGCGGCGAGGCCGAGGTGCTGGTCTACGACCGGAATGGCGAGGAGATCTGGGTCTGCGCCCGGATCGATGCCTTTCGCGACGGCAAGGGCCGGGTCAAGCACATCTTCGCGCTGCTCGAGGACATCACCGAGACCAAGCAGCTGCGCTCGCTTCAGCAGCTCATCATGGGCGCGCTCGCCGACGAGGTGCCGATCGGCGAGATCGCCGACCGGCTGTGTCGCCGCGTCGAGGAGATCGCGCCCGACGTCGTCTCTTCGCTGCTTCACATCGACGCCGCCGGCCTGGTTCATCCGCTCGGTGGCCCCAGCCTGCCTGAGGACTATTCCCGCGCGCTGGACGGCGTTGCGATCGGTCCCAATGTCGGCTCCTGCGGCAGCGCAGCTTTCCATGGCGTGCCGGTTCTGGCCGAGGATCTCGACACCGACCCGCGCTGGCAGCCCTACAAGGCGATGCCGCTCGCGGTCGGCCTGCGCGCCTGCTGGTCGACCCCGGTCAAGGCCAAGGACGGGCGCGTCATCGCCACCTTCGCCTTCTACTATCGCGAGCCGCGCGCGCCGAGCAACTGGCACCGGCGCATCGTCGAAGCTTGCGTCGATCTCGGCGCCTTCGCGATCGAGCGCAAGGAGGCGCGCGCCGAGATCGCGCGGCTCGCCTATCACGACATCCTCACCGGCCTGCCGAACCGCGCCCAGCTGCGGCATCTGATCACCACGGCGATCGATGCCTGCCCGACCGGCAGCCATGTCGCGCTGGCCTTCCTCGACGTCGATCATTTCAAGGACGTCAACGACACGCTGGGGCACGCCGCCGGCGACGAGCTCCTGGTCCAGCTCGCGCAGCGACTGCGCGAGCATATCGGCCCCGGCGACATGCTGGGGCGGCTCGGCGGCGACGAGTTCGTCATCCTGCTGCCGCAACGTAACGCCGAGGCTGCCGAGCGCGTCGCGGCTGACATCTCCGAGGCGCTGGCGCGGCCGCTGCGGCTCGGATCGAAGCTGATGCCGATGTCCGCCAGCATCGGCATCAGCCTCTATCCCGATCACGCCACCGACATCGCCACATTGATGCAGCAGGCGGACGCCGCGATGTACATGGCCAAGCAGGCCGGACGCTCGACGCATCGCATCTTCAGTGCCGAGATGAGTGTGCTCGCCGAGCAGCGGCTGGCGCTGGTCGCGGCGCTCCGCCGCGCCGTCGCGGAAGGTGCGCTGAGCCTCAGCTACCAGCCGCAGATCCGCAGCTGCGACGGCGCGATCCACGGCGTCGAGGCGCTCGCGCGATGGCGCGATGCCGTGCTCGGCGACGTCTCGCCGGCAAAGTTCATCCCGCTCGCCGAGGAATGCGGGCTGATCGAGCAGATCGGGCTGTGGAGGCCTGCCGCCAGATGGCGAGCTGGCGCCGCGCCGGGCTCAACATCCCCTGCGTCTCGGTCAACCTGTCGCCGATCAATTTCCGCAACGTCACGCTGGCCGCGCGGCTCAAGGACATCCTGGCCGAGCACGAACTGCCGCCGGACGCGCTGATGCTGGAGATCACCGAAGGCACGTTCATGCAGGACGGCGCCGCAGCGCTGGAGACGATGAATGCGATCCGCGAACTCGGCGTCGGCCTCTCGGTGGACGATTTCGGCACCGGCTATTCCAGCCTCAGCCGACTCGCGCATCTGCCGATCCGCGAGCTCAAGATCGACCGCAGTTTTATGCGCGACATCGAGCGTGACGCGGGCGCGCTCGCGATCGCCACCGCCGTCGTGTGCGTCGGCCAGGGCCTCGGCATGAGCGTGGTCGCCGAGGGCGTCGAGACCGAGGGGCAGCGCAACACGCTGGCCGCGCTCGGCTGCGACATCGTCCAGGGCTTCCTCTACGCTCCCCCGCTGCCGCCGGTCGCCTTCGAGCGCTGGCTGATCGAGCATTGCGCCGAGCAGGCGAGGGCGATGCTGGGGCGGCTGGACCTGGCGGCGGCGGGCAAAGCTGCAGTGAAGCGTTCGGCTTCTTGCTGCTCATCGTTCACCGGATCCGCAAGGACTAAACCCGCTCAACCCAGGGATTGAGCGGGCAAAGCAACCGTTCCAGTACATCCGTGAAACGGCGCAACGATCTCAAGCCAGCGGTGGTTCTTCTGTTCCGATCACGGCGGTTTGCGTCTGTCCGTCGATCTGCGAGCAGGGGGTTATCGATTGACAGCGCAGCACGACGGTGGTCAGGTGACGCCACCAAGCCGCTCGCTGTGACATGCAGATCGGGCTCGTCCGAAGTCGCGACGAATGTCGCGCCACTATCCTCACACATCGCAATGAAGCTCCTGCGCAATTGGCTGCCCTGCAGGACGTATCGCATTCGCAGCCCGAGCCAGGAGGATCAATTGCACGTACTCGTCAGAGACAACAATGTTGAGCAGGCGCTCCGCGTTCTCAAGAAGAAGATGCAGCGCGAGGGCGTCTTCCGGGAAATGAAGCAGCGACGGTCCTACGAAAAACCGTCCGAGAGAAAGACCCGCGAGAAGTCCGAGGCCATTCGCCGCGCCCGCAAGCTCGCTCGCAAGCAGGCGATCAGGGAAGGGTTGCTGCCCGCGCCACCGAAGAAGAAACCTTTCGAGCGCAAGCCGCCCTTGCCGGAGATCAAGGCAAGGCCGGAGTAGCGACGACCTGCTTTCCGGATTTCACGCCATGCTGCGTCAGCCGTGACGCCGCAGAAAAGCCCGACCAAGCGTCGCACGCTGTCTTGCTCGTGGCTGAATCCTATCGCCTGAAATCGATGACTCGCAGCACGATGCCCGGCGGGGTGCCTTCGAATTCTGTGGCGCGATACTTGCTCGCCGCGCACGCTTCGATGCGATCCCGTAGGCGGGCGAATTGGGCTTCCCGTTGCTCGGGCCTGACTTGCGGGCCCTGCTCGAGATCGTCCATCGCCGAGGTCGAGATCGCGCAAGGAATCTCCCGGGCGCCGTCATGCATCGAGAACCGTACGATCATCCGGTCGTATTCATGGCCGATGAAGCGGCCGCTGGTCAGGGTCATGGCTTACTCCATTACACGTCGGTTTCCTGGCGCGTTGGCGCCGGCATGCGCGTAGAATGCAGGCAGCCGTCGCTCGGCTCAGCCGTCCCCGGACAGCCTTGCGAAATCGTCGAACAGCGCCGACACGAGCGCACGGTGGCGCGTGTCCTCGGCAGGCAGGCTTGCAGCATAGAGGTTGAGCAGATGGCGCGCCTTCACCGCGGCTTCCTGCCAGGACGCAGCGGGCACCGTCATCATGCGGTGCTCGAGATCGGCCTCGCGCTCGCGCAGCTCTCTGACATGGGCCTCCACCTCGGCTAGCGCGCGGCGCAGGTCGGTGGCCTTCTGCGCGGCCATGCCACGGTGCTTATCGAGGTCGACAGGCTGGTCAGTCATTGGTCATGCTCGCGTCCGCAGCTTGCGCATTCGCAAGATCGACGGAGCCGATCGACAGTCTCTCCATGGTACCGCGCGCACCCTCGGCGGGCACGGTGATCATCGTGGCAATCCGGCGATAGGCGGCGAAGGTCAAGCCGTCGATCGTCTCCTCGTCCGTGACAACCTCATAGGCGCCCGCCGGCAAGATGCGCTCGATGCCGCGGATCCGGAACGGATGCCTGAATATGACGGTCTCTTGCCGCGAGCGGATGGTCATGCAGCCTGCCTTTCGCAAGTGAAGCCCCCACCGGTGCCGGCTGCTTGCGAGCATGCGCCTTTGCCGCGGCAATAGCCAGCACTATCGTCTGCGCACCGGCCAGCGATCAGTGTCACGGAGCGACGGCAGTCCGCGACGCACTTAACGCTCGCTATTGGTTCGGCACGGGCGTAGGGTCGCCGTCATCACCGCGCTTCTCAACGGCATCGACCGGTGACTGAGGGTCACGTGTGCTCCCGCCGAAGGCTTCGCAGGAGCGTTCGATGTCGCGTGTACGCATCTCGGAATGGATCGTGCCGCCGGTGATCGTTCCGCTGTTTCTTCTGCTTCTCGTGTGCGCCGCTGCGGTCCTCAATGGCTAGGACAATACGCGTGCCGTATCTGGTCAGCGGCACCAACGAATACGGCAGCTCAAATCTCGGCCGCGGAACTGCGACGGTCGCGCTGCGTCTCGCGGAGAAGCTGCTGCGCGAGGGCTACATGGACGTCAGGGTCTGCACCCCGCGCGGCCGTGTCCTGCAGCCCAATGAATTCGACGAACTCAAACCAGCAAGGAAGAGCGACATGGCAAAGGGCCAGCAACGTGGCAACCGCGAAGCCAAGAAGCCGAAGAAGGAAAAGGCCAAGGTCATTGCCGCGGCCCCGTCCCGCAAGGACGCCGCCTGGCAACCGGATTTCGGATCTGCGAAGAAGAAGTAAGGAGAAGCTGCCGCCGAGCAGTGGGCGAGACAGCGCAAGGCGGCGTAGGCGCAGGTGATCGACTGAGCGTAGTCGGCTGTCGTGATGGCCTCGATGGGCCTGCGCGCGTCACAAGCGCGCGAGATGGGGCGGGGGCGAGCTGGGCAGACGTCGAACGACAGCGCGCCAGCGCCATTGGAATCCGTTGAGATCTCTCGTGAAAACGTCTTGCGACGACAACGGCGGCGGGGAATCGCACGGCCGCCATTGCCATGTGCCAGTCTGGACCGTCGCTTGCCGATGTCGGATAATTGGGCCTGATCTGGCGGCGGGCGCTCAGCTCCCAGTCTCCTCACATCTGAGATTGATCCCATGGCACACGGCGCCGTCGCGCAGAAGCTCGAACGATTCCTGCATTTGAAGGATGCGCCGCCGACGCTGGTGACGCGTTCGCTGCGCAGCGCCGAGCTCGCGGTCACCGAAACCCGGGACGACCATCCCGTGACGCGGCTTTCCGAATCGTTGGCTGCGGAAGACGCCTATCTCGTCAGCGTCAAGCTCCGCGATTTCGTCGATTGCGAGTGCTGGGAGCGCGGCCGATGCGTGATCAAGAACGATATCCGCGCCGGCGCCACTTATCTGTACGACCTGAAGCGCGACCCGCGTTACGTCATCGACAAGCCCTTCCATTCCCTGTTCTTCCATCTGCCCCGTTCGGCGTTGGACGACATGGCGAGGCAAAGCGGCGCGGGGCCGATCGGTGAGCTCGCCTATCAGCCCGGCATCGGCCACGACGATCCGACCATCCGCCATCTCGGCGCGTCGCTCCTGGCGGCGTTGCGGCGGCCTGACGAGGCCAACCAGCTCTTCGTCGACCACATGATGCTCGCGCTCACCGCACATGTCGTTACGACCTATGGCGGGTTGCGGCGCGCCGAGCCGGTGCGCGGCGGCCTTGCTCCGTGGCAGGTGAAGCGGGCTTGCGAAAGGCTGGAGTCCGATCTCCACGGCAAGCTCTCGCTGGAGCAGATTGCCGCGGAGTTCGATCTCTCCGTCAGCCACTTTTCGCGCGCCTTTCGCGTCTCCACCGGCCTGCCGCCGCACCAATGGCTGCTGCGCCATCGCGTGGACACGGCCAAGCAATTGATGACGGTGCGCGACCTGTCGCTGGCGGAGATCGCGGTATCGGCCGGCTTCGCCAATCAGAGCCACTTCACTCGCGTGTTCTCTTCGCTCGTCGGCATCAGCCCGGGAACGTGGCGCCGTGAACGAGCGGCAACCGCTCTCGATGCCAGAGACAACGGCGCGGCTGCGCCGCCCGCTGCAGGCATCCGCTAGGCCGAGGCCAATCCCGTCCTGCGCCTGAGATCCGTGAGCGCGCGCAGGAAACTGTCGGCCGGTGTCGTCTCGGGATCGATCAGGCGGTGCAGGCGAAATCCGTCTTCCAGCGCGAGCACGATCGCGGCCATCCAGGGCGGTTCCAGATTGTGGTTGCGTCCGTTGCTCTTCAGCGTCGCTTCGATGATGTCGGCGACCAGCTTGCGCCGCGCGCGCAGGCGTTTGGCAAGCTCCGGGCGGCGCTTCTCGGCGCGCGCGACGAACAGGATCATCTCCATGTGGAGCAGGGGCGAGCGGCCGAGCGGATCCTGCCGGCTGCGGTCCATCGTCTTCAGCGCCGCGATGAAATCGTCGAGATTGTCGTGCTGCGCCAGGATGTCCATGTTGCGCCGGATCGACTGGGCGACATGGTCCTCGAGCATGGCGATGATCAATTCGTCCTTGCTCGCAAAGTTCGAATAGAACGCGCCGCGGGTGAAGCCCGCCGCCGCCGCGATCGCCTCGATGCTGGCGCTGCCGATGCCGTCCTCCTCGAACACGCGCGCCGCCGCCTCGAACAGCCTGTCGCGCGTGTCGTCTCTGGTCGGCCTGGTTCTCACCCTTGACATCGGCGCAGCTTAGGGCAGAATGCAACTCGATACAATAATGTATCGAGTTGATGATTTACAGGGATGGTTACGCCGGGCGATGGGGCAGCCTTGCGTATGCGTGTCATGCGGCAACCGATCCGAGGTCACCATGAACGAGCAAGTGCAACCCGCTGGCGGACCGCTGTTCAACCCGCTCTCGCCGGATTTCATCCGCGACCCCTATCCGCACTATGAACGGCTGCGCACGCTCGATCCGATCCACCTGACGCCGTTCGGCCAGTACGTCGCCAGCCGCCACGCCGAGGTCAGTCTCGTGCTGCGCGACAAGCGCTTCGGCAAGGATTTCGTCGAGCGCACCACGCGCCGCTACGGCCCCGAGATCATGAAGGAGCCGGTGTTTCGCAGCATGAGCTACTGGATGCTGCAAGCCGATCCGCCGGACCACACCCGCCTGCGCGGCCTCGTCGTGAAGGCCTTCACCGCCCGCCGCGTCGAGGACATGCGGCCGCGGATCCAGGAGATCGTCGACCAGGCCATCGATGCCGTGATCGAGCGCGGCCACATGGACCTGATCGAGGACTTCGCCTTCCGCCTGCCCGTCACCGTCATCTGCGACATGCTCGGCATCCCCGACGAGCATCGCGAGACCTTCTACAAGAGCTCGCGCGACGGCGGACGGCTGCTCGACCCCGTGCCGCTCTCGCCGGAGGAGATCAGCCAGGGCAACGCCGGCAACCTGATGGCGCAGATGTATTTCCAGCAGCTGTTCGAGCTGCGCCGCCGTAGTCCCGGCGACGACCTCATCACCCAGCTGGTGCAGGCCGAGGAGGACGGCAACAAGCTCACCAACGAGGAGCTGACCGCCAACATCATCCTGCTGTTCGGCGCGGGGCACGAGACCACCGTCAACCTGATCGGCAACGGCCTGCTCGCGCTTCACCGCAATCCGGATCAGCTTGCGCTCCTGAAAGCGCGACCCGAGCTGATGACGAACGCGATCGAGGAGTTCCTGCGCTATGATTCCTCGGTGCAGATGACCGGGCGCGTCACGCTGGAGGACATCGAGGACCTCGGCGGCGTGAAGATCCCCAAGGGCGAGACCGTGCTGTGCCTGCTCGGCTCGGCCAACCGCGATCCCGCGATCTACCCGGATCGGCCTGACCGGCTGGACGTCAACCGGGCAAACGTCAAGCCGCTGTCGTTCGGCGGCGGCATCCATTTCTGCCTGGGGGCCCAATTGGCACGCATCGAGGCCGAGATCGCCATCGCCACGCTGCTCCGGCGGCTGCCGGATTTGCGCATCGACGACGTCGAGACCCCGGAATGGCGGCCGACCTTCGTGCTGCGCGGGCTGAAGCGGCTGCCGGCGAGCTGGTGAGGGGCTCTCAGCGTTAACCTCCGCGCGCAACAGTCGCTGTGACTTCGCCACACTTCCCCCTATATAAGGGGATGTTCCGGCGCGCCTGAGGCCCTCTGCTTCGGCCCGGGCCGGTTTGGCCGAGGGGAGACCCGTGCAGACGACGCTGCTCGGATTGGCGATTGCCTTCATCATTGCGCTGCTGGCCGCGCTGATCGGGCCTTACTACATCGACTGGAACCAGTTCAGGCCCCAGTTCGAGGCGGAGGCCGGCAAAATCATCGGCGTGCCGGTGCGGGTGGCGGGCGAGCTCGACGCGCGGCTGTTGCCGGCGCCGACGCTGCGGCTGCGCGCCGTCACCTTCGGCGGCAACAACGATCTCGGCCGCCTGCGCGCCGACAAGCTCGACGTCGAGTTCAGCCTGGGCTCCCTGATGCGCGGCGAATGGCGCGCCACCGAGCTTTCGGTCGGCGGCATGGCGGTCGATCTTGGCCTGGACGCGCGCGGGCGGGTCGATCTGCCGTCGACCGCGAGCGGCACCTTCAACCTGGCGTCCCTCGCCATCGAGCGGCTGAACCTCACCGGCCGCGTCGCCTTCCACGATGCCGCCAGCCGCTCGACGCTGGAATTGAACGACATCGCCTTCTCCGGCGACGTGCGCTCGCTCGCAGGTTCGGTGCGGGGCGACGGCAGCTTCAGCGCGCGCGGCGTGCGCTACCCGTTCCGCGTCTCCTCCGGCCCCAGCGCCGACGGCAGCGCGACCCGTCTCCACCTCAACATCGATCCCGGCGAGCGCCCGATCCTCGCCGATCTCGAAGGCGTGCTCGCCTTCGACAATCGCCAGCCGAAATTCGAGGGCGCGCTGACGCTCGCCGTGCCCGTGGCCAAGAAGGCGGGCGAGGCGGGGCCGACACCCTGGAAGCTCGCGACCAGGCTCAAGGCCGATCCGGCCGGCGCGAAATTCGAGCAGATCGATGCGAGCTTCGGCGCGGAGGACACCGCGCTGAAGC
The DNA here is from genome assembly GCF_028128865.1 of Bradyrhizobium sp. CCBAU 11357. NCBI lineage: Bacteria > Pseudomonadati > Pseudomonadota > Alphaproteobacteria > Hyphomicrobiales > Nitrobacteraceae > Bradyrhizobium > Bradyrhizobium sp. CCBAU 11357. The sequence continues at coordinate 2,924 of NZ_LBJW01000082.1, read as the reverse complement.
TCGGCGGCGTCGGCGATATCAGGTTTGGCGCCTCGCCCTTGCTGCGCGCGGTGCTGTCGGCGCGGCAAGTCGATGCCGACAGGCTGACCGCCAGGGACGATGCCGATCCGCAGCGCGTCCTGCCGGCACTGCGCGCAGGGCTGGCGGCGATCCCGCAGGTGCCGATCCCGGCGCAGATCGAGTTCAATGCCGATCAGATCATGCTCGGTGGCCGTCCGCTCCAGAACATCGCGGCCGAGCTTGCCACCGACGGCCGGTCCTGGACCTTTCGGCGGCTTGAGCTGCGCGCGCCCGGCATGACGCAGCTCTCGCTCAATGGCGCGGCTCCCGGCGCCGACAGTTTCAGCGGCCGGCTCAGCGTCGAGTCCTCGGATCCCGACACGCTGGTAGGCTGGCTGCAGGGCCGCAGCGAGATCAACCGCCGCAGCACGCGGCCGCTGCGCCTTTCCGGCGACGTCACTATCGCCGCCAATCATCTCGCCATCGACAGGCTGAAGGCCGATATCGACGGCGGCGCCGTCGAAGGCCGCATCGCCTTCGTGCAAACAGGCCCAAGCAAGGGCTCGCGGATCGATGCGGACCTCAGGGCCGATCGGCTCGACCTCGATGCCGCCGCGAGCTTCGTGCGCGCGCTGGCGGGGCCGCAAGGCGAATGGCCGGAGGAGGCAAAGCTCGCGCTCGATATCGGCCGCGCCATCTCGGCCGGCCAGGAGCTGCGGCCGTTCGCAGCCAGGCTCGCCTACAGCCCAGCGTCGCTGTCGCTGGAGCAGCTGCGTTTCGGCCAGGCCGGCGGCGTGACCACGGAGGCCAGCGGCAGCTTCGACCGCGCCAAGGCCACCGGCAAGCTCGCGCTGAAATCCTCGGCCAATTCGCTGCGCGAGCTCACCGCGCTGATCGAGCCGTTCGCGCCCGCGATGCGCGCGCGCCTCGATGCGCTCCCGTCTTTGCCCGGCGCGACTCGTCTCAAGCTCGATCTCAGCCTCGACAAGAACGCCGAGCAGGCCGCTCGCAGCAATGCCCGCATCGTGCTCGACCTCGACGCACCGCAGCTCAAGACCATTGCGACGCTGGCCGCGCAGACGCCGGCGGCCGCCATCGGCGGCATCGACCTCGAACGCCTGCGCAACAGCGACTTCACGCTGGAGGCGAAAGTCGCGGCGCCGCAGGCCGGCGCCCTGTTGGCACTGTTCGGGCTCGACCGCATCGTGGCCCCGGGCGAGGGCGCCACGCAATTCGAGGGCCGCTTGAGCGGGACCTGGCGCCGTCCCTTGCAATTGAACGCAAAGCTCAGCGGCGGCGGGCTCGATGCGGACGCGCAAGGCAGCATCGAATTGTCGGAGCCCAAACCGTCCGAGCCCAAATCATTCGAATCCAAATCGTTTGAGCCCAAATTGTTCGATCCCAAGGCGAGCGTGAACCTGCGCGTGCGCAACGCCAATCTGGCGCCGCTGCTCGGGACCAGCCCGGCCGACAAGTCGGCGCAGAATGTCAGCCTGTCCTCCCGCCTCACGCTCTCCGGCAATCGCCTGACCTTCGGCGATCTCGACGGCAATGCCGCGGGCTCGCATCTGCGCGGCCATGTTGCGGTGACGCTCGATCAGGACAAGACCGTCGACGGCGAGGTCGGGCTCGACGCACTCGATCTGGTGCCGGCGCTCGCCGTCGCGGTCGGCGCGGCCGGTCATGAGTCCGGCGACCCGCTCAGCGCCGGACTAGTCAGCGGCTGGCGCGGCCGCATCGCCTTCCAGGCCCTGCGCGGAACGTTGCCCGGCGGCATCGAGCTGCGGCCCTTCGGCGGTACGATCCGGAGCGACGGCCAGTCGCTCGCGCTCGATGCCCTCAAGGGCGGCGTCGGCGGCGGCGAAATGTCCGCAAGCCTCGACGCGCGCAATGGTGCGGGTGGTCTTGCGCTCAGCGCGCGCATCGAGCTCAACAATGTCGATGCGTCGGCGCTGCGCTATCGCGATCTCGCGCTGCCCAAGGGGCGCGCCTCGGTGCAGATGGCGCTGACCAGCCAGGGCCGCAGCGTCGCGGCGCTCACCGGGGCGCTCGCCGGCAACGGCACGGTGACGCTCGAATCCGCCGAGATCGCCGGCCTCAATCCGCGTGCGTTCGAGATCGCCATCCGCGCCAGCGACGGCGGTCAGGTCAACGACGACAACCGGCTGCGGCAGCTCGTCGAGCCCGCGCTGTCGGCGGGGCGCATTGCGGTGCCCTCGGCGCAGATTCCGTTCACGATCCGCGACGGCCGCCTGCGGGTCGGCGCAACGCCGCTGGAAGCGAAGAATGCCCGCGCCATCGTCTCCGGCGGCTACGACATTCCCGCTGACCAGGCCGACATTCGCGCCAGCCTGACGCCGATCATGACCGGGCTCTCCGGCGCCCCGCCGGAGATCCAGCTGTTCGCGGCAGGCCCGCCCGACAGGCTGAGCCGCACCATCGACCTCGCGCCGCTGTCGTCATGGCTTGCTGTGCGCACGATCGATCGCGAGACGCGGCGGCTCGACGCCATCGAGCGCGGCGAGCCGCCGCCGGCCACCGCGGCGCTGCCGACACTGGTCTCTCCCGATGGCGCGCCCGAGCCGGCGCCGGGCAATGTGCCGTTGCCGGGCCAGGATCCGCGCCGCGCGCCGGCAAAGCCCAAGGTGCCACCGGTCCCGAAGGCTCCGCAGGCCGCGCCCGCCGCGCCGAGCCTGCCGCTTGCCAGCCAGCAACTCGCACCGCTCCCGCCGCCGATCGACGTAAAGCCGGCCCCGGGCCCGCCGCCCGCCAAGCCCAGGCCGAAGCCGCCGCTGGTGCTGACCCCGCAAAATCCGTAGCGCGCTCTTGGTTCGCCCGGACCGAGCCGCAGGCTCGCTCACCTCTCCCGCTTGCGAGGGCTTTGCTTAATCGGGTGTGCGGGAGCAGTTCCCGATATGAGATTT
>NZ_LBJW01000081.1:0-31184 GCF_028128865.1 Bradyrhizobium sp. CCBAU 11357 | reverse complement strand
CACCTATGTGCAGAAGCAGGATGACCTCAAACGCCAGCAGCTGGCGAAGGCAGGCGCGCGGCTTGCGCATATCCTCAACAAGGTCTGGCCCTGACGCCACAGGCATTCATTCCGGCGATCCGGCACGAGGGATCACTGCACATGGCTTTCCGTGTGAAACTGCGGGAATAATATCGGGCTAAGATAGCAATCTGCCCGAGCGGGTTGGCTTGTGACACGTTGTTCAAGCAGACTTGCGTCGGCCAGGTGTCGAGCGCACTCATTCTGAACAGGCGAAGGGAGAACGGCACTTTTGAGCTGGGTCGTGGCCGACTAATGCACCGCGCAATTACGCACGACACGAAGTTCGCCGATGCGGGACGTTCAGGCAATGCGGGCGCCCAAGTCGACGGGCTCGATAGCGTCGAAGAGTTGGTGAGCGTGATCAGCCGACCGAGCATTCCTTTTGGGGCTTTCCTCTACGGAGGAACGACAATCGTTGGGAGGACGCAGGTATCGCCACCCCTGACTTCAACCCTGAGACCCCACTATCTTGTTTCCAGAGACGACGAAGGTCTTGGCGGTTACGTCGTTATCGACCGAGCCCTTCTTCTTGGCGCGCACCAGGGTCGAATGTTCGGACGTCCGCTCATCTTTGATCACGGCGTCGGACGCATATTTCCTTGCGACCTTAACGAATTCCTGAGCCACCCGATCCGGTTTTTCCGGTGGGCGGGCCGCCGCGTCTTGGCCTCGAGCGGGTGAATCAATTGGTTCCCACCCCTCTAGGGCGCCACTGAAATAGTCCGATTTTCCGGCCATAGCGACCTCCGATCCGATGAATCATTTAATACCAATATAGTCCCTCACCAGCCTAATCCAAGACAGGTGAATTGTCTCAAAATCTTGTTTTCGATCGCAATTTCCTCGATTTTGGTCCTGCCATGGGGCATTCCGCGGATGTAGTCGATCTTGGCTTGGAACAACGCTTCTGCGGGTTTCTTTCCGGAGGCCATGTGCTGCCAAAATAAGGAGTGCAGCGGCGCGCCAAAATAATCCAAATTGCCGTCGATCGGCGAGTAGTGAGCGCCTGTGCAGCCGACGAAGGCGGATACGCCGGCCATCAGGAATGAAAGGGCGATGGACTGTGCCGGCGTGACCACCTGGATCGGATCGCCAGCCCGGTAAACATCGGCTCGGGTGCGCACCGTTAGGGCGCCCCAACAGCATCCCGAGAACACGACCGCTCCGCAGCGGTCTGGAATGTTCTTAACGGTCAGCGCCTCGAGCATACTTCCTGCAGTCTCGCCCCAAAAACGCGAACTGTCCGTGTCGGAGCCATGCAGCATCAGGTAGATGAGCTTGGCGGAAAGACTGTTTGAGACCACCGCGTCCGCGCTTACCGCCTGGGAAGTCAACATGGTTTCCCTTCCGCCTACCCCTGTATAGACGTGATCCGCGAACGGTCGGGCGTAATTCCGAAGCCCGAAGCGGGTGGCGGTCGCCGCTGGACTGTCGGCGAGCGCGGTTTGCACGAGGCGGGCCGTGCGCCCGTCGGGAATGCGTGAGACCGGAACGTCGGCTAGGCCGTCCCCGTCAAGGTCGCCATAGATCTGATCGCTCCACACGATGAAATTGTCCGGATCGTTGCGCGCACTCGGTCCGATACTCGCTCGTAGGCTTGGTGGAAGCGTGTCGTACCTTTCAGAGGGGACGACGTCATAGCCCCCGACGATGACCACGCCCTTCACCGACAAATTGCGTGCCTCGCGACGAATTGCATCGAATGGCGAGTTCTCTCGCGCCAAATCCACTACCGGCTGACGCCCGCCGAACGTCGCCAGAACACCGGCGGCCTCTGCTCGACCGATGTTGTCCGCCAAACGTTTCGAGTTTGTCACGACTAACAGGGGCGGAAGGTCTCGTGGCGGAGCAACCGACCTTTTGTCGCCAGGCTGCGGACGGATTTCCGCGATATCGGTCTCTCCCGGTTCTACCTCGATCGTGATAGTGACTTTCGTTTTCGTGTGCGGAATTTTGGCTGTCACCTCGACCAGATCCGAAACGGTCCGTCGGATGACTTCCGCTCCGGTTCGCGGGGGAGCGCCGCCTTCGGAAAGCACGCGAGGCATAGGCGGTTCGGTTTCAGTCTCGGAAGGCTGTTCGGGAAGGACATCCCTCGCGTTGGGCGAAGCGTCGTTCAACTCGCCATCATCCACTCCGATCTCAACGGCAGAGCCTCTGAATGAGATCGCAAGCCGGCCGTTCAGGTCTGTTCTGGCCCAGGAGTGATCATCAGAGACTCTCTTCAACAGCCTCAGAACTCCGGAATCGGGATGTTTCGGATCACCTCTCCCCGTTGAGATTCCGAAAGCAGGGGCGTCCTTTACGGCGTCGAGGACGGTCTCGTCGAACCCATTGTAGGATGCGTGGTGGGGCAACTTCACGAAGCGGTAGGGGCCTGCTTGCTTGATAGCTTCGAGAAGCTGAGACATCGATTCGTCCAAACCAGACACTTCCGGGACGGCCAGTTGCATGTCGCCCGTAAGGAGGCATCGTTGTTGCTCCGAGCCAAGGGACAACACGATGCTCTGATCGTTCAACGCCGCTCCCGGTCCTACCCTGTCGAGGAATTCCGCGAGTTCGTCCGTCGCTGCGTCGGCCCCCCGTGCTGCGCTGGTGAGAAGCATCTGGTAGATGTCGCTAGCGTCGAGCGCGGCGTCTCTTTGCCTGAGACTATCAGTCGCACGTCGCGCCCTCCTTTTTAGCCTCGCCAACTCGTCCCTGCATGTTTCTAGATGTTCTTTGGTCGGCCCCAAAACCTTCAGACCAAAGTCCGAGAACTCCCTCTCGAGCTGCCTGATTTTGGCACTCGGGCCCGTATACCGAAGGATCTTCGTTCCGTCCTCTTCGAGCTTGGATAGCATCGCCGCGTAATTGTCGGCCAGCCTGGCCGCATCTGTAAGAAACTGATCAAGCGCAGGACCCTGCAAATCGGGCTGAGGCTCCTCGACGATGGCCGCGATTACCTTCGCCGCGACGGCGTCGACCGCGGCGTCCTCTGCATCGGTCGGAAATCCTAGATTTTCATCTGCCACCAACGCCCGCTTGAACGTGACCGTGCCATCCGCGACCATCTTCGGGAGGCATCCTATGTGATCCGAGTGGCAATGAGTTACGACAAGCAGATCGATTTCGAACGGCGGTCTGCGCAAAACCTTTGCGAGTTGCTCGGGGATGGACGGCGTATCGCCCGTACTCTGCCAGTCACCGGGGTGGGCTCCATCAATCAGGATCGTGCGATCATTATGAACTGCAAGTATGCAATCGCCGTAGATCTTCGATCCCATGTCGAAGAGATATAGCTTCATGACTCCCCCCACTGAAATGGAATTCGATATAAGCCTTGAACGTGCTTGAAAGAGGTTGTAGCTTAGATCAGGTACTACCAAGATCAAGACTTATTAGATCAATCACATTTTGAGGCTGAGAGCCCGTGCTCTCTCCTTTTGCGTCCGGAATAGCGCACACCTCGCGCGCAGGAACCGGCGCTCAAGGTCAACGCGTGGCTGCTGAGGTCGAGAACAGTCTGGAAGCATCGTCATCGCCACCGAGGAGAAGCCTCCATGCGTGGTTACCTTGCTATAGCTTTTTTCGCTGTTTCTTTGCTCGCCGTGCCTTTCTCGCCCGCCATTGTCCCCGCCGCTCGGGCCCAAGATGGCGACTCATGGCCAGTCAAGGGCAAATTGGTCGGCAAGGGCGGCGACAAATCCGAGAATGTTAGCGGCATCGCCTGCCGGAGCGGTCAAGTCTTTCCTCGCACTTGCGTTGTCATCGACGATGAGCGGCAGGAAGCCCAGTTCGTCACGATTGACGATGGTGAGCTGAGGGCCGGTGAATCGATCACACTGATCACCGATAGGTTTGCAGACAAACCGATTGAGTTCGACGGCGAAGGGGTCGCCTTTGCAGACGGCCTCTACTATGTCACCGGCTCACACGGGCATCCTCGCGACCGGAAGAGGAAGCTAAAAGCCGGCCGCGACGATGCCGAAATCAATGCAAAGATCGCTGCGAGCAGCCGGATCATCCGCTTTCGTGTTGGCCGGGACGGTGCAGTCGATGCGGTTACGCCGACTGCGAGATTGCGCGAGGCCATCTCGGCGGAGCCCATGCTCCGCCGGTTTCTTGATAGGCGGCTCGAGAATAACGGCGTCACCATCGAAGGCATAGCGATCCGCGAGGGCCGGCTGCTAGCCGGATTCCGTGGGCCGACGTTGGATGATGGATGCGCCGCGATACTCTCTGTCTCGCTGGCCGCGCTGTTCGGCAACGGCGATCTCGATGCCAAGCTCTATCCGCTACGGCTGGGCGATGGACAAGGCGTGCGCGATCTTGCTGTCTATCAGAACGGGATACTTATCCTCTCCGGCCCCTCCGCCGATGGGCCCGGCTCATATGCGGTGTATTGGTGGAATGGCGGAAGTTCCCTTGTGCGCCAGCTCAAGGAGATTTCGTCCGTCATCAGCGATGCTGAGTACAAGCCCGAGGCCATCCTGCCTCTCGACCAGGGGACGTCGGGAATAAGATTGCTCGTGCTGTTCGACGGCGCGAAGGAAGGCAAGCCCGTTGTCGTCGACATACCGGAGCCGTAACAACCAGTGCCGTTCTTGTAGCGATACCGACATGCAACTCAATCTAGAATGACGATCTACCGGAAAAGGCGGGGAAGACAATGCCGCGACGTCTGGCGATTGCATTAGTCTTGTGCTTGGCCGCTCCTGTTTCACTTGTGCTTCAGACGACGTGAAGACAAACACGTTTGATCGTCATGAACTGACGTTGATGAACGGCCCAAACAACGAAGTTTTTGGCTGGATCGAGCTTCTGCAGGGCAACGAAATTGCAGGATACCTGTATGTCACCGGTAGGCCACCTCGCGAGCCGTATTTGAGTGCCGACAAGAAGTATATCGTAATGGACTTTCCTATCGGAATGCTGGATGGCGTACTCGGCATACTGCGAAACGAAAAGCCACTTCAAATCCGATACGAGAAGCACGGTAACGCCGCCGCATCGGCCTTTATCGAACGAGCCCGCACACAGCCTCTGAGTGCGGAGCGTCGACAGGAATTGTCGCGTCAATGATGATCGATCTCGCCAAGCTCGCTGGAGGTTAGTCATGCGTGCTCGCGTCGAATTGACGCTGCTCATTTGTGTGATGCTCTCCACCACGGTGGTCGGCAAAGCCAGCGCACTTACGATGGCAACCTGGAACCTCGAGCATCTGGCGGAGAAGGACGGAGCGGGGTGTCGTCCTCGCACTGAGGCGGATTATGGCTTGCTCAGGAGCTACGCGGAGCAGCTCAAGGCAGATATCGTCGCCGTACAGGAAGTCGAGAGCGGTGCAGCGTTGGCGCGGGTATTCGATCCAAAGACCTGGTCCATCGAAATATCTACCGTGCCGCCGGAAGGCGAAAAGCGCGAATGTGCCGGCCTTCCCGGTCAGTTCATTACCAAACAGCTGACCGGCTTTGCGATCCGCAAATCGGTGGCCTATATCCGCAATCCGGATGTTACCGAGCTTGATATTGGCGCCACCGGCCGACACCGCTATGGCGTGGATATCTCACTCGATACGGGTGTGCCGCTTCGGCTGCTTTCCGTCCATCTCAAGTCCGGCTGTCATTCGGAGCCGGAAGCCTCGGCAAGGGAAGACTGCAGGGTTCTCTTTGAGCAAGCGCGGGTCCTCAAGTTGCAATGGATCAACAAACGCGCTGACGAGGGCATTCCTTTCGCGATCATGGGCGATTTCAATCGCCGTTTGCAAAACGAGCCAGGGCTTTGGTCGGTGTTAGACGAACCCGGCGGAGGAGCGCGGGACTTGGTGCGCACGACAGCTCGAGGCACTCCAGCGCGGTGTCGGGGCCGGGACGATCTGTTCATCGATTTCATCGTGCTCAACGGACGCAGCGCCCCCTTGTTCGTCGCTGATAGCTTCCGCGAGTTTCGCTACCGGGAAGGGGCGAATGAGGCCCCTTCCGATCATTGCCCGGTCCTTGTTGAGCTGACGATTCCCGATGCGCCACAGGTCCATCCTGTAAAGGGCGAGATGACCACAGGTTTGAAATGGTACCGGCGGTCCGCAGAATTGGCATTGCTGACGCGCTTTGTGTACGCGCGGGCCAGCGAGCGGTTTGACGAAATCCAGACGAGGCCGCCCGCCGACAACTGGGCTATCGTCATGGATGCCGACGAAACCATCTTCGACAATTCATTTGGCCAGCTAGAGAACGAATATTTGGGACTCGGATATGTCGATGAGCGCTGGCGTGAATGGATTCGACGGAGCGCTGCGGGTGCGGTACCTGGAGCATTGGAATTCATTCGCCACGTTCTCGCTAACAACGGCAAGATCGTCGTCATCACCAATCGAGAGCTCGATCGCGAAGCCGAGGTCGAGCAAAGCGTTCGAACAAACCTCAGCAATCTTGAGCGCTAGATTGGCGGGACCGGCGCTCTCACCGCCGACCCGCACAAGCTGTGCATTCTCCCTCGGACATCCGCTGACAGAACGGCTGTGTCTACGTCCGCATGCGGAGGCGCCGGTTACAAGAATGACAAGGATCGCCGCCGCGAGCTGTTGACGAATGGGATTGCTGAAAGCTGCTGGGCCGCGGATAGCACAGCAAAAACGTCTTGGGATCACCCCCATTCAATTGCTTTTTCGGTCGGGGACAACGTGCTCGACTTTCCTTGCATAACCCAAAGTGAAGCGCGCACTGCGTCGCTCGTGCCGATGATGGGCAAGGACTATTTCCTGCTGCCGAATCCACTTTATGGATCTTGGGAGAAAAACGCAGTCGCACTTCCGGCCGGGGCAGCCCCCTAAAGCGGGGTGCTTTCGGGACAAGAGATTGATGCCTGGGGCAGTGAGCGTGAATAACTGTCCTCCACGAGGTGTATTGGTGAACCGGTAGTCTATCCATGGCGAACGAAGCGCAGTCGATCCCTGCGGCAGAGATGCCCTCGGCGCAAACGCGAGAGCCGCGGAAGGGCAAATCCTCGACGTTCTCGGCAGCCGAGGGAATGCACCTGGTGCTGGCGTTCCTCAGCTTTGTCGCTGCTCTCGTCATTCTCTGGCGTGTTATTGAAGACGTAGTCCTCGGGCCTAGCTCCATTACGCTCTCACAGGGAATTCCGTGGGACGTTGTAGTCAAAATCGGTGTTGCTGCGATTGCCACAGCATTTCTAATCTGGGTCGGGCTGATCTTGCTCAAGCAAAGTCGTCTCCTGGCCATAGAACGAGCGGTGATTGAGGCAATTCAACAATTCGAGATGTCTCCCGCCGCAAAGACTGAGTTGCTCATTGGTATTGCGAGCCGATGGTGGGGGCTGAGCGGTAGCCCGTCGAACCTTGCCATGACAGATCCGGACTCGGCGAAGGCGGAGGCCGCGGGGAGATGGGTCCTGGACCGATTCCGCGAAGGTGCGGTCGTTGCCTCGATTCCGGCGAGCCTCGCCAATACGGATAAACTGCGAAGTTTGGCCGGAGTAAGCGAAGTACCTATTCAGGTCTTACAGCCAGGTTCCTCGGAAGCGCGCCATGACTGAGGTCGTAACCCGTGACCTGTCTACGCTGGTTCTGCAGTCGGGCAGTAACCTGCCTGCAATCCGGTCTCCTCACACAATCGATCTAGTAGCGCTGGATCGAAAGGTCACTTACTTCAAAATCAAAGAGCTTCTGAACGGATGGGTACGAGTTTACAAAGACTATATTCAAGACGCTATTTGGGACTCCGACAACGCAGCAAGGGCCGAAAAGGAGCTCGAGGAAGTAATCCGCTCGTTCGACAAGGCGATGACGGAATTGGGCTTGGTAATTTCCGAGCACCAGAGGGTCATCACGCGGTTGGAAGCGCTTCGGGCGGCAGTTCGCACTCAGCCGAGGCCCGGGCTTGAAGGCGATCGGCTTGACCGCTTTTTGGCGAAGAGGCGAGCCAAGGTGAGAAAAGAGGCGAAGAATGTCGTGCGCGGCATCAAAGGCATGCAGGACAAGGCGGCAACGCCGGCTTGGCTCAAGCGCACGTGGCAGAAGCTTTGGAATGACGTAGAATTTCCAGTCGATCCGGAAGACGAGGAACGTCTTAGGTTGATGGCGACCCACGCCGTAGATGGCTTCAGTCGCACGGCCGCCAGAAAACTAAATATCGATGAGGATGTTGTAGCCGCCTTTGGCACCTTGCAACTTCCGGTGTGGGCGACAGAAACCGAAATGAGAACACGGCACGCTTACATGATACAGATCTATCATCCCGATATGAAGACGGGAGACGAAAAAATGGCCGCCAAAATAAACGCGGCCCGAGATACGCTGTTGGGCTACTACGCTCCTTCAAAGAAGTCGCATGCTGACCAGGGTTGACGCGGCCACCCCGCCATGGGTCCGGTGCCCTCCTACGCGAATTCCAAGTAGCCATCACCGTTGCGGCGCTAACCGTCTTGTCCGCCCGATGATTTCAGAGTGCGTCGTTTTCTTGGCTTGTACAACTCATTCGACGGGCGAGGCAAAGGCAAATGGGGTGGCGGCAGTCTTTATCTTCGATGGATCGACGAAGGTGGGATGTCCGGTGCGTGTTGCAGTTACGACTAATTGATCTGATGTTGTGATTGGAGGAAGCGAAATGCTGATCGTCAATTTGCCCGGAGGTGGCGTGCAGGAGGTTGGTGAGACCGAACTGCTTTGGCTTAGGAAAGCATTTGATAGCGAGTGGAAAGGGGCGACCATGCTCCGCCTAGTAGGGGATCGTATCTACTCGGCTGAGAAGGTCAGTGACTTAGTCGACAAATTTCAAGCCGCGAAAGTGCGCTTGACCGAGTTCACAGCTCCAGACGTCAAGGTAAAAATTGTCGTCAGTTCCGAACGGATTCGGCAGGTCTCGGAAAGCAATCCGGAGATCTACCACGAGCAGGCCAAGTCGATCCTCGATTTCGGAGGCAGAGTATTTCTAGCAGTGCGGGAGGCACCCGACGAGGCGCGGCAAAAGCTGAGGGATGCCAAGGCGATTACATCTTAGCTAAAGGAGATCATCGCCGCCTTTGTTTTAAAGGGCGGTGAGCCATGCAGAGCTTTCGGCTTTCGCAGAAGTCGCGCTGCATACTTCAGCGATGGTCCGATCGATGTTCACTTGCACCCGGATTTGAGCCCTCACAAGGAGAGTACGATGGTGATCGAAGGCGCTACGGGGGTCGTCGGCGTCGGTTTGGCCGGGGGAATTTTGGCCGAGCTTCTTCATTGGTGGAATCTCAGAGAGGATAAGCAACTACCCGAATACGCAAAGGCCCCCGCTATTGGATCATCACTCTGGCGATGATCGGCGGATTCATTACCTGGATCTATTTCGGGCAGCGCGCGGAAGCGATCATCGCACTGCACGTTGGAATCTCGACGCCAATCATTCTGCAGAAGCTCGCTACGAGCCTTCCCCAAACCGATGGTTCAAAGAATATCATTGCAACGCCGCAGGCGACCGTTCACCGTTTCTTCACTTGGTGAGAACAATGCGCTCACTCGGCGCGGTCGTGTTGGGAATATCAACCTACCGTTACACCGCAGCCGTTGATACTGCGCCACCCCTTGAATACGCCGTCGATGATGCCGAGGCTTTCGTGCGGTACCTCCGCACTTGTTGGCCCAGCACGAACGATGCCGAAGTGTGTCTCATCGAAGAGGCGAAGTCCGACTTAGAAGCACTACGCAAGGCGTTCGCGGAGATCGCTGCAAACGGCCCTTACGAGCTCTTCCTAGTCTACCTATCGGGGCACGGAACGACATCAACGCTGAAGCCGGGGTTCATTCTCCAGCCGGGAACCGGATCTGAATTGTCGCTTGCGACGGCAAGCGAGCTCGATCGATTACTCTCGCAAGTAAACGCGAAACGAACTGCGCTCATTTTGGACTGCTGCTTCGCTGAGGCGGTCGTTACAGAGATGCGCTTCTTCAAGGGCCTTGAAGGCAGCGAATGCCGGATTTTCATCGGTTCATCCCGTGCGAACCAGCTTACGTGGGAAGACGACCAGGTAAAGCACGGCGTATTCACTGCCCATCTAATCGACATGCTGAACTCGGGTAACGCGTTACGTCCGACCATCGATCCTGACCGTGTCCAGGTCGACGCGGAGTTGTTTCCTTTCTTGTGCGACCAGGTGCCTCTCTATGTACTGGAGCACAAGGGTGCCGAACAGGAGCCGGTGAAAGGCGGCGTATCGAGTTCGGCGATGACACTGCCCACTACGCGGCTAGCACGCCGCATTCAACAGCGCACCGCGCTGGGAACAGCGCTTCGTCGCATTAGGCAGATTGCGACTGCTGCCGTCATTTCCGTGCTGGCTAGTCTCTCGCTGATCTATGTTCTCGTTTATTACGCGGAAATCGACCGAAACGGCGAGATAGTTCTACGCAACGGCACACGTTGGCTAGAGCCGGCGTTTCGCTATCTGCCCACGTTACGCACGCGGACCGGTCTCGACGCTTCCATGCTCGTGCCAGACACCCAGTCACGCTACGCGTCGTCCACTTGGACAGCGTTGGTGGTCGTATTCGCGAAGGCTAAAAGTTAAATTCTCTGATCAAATCCAGAGGTCTTGATACCTATGTCGACGTAAAATGCTTGTCTGCTTGCACTTTGGCTTTCGTTGCCGGTCGAGAGCGGGTCCTGAAGCAGGGGCGCGATTGGAATCCACCGAGGAGCGTTCGCTGGAGAAGATCAGGTTGATGGAAGTTTAGAGCGGTCAATCTACGCAACAGCCGGCATAAGCGTTGCATTTGTTGATCGAGCTTTAGCGACCAAGAATGCTGACATGTGGCGACCGTCAGATTCTGATTTGGTATCAGCAGGAGTCGTAACGAGGATCACAAATGGTGAGGAGTACGCCATAGCTGGCGGTGGAGGAACGCTGTCGCGCGGAGATTGGGATAGGGCACTTCAAAAGACTGCTCTGGTCTACAGAGTGATGAAGAATAAATATCCGAAGACGTATAGCGAGATACTCGACACGTTTACAGATGGGACGACCAAGGGGGCGCCGCAGGCCCAAGTGGTTGCGGAGGCACGAAGCAAGCTGAATAACCTCGTTAGGGCGCGGCTGCCATATGCTGATGATGCTGCTTTGGTTGAGTTCGGACGTCTTGTCGTTGACCAATATCGCGCGCTCCAGATTCAAGACAAAGCCGCTTGCTACCGATTCGCTTCAGGCGTTGGCGATCAGAACGTCATTCATCTTATTCCCAAGGAACTCACTGAGCGTGAGCTGGATTTGAACGCCCGGATTATTGCCCCAGATCGAGCCCAGTCCGGTTCACGAAATAACGAAGGCGCTTGGTCAAAAATTGGCGCGCGCCTCAACTCCAGGGGCTACTCAGCCAAAGACCTCCAGCTTTTGACGGGCAAAGTCAGCACTTCTGATCAAGCCCGTTACTGTGACTTGACCATCGTGCTCTATCAAGAAATCAGCAATCTGCCGCTCATTGAGGCTGCTGCGATTCTTCGGGAGTTCTTTCTGCCGTCGTAGTTTGGATCTTTTTTATGAAGTTGGTCAGCTTCGCGGCAGGTGCCTGGGCCGCATTCTGTGCGTTGGCATTCATTGCATCGCCGGCGTCTAGTCAATCCTTGGCCTTGTACCGCAGGAGATGGCAGCCGTTCGAGCGTCGTATTCAGATCGTAGGAAAAGAAACCGGCCACACCGCCTTGAAACGGTGGGAGGTCACGGCGATGAGATTGCCGGTAATTGGAAAGGAGCGCGCGGAGAGCGTCCCATGGATCGCCGTCGAGGGTCTCGCCGTCGCAGCTCGCTCGTCCGTCCGTGACTACGTAGGTGCAGAATGGATCGCAAGCGAGGTAGGAATAGCGCCCGAGCAGAGCGTCGTTTGCCGCGCTATCCAAAAACGTGAGGTATGGTCGATCCGCGAGACATCGCATCGCCGTGGTCGGCTCGATCCAGGACAGCTCTGTGACGTGCATCGGACTTACGAGGCGACATCAGCCAAACTATAGTCAGCCGCGAAGCGCAGTTCCCTTAGTGGTCGCACCCGCCTGATCGCTTCTTGGTACAGCTCGTGCGCTTTGTAAGCTGCGAGCCGAGCCTCATTGTCGAATTCACTATAAACCACGATGTCGATGTCGTTCCCGAGTTGGTCAGTTTTGCGGTTACGGGCGATCTCGAGCCGGCGCGCATGCGGGATTCTGGTGAGAACCGACAAGCCGTCGACGATCTCGTCGATATGGGCTTCGCTGTTTGCGGTGAAGAAGACGATGTGACGAATCATGGCGGCTCCGGCTGCCCGACGAATGTTGACCAGCGATCTATACGGGCTTCGAAATGGCTGTCTACTCTTAACCACGAGGCGGACGGCATGGATCTGACAAGATCTGGAGGCCTCGGTTGACCATGCGGGAAGCTTGATGCAGTCGAAACGTCGGTGCTCAGCTTGCGGCGACTCCGCCTTCCATGACGAGTGGGTAGGAAGTTCTTGCGCGATGATCGCTCGAACATTGGACGTTCTTGCGCGTCCGACCCCTGCGTTTTAGAGGGATTTTTCTTTTTCTCCCTCTTAGTTGACAGGTTTATCTCGTGCTCCATAGGAGGGCGTCGGCTTTTGTGATGCGAGCCAGGCTCAACGGACCCTTCAGATGAGAAAAGTGCTGGCCGCAAAGCTGCATGGTATCCACGTTACGGAGGCCAATCTTCACTATCAGGGCTCGATCACGCTCGATCCGGATCAGTGCCATGATGCAGGGATTCTGCCGATGGAATTCGTGGAGATCTGGAACAAGAACTCCGCAGCGAGAATTTCGACCTCTAATCTTCGGAGCGCCGGGCTCGCGTTCTTGTGTTCTCAACGGCGCTGCCGCGCGCACCTGCCAGGTAGGTCATCAAATCATCGTCTGAAGTTCGACCTACGTGGAGCAGAGGGAAATTGCTCGGCTAAAACCAAGAATCCTTACGTTCGATCGCGACATTCACATTTCCGATCGCATGACCTACTCAGTCACTGGCGATGGTGCCGGGCGTTACTGCTTCGAGATACTAGGTGAGGCGGGCGACGTGAAACCTATACCATTTCGATCCGCCGAATCGAACTAAAGCCGGCCGACGAGATAAGAGAATGAGCCACACCTCAGAAGCCGTGGGCGAGCGAGTCACCCTTCCTAGACTGCAACAGCGGAACGATGAGGAGCGGCGGCTCGTGATGACCACCGCCTATGATGCGATCACCGCACGCATTGCGGATCCGATCGTGGATATGATCCTTCGGCGACAGCGTTGGCAACGTCTGCCTCGGATTCGACAATACGCTGCCGGTCAGCATCGCGATGATGAATCACCATCTCGAGGCGGTTGCGCGTGTGAAACCACGAGCCTTGCTCGTGGCCGATATGCCATTTCTGAGCTTTCACCTCAGTCCAGAGGACACGATACGCAACGCCGGTGGCTTCTTGCAGCGTGGCGCTGACGCCGTAAAGCTCGAGGGCGGATCCAAACGCGTCGAAATGATACGTGCTCTGGTCGAGTGCGAGATTCCTGTCATGGGTCATCTGGGCCTGACCCCGCAGAGCGTCAATGTCATGGGTGGATTCAAAGTGCAGGGGCGCAAGGCCGATGACGCCCATCGCCTCCAGGAGGCCGGCTGCTTCGCCCTTGTCCTGGAAGGCATCCCGGCCGATCTCGCTGCGCGAGCGACGGAAACGCTGACCATACCTACCATCGGGATTGGCGCAGGTCCTGGTTGTTCGGGGCAGGTTTTGGTGTTCCACGACGTGCTTGGCTTGATTGAAGGCCACGTCCCAAAATTCGTTCGTACCTACGCCGACGGCTTTCGGGTGTTGCAGGAGGCGCTGTCGCGTTGGGTTGCCGATGTCCGCAACGGTACATTCCCAGCACCGCAAGAGTCCTATCGGCTTCCCGAAGGCATAGGTGAGACGATCGCAAACTGGACACCTTCCAACCAAACCCGATGTGAAGCGTAAAAATGCAAACAATCACGACACTCGCCGAGCTCCGCCGCGCTCTCGCGGAGGCCCGCAGAGCCAACAAACGTGTCGGATTTGTACCGACAATGGGCTATCTGCACGACGGCCGCCTGGCGCTGATCGAGGCCAGTCGGGCGCAATGCGACATCACCGTGGTCAGCATCTTCGTCAACCCAACTCAGTTCGGGCCAAACGAAGATCTCAGCACGTATCCACGCGACTTCCAGCGCGATGAAAAACTTTGTCGCGATGCCGGTGTTGCGGTCGTCTTCGCGCCCGCCGCGCAGGAGGTCTATCCGGCTCAATTCGAGACCTTCGTAGAACCGGGCGAGCTCGCGAAACCGCTCTGCGGAGCTCTCAGGCGCGGACATTTTCGCGGGGTCGCGACGGTCGTATGCAAGTTGTTCAACATGGTACAGCCCGACGTCGCGTTCTTTGGGCAGAAGGATTTTCAGCAATGCGCGGTCGTGCGTCGGATGGCCATCGATCTGGATCTCCCGATTGAAATCGTCACCGTGCCTACAGTTCGAGAACCGGATGGACTCGCGATGAGCAGTCGCAATCGGTATCTCAATGACGACGAACGTCGGTGGGCTCTAGCCATCAGTCGTGGTCTATTCGCCGCAGCGGATGCGTTTCGGTCAGGAGAGCGCAGCGCGAAAGAACTTGTGGCAATCGCCAAGTGGCATTTGGAAGCAGTGGTTGGGCTGCAATACCTTGAGCTTTTCGATTGCGACACGCTCAAGCCCGCCGAAAGTCCGCTGCACCGGCCCGCGGCGCTGTGCGTGGCGGCCTCCTGGGGCAAGCAGCAGCCTGTCGCCGGCACCGCCTCCGCGATCACGCAGAGCCTTCCCAAGAAGGCCTGGAACCGCTCGGCGTCCGGCGAAGGGACCAAAGGTCCGCGCTGGCCGATGGTCCGGCGATTCGCCGGTAGGGTCGGGTTGTTGACACCAACCTGATTCGAGGAACTACCGATGACCGACGAGATGATGAACCTCGGACGCTCGTGGAGAAGACCCCTGATGCGGATCTGCGGCGGGAGATGATCGGCTTGCCGCCCAGTTACTGATGGAGCTGCAAGTGCAAGGCCAGACCGGAGCGGCCTACGGCCAGAAGGATCCCGAGCGGCTGGCGCAGCGCAACCGCTACCGCTACCGCTAGGAGAGGTGGGCTTCGTTTTCCGTAATAACTAGCGCCGACATCGGAGTGGCTTCCGACGAACCACACCTGCTGCAGCCAATCCGCATGCTTGAAATTCGCGCAAGGGCTGCCGCATGCTCAGCGCGAGAGCAGGCCTTTGTCGGGCACTTGCTGGGCCGGTTGTCGACATTAAGACTCAATGCCAGAAACCTGACACTACGCGCCGCTACGAAGTGTCTGCTGAGCCTGCGAATTCACTTCGGCACGCGATTTGCTCTGTTCACGGCATCGTCGCCAATCGCACTGCGATGGTCTTCGGGGGCCGACCGCCGCGTTCGCGTCTGGTCCCCTCCGACGGTTTGCTGTGGCAGTGACTTGGCGCTCGGTTGCTGACTGAGAAAATGCAGGCAAGTGTTGGATGCGGTCTAGAATGCTTCTTTTGGGAGCCGCAACAATTGCGCCCGTCGCGAGCGGCGCAACCAAAACGGCGAACCTTGAGCCAGGAGTGAAACTGCCACCGGCGGTGCGGGATTGGTCCGGGGGGCTATATAGGCGGACAGGTTACGGTCGAACCTCCTTCACCAATCCCTGCGGTCAGTCGATTCATAGCGATGCCGACAAGTTCGATGTCACCCGGCACAACCCGCACCTGTCGATTGGCCACGGGCCGCGTTTCTGCTTGGGCGCTGCGCTGGCCCGCCTGCAATTGCGATGCGCCTTCCCCGCACTGTTCGTGCGACTGGAGGATCTAGCGCTGATCATCGCCGCGGAGGACGTCGTCTACATGCCGTTTTACGTCATTCGCTGCCCGCAGCGCCCGCCGGCCACCTTCCGCCCTTCCATCGCTCAGAGAGTGAAGTGCCACCATGTCCGAGCAACCCTTGCCGACGCTTCCGATGTGGCGCGTCGATCACATCGAGCCCTCGCCCGAGATGTTGGTGCTATGCGCTAAGGGTCCGATCCACCGCGTGCGCTTCCCGTCCGGACACGAAGGCTGGTGGGTGACAGGCTACGACGAGGCCAAGACGGTGCTGTGTGACGCGGCGTTCCGGCCCGCGGGAATGCCGCCGGCGGCATTCACCCCAGATTCGGTGATTCTCGGTTCGCCGGGCTGGCTGGTCTCGCACGAGGGGGGCGAACATGCCCGGTTACACACGATCGTGGCGCCGCCCTTCAGCAACCACAGGGTGAAGTTGCTCGCCCAGCAGGTCGAGGCGATCGCCGCGCGGTTGTTCGAGACGTTGGCGGCCCAGCCCCAGCCCGCCGACCTGCGGCGCCACCTCTCATTTCCCCTTCCGGCCATGGTCATCAGCGCGCTGATGGGCGTGCTCTACGAGGATCACGCCTTTTTCGCCGGGCTGTCCGACGAGGTGATGACGCACCAGCATGAAAGCGGCCCGCGCAGCGCGTCGCGCCTGGCTTGGGAAGAACTGCGCGCCTACATTCGCGGTAAGTTGCGGGACAAGCGCCAGGATCCGGGCGACAATCTGCTAACGGATCTGCTCGCGGCGGTTGACCAGGGCAAGGCGACCGAGGAAGAGGCGATCGGCCTGGCGGCGGGCATGCTGGTGGCGGGCCACGAGAGCACCGTCGCGCAGATCGAATTCGGCCTGCTGGCCATGTTCCGCCATCCGCTACAGCGCGAACGCCTGGTCCGCGATCCAGCCCTGGTCGACAAGGCGGTGGAGGAGATCCTGCGTATGTACCCGCCGGGCGCGGGCTGGGACGGCATCATGCGCTATCCGAGGACCGACGTGACCATCGCCGGCGTGCATATTCCCCCGGAAAGCAAGGTGCTGGTCGGCCTGCCGGCGACATCGTTCGATACGCGCCATTTCGTCGACCCGGAAATCTTCGACATCGGACGCGAGAGAGAGCCGCACCTGGCGTTCTCTTCCGGGTCGCACTCCTGCATCGGCGCGGCGCTGGCCAGGCTGGAACTCAAGGTGGTGTTCGGTTCGATCTTCCAGCGCTTTCCCAAGCTGCGCTTAGCCGTAGCGCCCGAAGAGCTGAAGTTGCGCAAGGAGATCATCACTGGTGGGTTCGAGGAGTTCCCGGTGCTCTGGTGATGCGCCGCGGATCTCGATCTTCTCCGCAACTGCCGGCGCGCCTGGCGCGCGCCGGTCAGATCAGCCAGCCAACAGGTAACCATCAACGTGCAAGAAACCACGGCGCCATGCCGGGACGCCTTCGCCGAACTGGCGTCGCCAACCTGCATCCACGACCCATATCCGTTCATGCGGTGGTTGCGCGAGCACGATCCGGTGCATCGCGCAGCGTCGGGCCTCTTTCTGTTGAGCCGCCACGCCGATATCTCCTGGGCGTTCAAGGCCACGGGCGATGCCTTTCGGGGGCCGGCGCCTGGCGAACTGGCGCGCTATTTCCCGCGTGCGGCGAGAAGCCTGTCGCTCAATCTGCTGGCGTCCACGCTTGCGATGAAGGACCCACCGACGCATACGCGTCTGCGCCGGCTGATCTCGCGCGATTTCACCATGCGCCAGATCGACAACCTGCGGCCGAGCATAGCGCGCATCGTCGCTGCGCGACTGGACGGCATGGCGCCCGCGCTGGAGCGCGGGGAGGCGGTGGACCTGCATCGGGAATTCGCGCTGACCTTGCCCATGTTGGTCTTCGCCGAACTGTTTGGCATGCCCCAGGACGACATTTTCGGGCTCGCCGCCGGCATCGGCGGCATTCTGGAAGGCCTGAGCCCGCACGCCAGCGATCCCCAACTCGCCGCGGCGGACGCGGCCAGTGCCAGAGTGCAGGCCTACTTCAGCTGCCTCATACAGCGCAAGCGCACCGATCCCCGCCACGACATCGTGTCGATGCTGGTCGGCGCACATGATGATGATGCCGACACGCTGTCGGATGCCGAGTTGATCAGCATGTTGTGGGGCATGCTGCTGGGCGGCTTCGCCACCACTGCTGCGACCATCGACCATGCGGTCCTGGCGATGCTGGCGTATTCCGAACAGCGGCACTGGCTGCAGGCAGACGCCGCGGGGGTGAAGGCATTCGTCGAAGAAGTCCTGCGATGCGACGCGCCCGCGATGTTCAGCTCCATTCCGCGTATCGCCCAGCGCGACATCGAACTGGGCGGCGTGGTGATCCCGAAGAGCGCGGACGTGCGCGTGCTGATCGCGTCCGGCAATCGCGACCCGGACGCCTTCGCCGATCCCGATCGCTTCGATCCCGCGCGGTTCTACGGCACCAGTCCAGGCATGTCGACCGACGGGAAGATCATGCTGAGCTTCGGCCACGGCATTCACTTCTGCCTCGGTGCGCAACTGGCCCGGGTGCAGCTGGCCGAGAGCCTGCCGCGGATCCAGGCCCGCTTCCCCACGCTGGCATTGGCCGAGCAGCCGACCCGTGAGCCCTCGGCGTTCCTTCGGACGTTCCGTGCGCTGCCGGTGCGGCTGCATGCGCAGGGAAGCTGAGATGCGCGTCACGGTCGACCAGGATCTGTGCGGAACCAGCGGGCAGTGCGTGCTGACGCTGCCGGGCACCTTTCGCCAGCGCGAACCGGACGGCGTGGCCGAAGTGTGCGTGGCGACCGTCCCGCAGGCGCTGCACGCCGCCGTGCGGCTCGCGGCCAGCCAGTGCCCGGTCGCCGCCATTCGGGTCATCGAAAGCCACGCTGGCCATGGCGAGCGCGCCAGCGCCGACCCTGCGCCTTCTCCAGCGGAGGCCGAGCGACATGCCGCGAAAGACCAGCACAATCTAGGATGACATGATGGGACGGTTTGAAGACAAAGTGGCCGTGGTGACCGGCGCCGGCGCCGGCATCGGCAAGGCATGCGCCCTCGCCATCGCGCGCGAGGGCGGCAAAGTGGTGGTGGCCGACATTGATGGCTCGGCGGCTATCGCCTGCACCGCGCAGATCGCGGCCGAAGCGGGCCACGCGCTCGCCCTGGCGATCGACATCGCCGATGCGCAGACGGTGACAGCGCTGTTCGGGACGGCGGAGCGGCACTTCGGTGGGGTCGACCTGCTGGTGAACAACGCGAGCGCGATGCATCTGACCCCGCGCGACCGCGCGATCCTCGAGCTGGATCTAGCGGTCTGGGATCAGACCATGGCGACCAATCTGCGTGGCACGCTGCTCTGCTGCCGGCAGGCCATCCCCCGGATGATCGCCCGCGGCGGTGGCGCGATCGTCAACATGTCGTCGTGCCAGGGGCTCAGCGGTGACACCGCGCTGACATCCTACGCCGCGTCGAAGGCGGCGATGAACATGCTGTCGGCCTCACTCGCCACCCAGTACGGTCATGCGCAGATCCGCTGCAATGCGGTTGCGCCGGGTCTCATCATGACCGAGCGACTCCTCGCCAAGCTGGACGCGTGCATGCAACGGCATCTGCGGCGCCACCAGCTCCTGCCGCGCGTCGGCCGCCCCGAGGACGTGGCCGCGCTGGTGGCGTTCCTGCTCTCCGACGATGCTGCGTTCATCACCGGCCAGGTCGTGTGCATCGATGGCGGCATGCTGGCGCATGTGCCGACATACGCCGACGGTGGCAACAGCCGCGCGGCGCGGCCTGCCGGCGAGACCGCCGAAGCAGACGCGGCGCCGCGCTGCTGATGGACATGCTGCTCAACCTGCTGAACCGTCGGCATCGGCTGCGGCACGACATCCCGGTCGTGCCCGGCGCTTTCCCGCTGGTCGGGCATCTTCCCGCCATCGCCAGAGACCTGCCGCGCCTGCTGCGGCGCGCGGAACGGACGCTGGGTAGCCAGTTCTGGCTGGATTTTGGCCCTGTCGGCCACCTGATGACCTGCATGGATCCGGATGCTCTCGCACTGCTCCGGCACAAGGACGTGTCCTCGGCGCTGATCGAAGACATCGCGCCCGAATTGTTTGGCGGAACGTTGGTCGCCCAGGACGGCATCGCGCACCGGCAGGCGCGCGATGCGATCCAGGCGGCGCTTCTGCCCAAGGGGCTGACACAGGCCGGCATCGGCGCGCTGTTCGCGCCTGTCATCCGGGCGCGCGTGCAGAGGTGGCGCGACCAGGGCGACGTCACCATCCTGCGCGAAAGCGGCGATCTGATGCTCAAGCTCATCTTCAGTCTCATGGGAATCCCCGCGCAGGACCTGCCGGCATGGCATTGCAAGTACCGGCAACTGCTGCAGTTGATCGTCGCGCCCCCGGTCGACCTGCCCGGACTGCCCTTGCGGCGCGGCCGTGCCTCCCGCAACTGGATCGATGCGCGGTTGCGCGAGTTCGTCCGCGCCGCGCGCGAACATGCCTCGCGCACCGGGTTGATCAACGACATGGTGAGCGCCTTCGATCGCAGCGACGATGCGCTTTCCGATGACGTTCTGGTCGCCAATATCCGCTTGCTGCTGCTTGGTGGTCACGACACTACCGCCTCGACGATGGCTTGGATGGTGATCGAGCTAGCGCGGCAGCCTGGGTTGTGGGACGCCCTGGTCGAGGAGGCGCAACGCGTAGGCGCGGTGCCGACCCGGCACGCGGACCTGGTGCAGTGTCCGGTCGCCGAGGCGCTGTTTCGCGAGACGCTGCGCGTGCATCCGCCGACGCCGCTCCTAGTCCGTCGCGCAGTGCGTGAATTGCAACTCGGCCAACGGCGCATTCCTGCGGGCACCGATCTGTGCATCCCGCTGCTACATTTCTCGACCTCGGCACTGCTGCACGAGGCGCCTGATCAGTTTCGGCTGACGCGGTGGCTGCAACGCACCGAGCCCATCCGGCCGGTGGACATGCTGCAGTTCGGTACTGGCCCACACGTCTGCATGGGCTACCACCTGGCATGGCTGGAACTGGTGCAGTTCTGTATTGCCTTGGCGCTGACCATGCACGAGGCCGGGGTGCGACCGCGGTTGCTGAGCGGCGTCGAAAAAGGCCGGCGCTATTACCCGACCGCACATCCGTCCATGACTATCCGCATCGGATTCTCATGAGCTGGCATCGCATGCCCCCTGTGGTGAGGCAGCGGTGCCGGCGACGCGCGGCATTGCTGCACTCGGCGCGCGCTCGGTGCGAGGCCCGCAACACCGCGGCGGCTCGCCGCTCGCCGTGGGCGTCTCCTGGCAGGTACAAGGACATGAACAACATGCAGACCGGTTACACGCCACACGACGACCGAGCTGGCGTTTCCGCCAACGGCGGATTGGGCGCGCAGGCGCGCGGCGCATCCGGCAGGCTGCTGCCCGAGATCTGGATGCAGGACGGCGCAAAGCGGGTCGAACAGGCGTTGGCGCGTCTTCTCTGCGCCGAAGACGACGGTGAGACCGAGCTGATGGCGGCGATGCGCTACGCCACCTTGCATGGCGGCAAGCGCACCCGCGCCTTGCTCTGTTTGGCTGCTGGCGCACTGGCCGACGCGCCGGCGCACATGCTCGACGACGTCGGTGCCGCCATCGAGATGATGCACGCCTGTACGTTGGTCCACGACGATCTGCCCGCGATGGACGACGACGTGCTTCGCCGCGGCCTTCCGACCGTGCACGTCAAGTTCGGCGAAGCCACCGCGATCCTGGTCGGCGATGCGCTGCAGGCGCACGCCTTCCTGACCCTGGCGAGCCTGGATGCACCGGGCGACAACCGCATCGCGCTCGTGCGCGAACTGGCGCAGGCGGTGTCCGCCGAGGGTGCCGCGGGCGGGCAGGCCATGGATCTGTCGCTGGGTGGAAAGCACGTCGAGCTGGACAGGATCTTGGTGATGCACCGGATGAAGTGTGGAGCGCTAGTGCGCGCATCCGTTCGCATGGGCGCGCTATGCGCCATCTCGGAGGATGCCGCGCACGCTGCGCTGTACTGTGCGCTCGATCGCTACAGCGCCTGTTTCGGCCTGGCGTTGCAGGTGATCGACGACATTCTCGACGCGACAGCGGATACCGCGACGCTGGGCAAGACCCCCGGCAAGGACGCGGCGGCGCGGAAGCCGACCTGCGCGTCGATCATGGGGCTGGAGGCAGCGCGCCAGTTCGTGCCGGATCTGTTGCGCGACGCCGGGGAGGCCGTCGCCCCGTTGGGGCCGCGTGCGGAACGGTTGGCGCAGATCCTGCAGCGAGCCAACGCGTATCTGTTCAAGCACGCGCCATGCGCATGAGCGCGCCCGTCCGCATGGAGTCGCCCCTGTGCCGCTGCGATCGGCCGGCGGCAGCGGTGCATGCTGCACTGTGTCCGAGTCCGCGGCGCCGATCGCAGCGGTGCCCAGCACTGCCGCGACGGGCCTGCGGCGACGTGCGCCGCGTCTGCCCGATCTGGTTCCCGTCAAACGTCTGCAGAAGGAACATCCCGCGTGAACGCGCTGGCTGAACAGATCCTTTCCGAATTGCGCCACCTGCTGAGCGAGATGCGCGATGGCGGCAGCGTCGGTCCATCCGTCTACGACACGGCGCGAGCTCTGCAGTTCCACGGCAACGTCACCGGTCGGCAGGACGCATACGCGTGGCTCATCGCGCAGCAACAGGCCGATGGCGGATGGGGAAGCGCGGACTTCCCGCTGTTCCGTCATGCGCCGACGTGGGCGGCGTTGCTGGCATTGCAGCGTGTCGACGCTCTTCCCGGCGCTGCCGACGCTGTCCAGGCTGCAACGCGGTTCCTCCAGCGCCAGCCCGATCCCTATGCGCATGCGGTGCCGGACGACGCGCCGATCGGCGCGGAGCTGATCCTGCCGCGGTTTTGCGACGAGGCCGCATCCCTGCCGGGCGGCGAGGCGTTTCCGCGCCACCCGGCGCTGTTGCCGTTGCGGCAAGCGCGGGTCAAGCTGGGAGCCGTGGCGACGTTGCCGAGCGGCCATCCGTTGCTGCACTCCTGGGAAGCCTGGGGGACGTCGCCCACCACCGCATGGCCTGATGATGACGGCAGCATCGGCATCAGTCCGGCAGCCACCGCCGCGTGGCGTGCGCACGCCGTGACACAGGGGAGCACGCAGCAGGTCGGGCGCGCCGACGCGTATCTGCAGGCAGCATCGCGAGCGACGCGCAGCGGCATCGAAGGTGTCGTTCCCAACGTCTGGCCGATCAATGTGTTCGAGCCATGCTGGTCGCTGTACACCTTGCATCTGGCCGGCCTGTTTGCGCATCCCGCGCTCGCCCGAGCGGTGCGCGTGATCGTCGCGCAGCTCGACGCCCGCCTTGGCGTGCGCGGTCTGGGTCCGGCCGTGCACTTCGCGGCAGATGCGGACGACACCGCCGTTGCGTTGTGCGTCCTGCGCCTTGCAGGCCGCGACCGGGCGGTCGATGCGTTGCGCCATTTCGAAATCGGCGAGCTGTTCGTCACCTTCCCCGGCGAGCGCAATGCCTCGGTGTCGACCAACATCCATGCCCTGCATGCGTTGCGACTGTTGGGAAAGCCCGCCGTCGGCACCAGCGCCTACGTCGAGGCCAATCGCAACCCGCACGGTCTGTGGGACAACGAAAAATGGCACGTTTCATGGCTGTATCCCACTGCGCATGCGGTCGCAGCGCTGGCGCAAGGCAAGCCCCGGTGGCGCGACGAGCGCGCGCTGGCGGCGCTGCTGCAGGCGCAGCGCGACGACGGCGGCTGGGGCGCCGGTCGCGCGTCCACATTCGAGGAAACTGCCTATGCGCTGTTCGCCTTGCACGTGATGGACGGGAGTGAAGAGCCGACAGGGCGGCAGTGCATTGCGCAGGCGGTGGCACGTGCGCTGGAGTGGATGCTCGCCCGCCATGCGGCGCACGCATTGCCGCAGACTCCGCTGTGGATCGGCAAGGAACTCTATTGCCCCACCCGGGTCGTGCGCGTGGCCGAACTCGCCGGGTTGTGGCTGGCGCTTGGTTGGGGGCGCCGCGTCCTGACCGAGGGAACAGGAGCGGCGCCATGATTCAGACCGAACGAGCGCTGCAGCAGGTGCTGGAGTGGGGGCGTTCCCTGACCGGGTTCGCCGATGAGCACGCCGTGGAAGCGGTCAGGGGCGGCCAGTACATCCTGCAGCGCATCCACCCGAGCCTGCACGACATCAGCGCCCGCACCGGACGCGATCCGCAGGACGAAACGCTGACCGTGGCGTTCTATCGCGAACTGGCGCTGCTGTTCTGGCTCGACGATTGCAACGACCTTGGCCTGATCGCGCCGGAGCAGCTCGCGGCGGTGGAGCAGGCACTGGGGCAGGGCGTGCCGTGCGCGCTCCCCGGATTCGAGGGCTGCGCTGTGCTGCGCGCTTCGCTGGCCGCGCTCGCCTACGATCGTCGCGACTATGCTCAGCTTCTCGACGATACCCGGCGCTACTGCGCGGCGCTGCGCGCCGGACACGCGCAGGCGGCAGGGGCGGGACGCTGGTCCTACGCCGAATACCTGCACAACGGCATCGATTCGATCGCCTACGCGAACGTGTTCTGTTGCCTGTCGTTGCTGTGGGGGCTGGACATGGCGACCTTGCGCGCGCGTCCGGCGTTTCGCCAGGTCCTGCGGCTCATCTCCGCGATAGGGCGCCTGCAGAACGATCTGCATGGACGCGACATGGACAGGTCGGCCGGCGGGGCCGACAACGCGGCGATCCTGCTGCTGCAGCGCTATCCGGCTATGCCTGTGGTGGAGTTCCTCAACGACGAGCTGGCCGGGCATACGCGCATGCTGGAGCGGGCGATAGCGAAAGAACGCTTTCCTGCGCCCTGGGCACCGTTGATCGAGGCCATGGCAGCCATCCGCGCGCAGTACTACCAGACCTCGACCAGCCGCTACCGCAGCGACGCTGCGGGAGGAGGCTAACGTGCGCTGGCCTGAACGCGCGGGAGGCGGCGGCGTGCGCGCGCTGCCGTCGGTCCGATCCGACGCAACACCGTCGCCGATGCGTTGTTGACCGTGTAAAACGCAGTGGTAGAGAGTCCTTGGGAAGCGGATAGTTGATCTATGGATTGCCGATGAAAGGGGCTGCCATCGCTCATCGCGAAATCCAGAGATGCCGCTTCAGCAGCAGAACTCCGCTTACGTTCTTGTGCGCGCTGTGGTTGGATACCCGCAATACGCGTTCACGATAGATCTTGCATATATTCGTCCGAAGTTGACGGCAGCAGCGTAACGCCTGCCGCATTCAGGCCCTGACTCAGCTTCCGGTGGTTCGAGCCAGGCTCAAGATTTTGGCGCTTGCTCAGAAAACCCGCGTCTGTGTGAGACAAGGGTCCCTGTACGCGCAATAAGAGGAACCGCGCTGTGACAGTCTCTCTTGACGGCAAAGCTCGAGACGGACGGCACGACATGCAGGTCCGTGTCTACTTTGAAGATACCGACCCTGGCCAGATTGTTTATCACGCAAATTTTTTGCGTTTCGTGGAACGTGACAGAACGAATTACTTGCGCCTGCTCGGCAACAATCAGAAGGCGCTGCTCAAGGCAACGCGGAACGATGCGCCAGGCTTCGCCTTCGTTGCCCGTTCCTCCGTCGTGCAGCAGCACCATATCCGGCAATCTCGAGCATGGTGATCAGCGAGCGGTTGGTGGGCCCTTTGAACTCCGCCAGATCGGCCTCCCAACCGCACATCGACTGACTATCCATTCTAGCCGATCACGTATGGAAGGCGCGACCGTCAGACTTTTATCTCACCGAGACCAGCACCATGATCATCTTTGGACCAATGCTTGTCCTCGTCGGCATCGGCTTTTGCTGCTGGTTGCTGTTCACGCACGCTGTTTTCGCACTGTCTTTCTTCGTTGGCCTGACGATCGGCACCTGGGCCTTCCATACGGGCGCCGGGGTGTTCGGCGGCATCGCAGCAGGGCTCGTGCCGGGCGGTGCAACCATTTGCATTGGCCAACTCACGCTCGCCTTCGTGCCATGGACTTGGCTTCGGCTCCTGATCATCCTCCTCTATGTTGCGCCCGCCACGGTCGCCGGTTACAGCGCCACGCACGGAATTACCCACATGGCGATGTCATCACCCGCGTGGCACACGGTTTTCGCGGTCGTCGGGGCTGTTGCCATTGGGATCACGACCTTAGTTCGCTTCACCGCATGGCCGCAGACAGACCAGCAAGACAGCGCTTGGCGCGGGGCTAACATCAGTGCCGGGGCTAGCCCGGCAGGATCTGACTAGCCCGGATATCACGACGGCTTCAAAGCTCTACGGCCATCGATGTGGACGGAGACACAATCAGCATCATGGGCCGCTCCAGTTCTTCGGCCAATTGCGGCATCTGCTGGATCTGCTCGCGTGTTGGGACAAACTCCTCGACCCGCCGATTTTGAAAGCCCGCGCCGATCAACGTGTTCAGGGTAGTGCCACGTGTCCTGTGGTATTCAGGACGTCCTTGGTGAACCAGTCCGTCCGACGTTCAGCTTCGACGGAATATCGATTGACAGGCCAGGTTTTGCGGCCCTTCTCATCGGAAATCCAGTACGGATGTGCCACTGCCACGAAGATCGGATGCTCAATCGTGAGGAAAAATGCCGTCAGGAACTAGTGCTTTGCAGTCTTGGCATTTAGCCGGGTCGCTTTTCATAGGTTACCAATCACCACGGCGAGAGCGAGACCAATCAAAAATGCTCGACCACAAACAATTCCTACCTCGGCGTAAGGTTTCTGGTGAAGGTGACGGCTCGGGATAGGGGACGCGGAAAAGGTTCGCGAGCTGATCGTGGACTGACAGAAGCCGTTGACAGCTTTGTGCCGGGCGATGATCGACGTCAAAGCCCATGTGCGCCCTCGCAGCGCCCGTACGAGCGGAGCTTGTCCGCGATCATCACATGCGGCGGCGCGCATGGCAGCCCCTCGACCAGCGGCCACTTCGGGCCTTTTCATATTAATTAGCTTCTCGAAGCTAATCCTCTTTGATGTCATCTTGCGCGTGCTGACCTGCCACTGAGACAACGGAGCTAGCTATTCTGGCTGTTTGCCAAGGAGGCGCCCTCGCCCTGCTTACGCATCTCCTGTGTGGTGATTGTTGATATGATCAACCCGTTGGGGCTCCTGTAACGATTGCTCAAACGTTGGAATAATTCTTTCGTCCAGGATTCTTCTGAAGGACCGGTAAATTCTCCATAATTAGGATCGAACAGCGTGATCTCCCCATTCGACGCCGAGGTTGCAATTGCGTGACGAGGCTGCACGTCGGCGAAACGTAGGCTCAGCAAATGCTTTGATCCGTCGGCCGTTATTTGCTGCCGCATGCGTAAGCGCTCCTCAGGCTTATCGAAACTATACACCGACTCTTCTCCGATTAGTTCCAAGCCTGTTGCCTCCCTCAAGACCGTGTTTTTTGCCCGCATGTTGGCCTCAGAGTGGTTTACTCCCTCGCGTCGCAATCGAGCCCTGATGTCCTGATACTTGTCTTGCATCTCAGCCGCTGCACGGTGCGCTTTCGATTCGGGTTCTAGCGCATTCATTCGGGATCTCGGGCTGTTGGGCAGATTGCGGAGCCACTCTCCAATCAGCCCAACGCAGATGCCGTCAACATTCGCCTCAGCCAACGTGGCCGTCCTGAGAGCGAATAGGGGGTCACGTGGCGTGCTGACGCAGCACCCCATTTGATCGGGTACTCCAGGCAACGGGCTCCTCCGCAGCGCGAGATCCGCGAGCGTTTCCGTAAAGCTGTCGCTGTTTCCTAACTGGCTCGGTGCGTCAGTGTGGATGGCGGGCGTGGATGAGTCACTAATTCGATTAACCATGGCGATTCATGTTTCCTTTCGGCCTGAGCCTCTTCGGAGTGAGTTTTTGGGCCGCTTAGGCGCTGCCGCAGTGATATTCACAAGAACCTGACGACGAACTGACGGCCAGATATTCCCCAACTTGAGGTCACGATGGTGCCCTGGCTGGTAGCCCTCGCCCGTGCAAAGCTCAGCGGGACATCGGCCGCCGCTGTTCGATTGTCCGGCAATGCCTCGGTGCGCGGCGCTAACTGACCACCGGGATGCCGATTATCGGTGATGATGGAGGCTTAAGACGCCGAGCGGCATCGGCAGCTCGATATTGAGCCGCATGGTCGCTCCTCCGATCCGCGCCCGAAAGGGTGAGCCCAGATCCGGGGTTTTTATAGGGATCGGCGCTTCCCGGAAAATACAGTATCGGTTTACAGTATCGCCTGGAGGCCGAAGGCGGGAAGCACCTTTCTTCTCAATGCCTTCGGCCAATTCATCCTTTTCCCACAAGGGGAGAAGGCCAGGGGCACCCCGCAACGAGGGGATTTACGTCACCGACACCAAAAATTCGGCGGAAAACCTGTCGGCGGGAACGTACGTAGCCCTCCCCCTGACTCAAACTCCCGACTGGTCAAATAGGCCGAGATGATTTCAGTGGGAGCAGATCGAAAGCTGACCACCGATTGGCCACCGAAACCCCGCGGACAAACGGCCATAAAGGTGGTCAATCGTGAGCGAACTTCATTGTTTTTATTGATCTTTTCGGCCGCTATTTACGTTCGGGACGCAGGGGTCGCAGGTTCGAATCCTGCCACTCCGACCAGAAATCATTAGGTTTTTCCTTCTGATCGCTGGTCTTTCCCGAGTCAACCACCGTTTCAGCCACCGAAACATACCGGCCCTTCTGACCAATGGCCGTGGCCGCCCCCTGCAGAAAGTCTGGGTGGTGGTGCCCATAGGTGTCCTGCAGGACTTCGGGTGACATGCCCAGGAACCCTGCC
Source organism: Bradyrhizobium sp. CCBAU 11357 (assembly GCF_028128865.1). Classification (NCBI taxonomy): domain Bacteria; kingdom Pseudomonadati; phylum Pseudomonadota; class Alphaproteobacteria; order Hyphomicrobiales; family Nitrobacteraceae; genus Bradyrhizobium; species Bradyrhizobium sp. CCBAU 11357. Next base: position 2,471 of record NZ_LBJW01000081.1, on the reverse strand, counting down.
GCCTCCCAGATAGGCACGCCCCGCTGCATGAGCCATGTCGCAGCCGTATGGCGCAGGGTGTGGGGTGTTACCTTGCCCGGTAGGCCGGCAAGCCCTACGGCGGTCTTAAAGCCCTTTTTCACCGAAGCTACCGGCTTGCCGTTGAACTCAACAAAGCACTCTGCGATCAGCTTACGGTTCCACCAACGCCGGAGGTGGGTGAGCAGCCGAGGCGGGATGGGTGCTGGCGTCTGTCGCTTCTTTGTCGCGCGCTTGCCAATGGCCTTACGATAAAAAATGCCGCGCTCCAGATCCACGTACGAGCGCCCCGTTATCGCATATGGCGACGCCGATGCGATCGCGCCTGCCCGAGTGCCAGTATACAGGCCGATCAAGATAAACCGCGCGATATGACGTAGAGGCCTTCGATTCGTGGCGACCGGGCCGCCCTTAGACGTTCCCGAGTGGATCGTCTGCTTCTCACGATACCTCCAACAGTGCCAAAGCAGCGCGGCAGCCTCTTTGCGAGTTAGCCACCGGTCGCGGGCCTCACCTTTGGGAGGGAGCGAGACCCGCACCACGCCGCGGTGAAAGCCTTCCTTTGCGTGGTGGTTGATTGCAGCTCGTAGTGTCTCAAGGTCACGGCGAGCGCCACCCGGACGCGATGCTTGGTGTATCCCGCACAGGTCTGGGCATTGACCTGCGCCAGCATCATGCCGCCCCAATACTCGTTGAGACGTTCGATCCTCGGCTCAATCTCGTGTTGCTCGCCGGGCTCGCCAATGTCCGTCAGGTAGATTGAGAGTACATCGGCGCAGTCGATGTCTTCTATGTCTCGTCCTGCTTCGTTCGGGTTGGTACTTGCGCGCGATGTAGTCCGCGAGTGCCTGCTCCGCTTCTCGAGGCCGTTTTGTTCCAGACGCGCTCGCAATGCATCCCGTGGCGATATGGCGGTTACCGTCTTTGATAAGCCATACCGATTGAGCGACGAGCTTTCCGCCACGGTACCTAGGCTTCCGCTTGTACAGCCGTGCTCCCTTGCTTGGACGCGGCATAGCTCTCTCATCCTTTCGATGTGCCGAAGTGTTGTGAAATCCTTTCCCGCGATCCTCTCGATCACCAATCGCCCGCGAGCGCCTTCGCGACGCAATCCGGAAGCTGTCATCGATCCGTCGGGGAACGCTATTGTAGCAGCAGTGGACAGTCTGATCGGGGCATCTCGGTCGATATTGCCCCGATCAGGAAGAGTCCTCTCCGTCATTTGGCAACTAAGCCGAAGAAGTAGCCTTCAAGCCTCTGCCGGAAGTGAAAAAGTGTACGACCGCCTACGCTTGCCGTCCGACCACTCGAATTGATATTTCGGCTTGCCGGATGATGAGTCTGTTTCGATCAGCTTTAACTTGATGAGCCAGTTAAGGGCGTTATCCCGCGCGGCGTCTGTTTCGAACCGAGAATTGAAGTCTTTGACCTTCACCACAAATTTCTTCTGACCTAGCCTTGGCACACGACAACCTGGCTCGACGGCGTAGTCATCGATGTCACCTGTCCCTTTCGACCGCCGTTATGATAAAGTCTCTGCATTCTTGGCCTTGCGACGGAAGCACTGCTCCGATTTCCAGTAATTGCCTCTTCAGGGATTTGAACTCCGAGGTGCCTTCTCGCGGTACTTCGATAGTGTCTTTCGTTCCCTTAACCGTGCGGATCCGTAGTCTGACGTAAGAGGCGTTCTCCGCGTCGTCGTGAACGGTCGCGATATTCTTGATGAATGGTGTCGGCATTTGGTCTCTCCTGTGTGCAAAGCGTGCATCCTCGCGTGCACGGCATGCACACGTGTTTTTCGGCTCTGCGGCTATGTTGATCTAAAGAAATTGCAGTTCAGTCACTTTTCAGAGATCAAATCGTTTTCAGAGATCGAGTCAGTTTCGAGAGATCGAGGAAGAGCTCGACTTCACTCAGTTTTCAGAACAATGGAGAGATGCAGTCAGAGTTCGACTTCAAATCCCTGCCTGGTCCGGGCTACACCAAATAGGATTAGGCGGCCCTCCAATCCTAGAGAATGGAGGTATTCGTATAATTCCACGCGCTCTGCCGCTCTCAAGCGATCAGGCTGAGTGTTTTTGCAAGGACGAAGTTGGCCGCGAGCGAACCGTTCCGTTGTTGTAGAGATGCGGCGTACAAAGTCCGTCTTCAAAGCGTACCCGAGGGCTTTAATGTTACCGTCCCAGGGAGCTATCACGGACTGGTCGAGGCACGAGTGGCCGAGTTTGAAATGCTTTGCGAATGAGCCGTTCCCAGCGTGGTCGGTTTGCGTTGTGGATCAAAAGCCAGATTTGGGGCGTCCACCGGCTATAGCCTTCCGTGAGTGGAAACTCGTTAAAGCTGAAATCTATGGCGCCGATAGCCATCCCCGCATGGCCTTCGCGCAAGGCGGTACTGTCCAGAATCTTTCGCACTTTTGATCAGGCGACGGCTCCGGTTTCAGAGAGTTGTGG
>NZ_LBJW01000080.1:0-28757 GCF_028128865.1 Bradyrhizobium sp. CCBAU 11357 | reverse complement strand
ATCAGCACGGCACCTTTCGGCGAGCGACCGTGCGACAGAGCATGTTGTCCTGATTTGCTAGGAGTGCATCGAGCCGCGTCCAGATGAGCGGCGCGGGTGCATCTTTCAAATTGATCGCTAGGTCGGCAGCAACCATCGTTCGCCCCTCGCCGTGAGACATCCCACCGAGCGATCATGGCGGCGGCGAACGTGCTGTGGTTTACGGCGGCTCAAAAGCCTGAGCCGGCGAGCCGCGCATCACCAGCACTCGGAGTGCGCAAGTACCTCGCCATGAGGCACTCTGGTTCGACGATAGTCACTTCCGAGCCGTTCTGCTCGCTTTGACTCCTCCCGGGCCCGCTCGTTGATCTGCACTCGCGTTATACGGGGTCTACAGTGCGGTCGAGCACGTCGATGGCTGACCAGAGCGGCTCATCGAGAGATCATTCTTTGTCGCTTGGCCAGCGATGAGCTCCCTTTCCTTTTCGGCCGCGTCAATGGCCGCCTTCATGAGCAGGCAACGATGGAAGGCGGACTGGAGCATGACGTGAACACGCGACGGAGCTCCGTAGCGCAGGATGGCTAATGCTCGCGGCAGCGTTGCCTCGCGATGCGAAGGTACTGAGCTACGCCGACGGTGTTCGCCTACGAGCGGCAACCAAAAGGAAGCAAGCTTTCCGGACTTTACCATAGGGCACGACAGGTTGGATCGCGACCGATTGCTCGCTTCAGATTGGTCAATATACCTGGAGTAAGCCCAGGCTCGCCGGATAGCCAGCTCCGTAAAACCGCGGCCCGCGCTTCATACTGTGTTGGAGAGTAAAGCCGGCCGAGTCGCGGCCCCGGCTCGGCTTTAAAGGCAGCTCGGCGTGTCCTTGGCCGCACGCGCAGCAAGAAGCGCCAAGCAAACCCTCAACCTAGTGGAAGTCGGACTTCTTCTTGGCCTTCCTTACCGCATCGTAGATTGTGATCTGCAGCATGGGACGGCGTCTCTAGAGCTCCACCGCTTCTGACGATGCTCCATCTTTGCTCGCGTACTCGGTTTTGAATTAATCCACTTAGAGCACGTAACCGGAAGCTGGCAGTACACGAGTGGTGCGACCATTTTGTTCCTTTCGAGCGAAACGTTTGACCGCAGGAGCCGCCTGAGCCAGATCGCCTGAGCCGCGCCAGCAGGATGTTGTGCGAATTGATGACGTGGCGCGGGGACATCTAACGATCAAGAATTGAGCGCGCTACTAAGACATCCACTACCGCTTTCGCTGAATGCTCTAGGGTCTGCTCCATGGTCCTGAGATGAATATCCGGTGTTTCTGGTGCCTCGTAGCAGGCGTCGATTCCGGTGAAGTTCTTGATGTTGCCTGATTTCGCCTTTGAGTACAGCCCCTTCGGGTCTCGCCGCGCGCATTCCTCGATCGGCGTATCGACAAAGACTTCTATGAACTCATCCTTGCCAACCAAGGTGCGCACCCTGTCCCGTTCGGCTCTCGTGGGCGAGATAAACGAGCAGATCACAATCAAGCCGCTGTCCGCCATCAACTTGGCAACTTCACCGACACGCCGAATGTTCTCCACGCGGTCCGCCTCCGAGAAGCCCAGATCGGCGCTTAATCCGTGTCGGAGGTTGTCGCCATCCAGCAGCATTGTATGCCGCGACATCGCAAACAGCTTTTGATCAACCAGGTTCGCAATCGCCGACTTTCCCGCGCCAGACAGGCCGGTGAACCAAATGACGCAAGGCTTCTGATTCTTGAGCGCGGCACGTTCCCTCCTATCCACGGATAGGGCTTGCCTAGCAATATTGGCGGTCTGCCGTAGCGGAACGGCAATCATGCCGGCCCCCGCCGTACGATTGGTGTAACGATCGATGACGATGAATGATCCGGTCTTCCGATTGACGTCATAAGCATCGAATACTGCGGGCATTGTGGTCGCAACATTACAGAAGGCGATCTCGTTCAACGAAACCATCCCGGCGGCCAGATGCTCACAAGTGTTGACGTCGATCCGATGCTGAATTTCGGCAATGCTGCCGGAAATCGTCTGCGATCCGATCCGCAGGATGTAATTGCGTCCGGGAGCGAGCGGCTCCTCGTCCATCCAAATCACATAAGCAGCGAATTGGTCGGCGACCTTCGGTTGATCGTCCGGTCGGGATAGAATGTCGCCCCGCCCGATATCAATTTCGTCTTCCAGCGTAATGGTCACCGCATCCCCGGCTTCGGCGCCGACAAGGTCGCCACCGTGGGTCACGATCCGCTTGACGCGCGTGGTCCGTCCCGACGTGGCGACAATGATCTCATCCCCCGCCGAGATCCTCCCGGAAGCCACCGTCCCGGCATAGCCCCGAAAATCCGGATTTGGCCGGTTCACCCATTGTACCGGAAAGCGGAAAGCCTGGCTTGCGGTGCCGGACTGGATGTCAATGCTCTCCAAATATCCAAGCAGGCAGGGACCACGATACCAGTTGGCACGCGCGGAGCGGTCTACGACGTTATCGCCGTAGCGGGCCGAGATCGGGATGGGAACGATCGAGGTGAAGCCGAGACCGGCGGCAAAGGCCATATAGTCGCGCGCGATCCGATCGAAACACTCCTTGTCGTATGCGACAAGATCGATCTTGTTCACTGCCAGCACGACATGACGAATACCGAGCAGCGCACAGATAAAGGAGTGGCGGCGCGTCTGAACCATCACGCCTTTGCGGGCATCGATCAGGATAATGGCGAGCTGGGCCTGCGAGGCGCCGGTAGCCATATTGCGGGTATACTGCTCATGGCCGGGAGTGTCGGCCACCATGAAGGAGCGCCGCGGCGTAGTGAAGAAACGGTAGGCAACATCGATCGTAATGCCCTGCTCCCGTTCGGCCTCGAGGCCGTCCACAAGCAGCGCGAAGTCGATGTTATCCCCGGTGCTACCGTACTTGATGCTGTCGCGTTCCAGCGCCGTGATCTGATCGTGGTAGATCATCTTGCTGTCGTGCAGTAATCGGCCGATCAGCGTCGATTTGCCGTCGTCCACCGAGCCACATGTGATGAATCGCAGCTGATCCTTCGTCCGGACCGGAACCGGTTCCGTTCTCTGCTTTGTAAACATCAAAAGTAGCCTTCCCGCTTCTTCTTCTCCATTGAAGCGGCTTCATCGGTGTCAATTAGGCGCCCCTGGCGCTCAGACACGGTCGCGGTCTGCATTTCTGCGACGATACCTTCGATCGTGGTCGCATCGGATTCGATAGCCCCGCTCAAGGGATAACATCCAAGCGTGCGAAAGCGGATCATCCGCATTTCCGGCGTCTCGCCGCAGTTAAGCGGCAATCGCTCGTCGTCAACCATGATCATCGCACCATTTCGATGCACTATCGGTCTTCGTTTTGCGAAGTAGAGCGGAACGACCGGAATTTTCTCGATCATGATGTATTCCCACACCTCAAGCTCGGTCCAATTCGAGATCGCAAACACGCGCATGGTTTCGCCCTGGCGAATCCGTGTGTTGAACAGGCTCCAGAGCTCCGGCCGTTGGTTACGGGGGTCCCATACATGTCCGGCCGAACGGAAGGAGAGTATCCGTTCTTTTGCGCGACTCCTTTCCTCATCACGCCGGGCTCCGCCAAAGGCGGCATCGAATTCGTGGAAGTCGAGCGCCTGTTTCAGCGCGTCCGTTTTCATCACCTGGGTATGGAGCGCGGAGCCGGAAACGATGGGATTGATCCCACGCGCGCTGCCGTCCTTGTTGACATGGACAATCAGGTCGAGGCCGAGCCGCTTGGCTGTCGCGTCTCGGAAGCTGATCATCTCGCCGAACTTCCAGGTCGTATCGACGTGAAGCAGGGGGAAAGGTATTTTTGCCGGATAGAACGCCTTGATCGCAAGGTGTAGCAAAACGCTTGAATCTTTTCCGATGGAGTAAAGCATGACGGGCCTTTTGAACTCGGCGACCACATCACGCATGATTTCTATCGATTCAGCTTCGAGACGGTGCAGATGTTTTGGCAGCATATATCTTGTTTTCGGTGCAGGATCTCTGTTGTTCGCCGCTCTATGGCTCCAGCCCAGAGCGGGGAATATCCGCGGCAGAAATGGCCGGCCAAGGCGCATGGCTCGTCAATGAGGCCAAGACCCGTTCGACAGCACACTTCGGACGCGGCAGCATATCGCATTCTGCCGCTCGTACGGCCGGCGCGTGCGGCACATGATCGGGAGATCAGCGTGCCGGTTAAGGATGTTGGCTAAATCAACCAGCGTGGCTTGATCACAAGCATTCAGAGTCCTTAGGAGATCCTGATGACCTGCTCAAGCCGCGCGACCTCGCCTCGCAACATCTCGATAGCCACGTCCCGGTTCTCCGAAATGTTCCAAGCATTTTGGACCGACTCTCCAGCGTGAGATAAGCCAGACAGTCCTCCCGCCTTGGCACTTCGCAAATCCCACCAGGTTCGGAATCTCCGACGATAAAGTTCTGTTACTTCCCGTCCCCTGTCCAGAACTCCGGCTTTCTGGGCATGCAGCAGTTCCTGCTCATATCCAAGTTCTACCAAAAGCTCGGCACCGACCAGATCGGTCACGGTTTGCATCTCCTCGACGCTCAATTGAGATTGCCACGATTTGACAGAGCTTTCGTCGATGGTGTTTCGTTCCAGGATTTTTCGGTCTCCAAAGCTGCTGGACTGAAGATAATCTGCTCGTCCCATGCTCACCGATGCCACGCCTCCTGGATCACAGCCGAGCGCTGTCAGTAGACGCCGGATTTCCTCGTCCGGGTGCGCCACGAGCAGTTCGTATTGCACCAAATGAGTCTGCGGGCGAATACGTTGCGCGGCGAGCCTAGGAAGACCCAAAACCAAATCGGCGAGTGAAGATATTATGCCATCGGGCAGTCGAAGCATGAGGTCAGCGAGACTGGATACGCTGACCGGCTGCGCACTTTCTGCCCGCAGTGGGATGCCCCACGTCGATTTCAGTGAAGCGGCGATCGCGTAAGGATTGCGCATCAGAAGGATGTGTGGCGCCTCCGGATAGACGGATTCAACAAATTCAAGTGTCGTCCAATAGCGTGGTGTCTTATCTATGATGATGCGCTTGCCCGCTTTTGCCAGATATTGATCGTATGCTGCATCTGCAAAAGCGCGGCTAACGACCGTGCGATCTATCCGTCCCAAGAATTCGGAGGTGGCGGCCTCAATTAGAGAGCTGCCGGCCGGATGACGCCGATCCACCTTGCCAATTGCTTCAAGCGCCAGCATTAACCAGGGTTCAGGCGGAGCCACAATGTCTGGATGGAGCTGCAGCAAATGTGCCAGGAGTGTGGTCCCGGATCGTGGAAGACCAAGGAGAAAGCACACCTCAGGTGAACGACCAAGACGTCCGCTCATCATTCAGACACTCGTGCTTGGCAAGCGCCATCTGTCGGCGCTAGCTCGATTGGGCGAAACAAAGCCGGCCGCCGGATCACATGGGGGCAACCGCTTGCGTACAAGGAGTCGAAAGGACAAGAATTTTGTCTGCCACTCATGACTTGAGACCCGTTCAGTCCGATCGGGCGGGATCACAGAACGATAACTGCAATCGCTTCCCCGATTGCTCGACCGATAAAACGAAATCAAGCAACAGCTCAATTGCACGAAGATTGACTGCGAATATGGCAAGGTTGAAAAGAACTATACGGACGTTTGTTAAAGACCGCGCGCGGCACATGGAAGGTTGATACGTATAGAAGATGCATGCGCTGAGGCATTTGAAGAGGTAACTGCGACATGCACCTCGCTGGGGCTCGGCAGACACAAACAATTCGGCATATGAGCGGATTGCTGCAAAGAAGCAGACCATATCGCGGAAATCACACATGGCAGGACGCAGGTCTTCTCAGCGCGGGAGCGATCCAGACGCTACCTGCAGTGAGCGCCGCCGTTGGTCGGTCAACACACTGGATCGGCCCTTCATGTGAGAGATCCTTGACGGGGCCATCACCAAGACAATGTCTTCACTGCCGATTGGTCACAGCCGTTGAGACCACGTCTAAGATAGTCCGTCAATAATGAGAGGATGCTGGAGCTCCCACGGCGACAGTGAAACACCATCCAAACACTCTCTCAGCGCGGAATCCGCAAAGCTAAATTTCCGACAAAATTTCTATGGGTACTGAGGGCGGCCCAGCGAGCCGCCCTATCGCGCCAGTACCAGCGCTGCTCAAAACTACCGCTGATGTCCGAGTCCGATTCCAAGATGCAAAGCTTTCTGGCGGAGCGCACCGACGCTGCGTTTGGTCATCTTTGCTATTTTTATGACCGGGGTTCGGGCCTTCGAATGGACTTTGAGCTCCTTGATATCTGCCCTCGTCCATTCGCGCCGCTTAACGCGTTTCTTGGTTGCTTTCTTCACGACGAATGCTCCTTTTGAGAGGAGCGGCTTGTAGCATAGTTTTCACGGCACGACGACCGCAAAAAAACAGACAATATGATAGGAGTAGCGCCAGGGTATAACTTGGTCAGGCCTTCCAAACGCGAGACGTCTGGGCTAGTACAGCTGTGGAATTGTAAACTTCATATACACCTCGCGCTCTGAGAACGTTCCAATCGACGCCCTTCTATTCGCGGCTAAGAAACTGACACTCTCTAGAATGAGTAAGCCAACCGCGAGATCAGTTTAGCCGACCGTATCGACCGCGCTGATGTGCATGAAGAAGCCAGATTCTCCATCCCTCAGGTTAAATCAAGTCAATATCCCTAGCCGCGTTGAACAACTTCGCAATACCCATTACGCCACTGTTTCAAAATGTGAACTTCAAGATCTAGTTGAGTAGATCACCATCAGCAAGGGGGTGATCGGCTGGCCGTCACGCCGGTAGCGGTTTACGTGGGCTCAATCGCTTGCCGTGGGGCGCTTTCTGCCCGCGTTCGTTCCCAGCTGCGAAGTCAAAGGGGTTGCTCAGCTTTCGGATGCTGGGCGATCTCTCGCTCAACCTACGCCTGCATAGCACACCATCTAAGTGCTGGAGCGCCTCAAGACATTCCCTTCCCTCCTCGGTGAGGATCCAACACCCGGCCTCCCGCATCAGCTTTGGCCGAAGATACCGACTTGGGGCGCGCGGCGTGCGATGCGCTTCATACGAGCTGGCCACTCCGGGCCGCTGCTATACAGATAGGCAATGCTGCTTAAGGACTTCGATGCTTGCCCGACCGTGCGGCTGGCCGGCAAGTATCTTCAGTATAGACAGCAGAAAACTCGCGCACACGCCATTGCCCCAAGGAAAGCCCGATAACGCCTAATTTGCCGTAAGCTCCAGAGGCATGCCCCGCCTTCAAAAGAAAGCTTCCTCCTTAAGCCCAATGAGCGACACCCGCCTGCTGTCGCCGCGGTAAGCAACGCTTTCGACTGCATCGGCCACATCCTGCCCGAAGTTTCCGAAGAACGGTTCAGCATCAGATAGCTGCGTTGACTAGGAGTGTGACTAGTCTCAGGTGCCGCCTTGGACCGGTACGAGATCAAACGACGTCGGTGGTAGCCACGCTGTTGCACATCTTGACGAATGACGTCGCTCACGGAACGAACCGCCCGCTTCTTTATCTTCCAATTGCCGTCCAATCCCGCGGGGATCCCAAAGCCTCTCGGAACAACCAAAAGATCGTGTCTTTGGTTCAAATAGATATTGAACATGTGGTGTCTCTTGTCGCACGAGCGTAGATCGGCCGTTCATCGGTTTGGTGACATCGAACCAACAGTCTCCCTTAATGTCACTGGATGATCAAATGACATTCGAAAGCTCCCGTCCTGATACGTCAAGCCCGTCACGGGCACGATGATGGCGCAAGATGTGAGCGTGTTCACAAGCAATGGCTTTACGAGCCGCCGTCTTGGGAAGCAGACGATTACGTTTATCGCCGATACTAGTTGAAGTAATCCTCCGACCCGTCTTCGCGGACCGTGTCGAGACTAAAGCAATGGACGCCCCCGACAGAGATCCACCTATGGCGGTGCCGAGCCGGGACGACCCGAAAGCGACTGTGTAAGGATCCGGGCCAGTTCGGGGCAGGCGTCGTTGACCAAAACGACGTCAGGAGGGACCGAAAAGGCGTTGATATCTATGTAAAGACTGGACAACAGCACATCGTCATCGTCGTAAGCTGGGGAACGGTTCGGGCGCAACTATCACTTGCGCATTGCTTCCGGCAAATAATCAGTCAACTTTCGAGACCGCACGAGCAAAGGTTCATCGGTCGATGCACAGTCACGTTAAGCTACCGCAACGTGCTCACAATTCTTTCGACGTCCTCATTCAGTTCCAGATAACGGTCCTTGATCCGGTGGCGGACCCGTGCGCCCGCTTGCGTACCTGCTGCCGCCGACAAGAGAACGCGGATAATACCACTCCCAGCGACGCTTAAGATTGATCTAAGAGAATAGATCGTAAGAGAGTTCGCGATCGTGAGCCGCATGATTGGTTGCCGTACCCACCACGACTTCCTTCAATCTCGACCTCTCGTCGTACGAATTTAAGGTCACGCTTACCGGTATTGGCCGTGCCTTCAGGATTCCATAGACCGACTGCCGATCTTTGCCGATTGTGTAAGTGGAGCGTCTGCCATAGTAAGGCTACCGCACGGAATGGCAGCGGCCGGAAGCAAGCTTGATCCGGAGCGCCGCCGCCAAGGCGCGAAGGCGGACGCCGGCCATTGTAGAAGGCGAGGTATCGTCGATCGAGACGCGGGCGTCGGACACGGTCTCATAGGCATGCTCGACGAACACGTTGTCGCGCCGGGCAAGCAGGCCGTCCGTGATGATGGGGTGCCATGACTGGCGAGCACGCTGGTGAACGTTGCGCCCGTGAACTACGAGCCTTGGTCGGTGCTGAAGATGTCCCGCTTCCGTGGAACATTCAGGAAGTGCGAAACCCTTGCTTGCTCATGCGAGCTCGTCCTTGCGGGATGCTCGAAAGGCTGATGTGGACGGATTAGCTAATGCAGGTGAGGTTCGAAGCTCCAACACATCGGCGAAGATTGTCCAATCGCGGACACTCTTTTGCTTGCAAAAATCAGTCTCCGCCTGCTGAGCAGCAGCACCCAGGGAGGCGGCATCGACTTTGAATGCTGCCTGGCACGCACGATGCTCGCCGCCAGTATCGTCACAAACGGTCTTAATAAGCCGAACATTACATGAAGGCATGCCCCTCTCTTCCCGTGGTTCGCTTATCCACTATTCTGCCATTCGCACCGAGAGTACTTGATCTGCCTCAAGCAGCACCCCAAGAGGTCTGTCCGCTCGTCCGAAGATAGATCCAGATGTAACAGCACGGCGCGAGCCGCTTTTTGTCGCGAATAACAGGGATGGCCTGTCTGTCCTACCTGCGTTGCACGACGCTTTGAGCCGAGGGGCAGCGCCTCTCAGGAGCCTCATGCCGCCAACCGGGAAAATCAAGTCTTTGATCGAGGATTGTCTCGCAGAGACGATCGAGGACAACATGCACTATCATCGCAGGCGCGTGCGCGCAGATTTCTCATATGCGGCGGCGAGGGACTATACGCGCAGGCGATCGTGCGGCAAATCAGGCAAGGAACCCCGATCTTGCATCCGACGGTCCACCAGCCGCCGCCACAGCAAAGCCCATCATAAGGCTTGCCGTAGCCCAAGTTTCGACGAGCCCTTTCGGACTTCAGTGCCAAACCCTAAGGGTGGGATCAGCCCCGGCAAGGCTACCGACAATGAAAGGCGAACAATCGTTTGACCATCCGCGTGCACGGAGCAATGAGGAAAAATGCTGCCGTAGCCCATGGAACGTGAGTTGCGCCTCAAATCAACACGCTGGCGTGTTGCAGAGAGCGCGAGGCCCTGGCGGACGCCCGAGTTCGGACATGTCGACTGCCAATGCGGGCGTCTGCGGCACGTACGGGCCGCTCGAGCTCAACCACTCCCGGACGGACCAGCCTTTTGACCCGCATCGATGCTGCGGCGGCTGCGTCCTGATAGAGGTGATCTTCTAGTAAGGTCAGACGCATGGTGGAAAGAACGACTTGAGCCCATGATGCTTTAATGTCCGGGTACCAGCGATCACTTTTTAGGACTCCTTCCGGGCCAAGCCGAGCCGCGGGTCAATGACCTGCACATGATAAGTTGCGCCGCTTGCGATGGCGTCTACTTTATCGACCTGCGGACAGGCCCGATTATGGGCTCCGAGCGAAGCTACGTTCATCCTAATGGTGTCAACCGAATCCGGCGTCTTCGCGCTCTCCCTAGAGCGCGTGCTACGCGCGCCAGAGCGCGGCTGAGGACGCCCGCACAGCCACGCCATGACGCTGCAGAACACGGAGATGTCTCACCAACAAGAGACGTGACATGACAGAAAGCCGGACCATTTACCCCGCCGCGGGCCGGATTGCTGGAGCTGCAGACCAGTTTAGTCCGTGCAGAACAGTTACAAATACCAACAGCCGAGGTCTTGAGCTGACCCAGATCGATTCGATGCAAGCTCAGGCGTTGTTTCCCGGCGGAAATTCAAATATTTCGGTTCGCGAGCGCATCATGTTCCGTACCAACGAAGCCACGGCCGATAGCCCTCTGCCGCGGCTCACGCCATCGAGACCGCGCGCCGTCCGGTCGAGTCGGGCAGAGCCTGTTCGCGCGGAAGCCAAGCATGTTCGTAATGTTCACAAGGTTGTCTGAATTTGTCAGCTCGCGGCGATGAACTTCGTCCAGGATCTAATGGCGATTCGATCTGGGAGCGGCTCGAAATTATGCCGCCCTTCGATCAGGATCTGGAGATTGCCGTGATCGAGGGCAATTCAATTCACCGGGTGGTCTTTCCTTGTCGCCGGGTGTTCGGCGGATGGATCAACGCGAATACCGGAGAGCAGGTCGCCGTGCAGCCGACGCATTGGCGTATATGGCTCGGATAGCGGCGGCCATCCTGCACAATAGATTGGCGTGAGTTGAGGCAGGAACTGGCTTCGGCGTCCTCTCGTCGGAAACTATGTCGAGTTCCTTGAATGAGAGCGCCTGACGGGGAACATGTCCGAGCGGACCGATTGCGATCGGCCCGTGCGGTGACCGTCCGCCATCACTCCTCGCATTACTGTCGCAACCGTTCCCAATGTACTCGCGAGCGACACACCTCTGTGTAGATTTTGAATCTCAGACCAAACGATCGCTTACCACGTTGCGACGACAAACGTGTCGATATGAGTCCACATTTTTGGCGAATGTTCTCGCCTTGATGAACCGTCGGCTATTCTCTCTCGGCCAAGTAGCGCGAGGCGTCAGCGTCGTTCCTCCGGGTGCACCTCCTTCGGACCACCAACTGGGGCCAGGCATTTTTTGTTGGCCCCAAGGCTTGATCGAGATTGTGGAGAGCGCAAATGACCACAAGCGAATTCGCTTGGTCGAGAACAGACCCGAGCGCGGGATCAATTGTTTTGCGGATCGGATGCTGCACGCAGTTCGCGGGCGGCAGCGACCATGTTGGTTAGCGCAGGCCGAACCTCCGCCCAATTGCGCGTTTTTAGGCCGCAGTCCGGATTGACCCAGAGCTGCGATTCCTGCAAACGCGTCCGAGCTAGCACCATCAGCTCCTTCATTTCGCCCACCTCGGGAACGCGTGGAGAGTGGATGTCGTACACGCCCGGTCCGATTTGATTTGGATATTCGTACTTGCTGAATACGTCAAGTAGCTCCATTTTCGATCGAGACGTTTCGATCGAAATGACATCCGCATCCATTGCAGCGATTGCACCGATGATGTCGTTAAATTCTGAGTAGCACATATGTGTATGGATTTGCGTTTGATCGGCAACGCCCGATGAGCAAATGCGGAAGCAATCTCCCGCCCAATCGAGATATGCCTTCCACTCCGATCGGCGCAATGGCAATCCTTCCCGGAGTGCCGCTTCGTCGATCTGGATCATGGCCGCACCGGCATTCTCGAGATCGCGGACTTCGTCGCGGATCGCGAGCGCAAGCTGACGGCAGACCTCGCTTCTAGGAATATCATCGCGAACAAACGACCAGTTCAGGATGGTCACCGGTCCGGTCAACATCGCCTTCATTGGCTTGCTAGTTAGTGATTGCGCATAGCGCCACCAGTCCACGGTGATCGGCTTCGACCGCACTACATCGCCAAACAGGATCGGGGGCCTGACGCAGCGCGAACCATAAGACTGTACCCATCCCTTCCTGATAAATAGGAAGCCGCCGAGTTGCTCGCCAAAGTACTGCACCATGTCATTGCGCTCAAATTCGCCGTGCACGAGGACGTCAAGACCGATGTCCTCCTGCCAATGTACGGCGCGGGCTATCTCCTCCTTGATGAACCTCTCGTATTGTTCGTCGCTCATCGCGCCTAGCGCATGCGCCGCACGAGCATTTCGAACGTCTGCGGTCTGCGGAAACGATCCGATTGTCGTGGTGGGAAAAGCTGGTAGTCCAAAGCGTGCCCTTTGGATCTCGGAACGACGGGCGAATGGGCTTGCGCGCTGGCGCATCGTCTGGTCGATTGCCCTCATCCGGGTAGCGAGATTGGCATCATGGATCTTCGGCGAAGTCCGGCGGGCAGTCGCAGCGCATTCCGAATCGGCGAGAGGTAGCCCAACATTCTGGTCGCCAGCGAGTGCTCGCGCCAGGATCGCAAGCTCACGCATCTTCTGAACAGAGAAAGCAAGCCAGCTCCTGACGTCGGACGAGAGCCCGGTCTCGAGTTCAACATCGACCGGCACGTGAAGCAGCGAGCAGGATGGAGCGAGCTGTACACGGTGCTTGCCGAGCTTCGCAATCGCGGGCTCCAGCCGCTGACGGAGCGACCACAAGTCCGACCGCCATACATTCCGGCCGTCGATGACACCGAGCGACATGACGAGATCACTTCGGCCGACAGCGACGATTTTATCCAACAACTCTGGCGCTCGAACCAGATCAAAGTGCAGACCGGAAACCGGGAGGCTCAATGCGGTATCCAGATTGTCGCCTGGCTCGCCGAAATAGCTGGCAACCATGATCTTGATAGCCGGTCCCTCTTTTGCGAACCGGTTATAGGCATGTAGCAATGATTTTCGCACCGCTTCGTCCAGATCAAGGACCAGGCAGGGCTCGTCAAACTGAACCCAACTTGCCCCTCGTTCGGCCAATTCATGCAGAACCTCGATATAGACCGGTATCAAATCATCCAGTAGCGAGAGGGGCTGGAACGCGCTATCGGCACTCTTACCGAGCTTTAGGAATGTGACGGGCCCGATCAGGACAGGGCGGGTTTGAAAGCCTAGAGCCTTTGCTTCCACATACTCTTCAATGGGCTTGCGAGAGCAAAGTCTGAACGCCTGTCCCTTGTAGAACTCGGGAACCATGTAGTGGTAGTTGGTATCAAACCACTTAGTCATTTCCTGCGCGGGTGCGCCAGACCCCCGCGGGCCCAGACCGCAATTCGCATCCTGATCGTCGCATTGTGATCCGCGAGCCATGGCGAAGTACGTCTTGAGGGAAACGGATTCTCCTTTCGAGGCGTAGATCTCCGGGATAGCGCCAACCATGACACTTGTATCGAGCACCTGATCATACAGCGAGAAGTCATTCGACGGAATGACCGTGACGCCGAGAGACTTCTGACGAGCCCAGTTCGCTGCGCGCAGGCCGGATGCGTCCTCGAGCAATTGCTGTTCGCTGATCTTTCCGGCCCAGTAGCTTTCAAGAGCGAATTTGAGCTCACGCCTTGGACCGATGCGTGGCGTACCGAGCGTAGCAACCGGAAGAGAGAGAAGAGACATAGTGTTAACCCCTGTTGGGGACAGAGGCCAAGGCGGACGCAGGCAGAGGAAGTCGCGCGGGCGACGGCTGCTTGGCGCACCACCGAGACACCCCGCCCGTGGACCAATCTATCGTCGGGGCAGGTCTCCTGGCTCGCTGGTCATCGCTGCTGTCCGGCCTTCCGGAAGCCGTGCGGGCTTCAGTGACATCGTTGGACAGTAGCTCGCCGCTCACAGTTGCGGGGGCAGCGCCGGCATTTGGACCGGCTTCCCTCTTAGCTCCGGATCAAGTGGGATTCGGAGAACCTCGACGACTTGGATTATCGGCAGGAGAATTCTTCGGTCAACCTCTCAGATTATGTGCCACGCTAATCTGCGACATCTACTAGGCGAATGACCGTGCATCTCTATGATTCTCTAAACAGAACTGTCGCAATCAGAGATGTCCTTGTCAGATGTCGGAGTGCGACGCGGAGCTGCCTTGAGGCGACGCCGCCCGCCCCATCAATGAAAGGGACAAAACCAGCCCGCGGGGCGGCGATTACCGCCGTTTCGAGCAGAATGCATTCGATGCGGCTTCCGATTTCCAGCGGTTCGCCCAGCACATCCACTGGCCAGCTATTTTCTCGACTAAAGGATTCCCATTGAACACGTCAAGGCAGCCGGTGCAATCTGGCAACATGCGCGGCGAGCAGGTTGATTTTCGTGCCAGCCAGGCGTCAAAGTTCGTCGATTAAGTCGGCTTCGTATCGCCAGTCATCATGTAGGCCGAACGCCGACGGCAACTATAGCGAACCACACCGTTCAATGACGGCAAACGCACTCCAGATTCTCATCAGGCACTTGGCATTGAGGCGTTCACCTCTTCCGCACACTATCTTGTGCGGGACAAGGATGCACAATCTTGTGCGGGACAAGGATGCACAAACTGCGGCCGATACACTGAATGGAAACATCGAAAGGTGCGCAGGTCGGAAAGTCGACAAGAGGGACATAAAACCCGTGCAAATCTCCGCCTGCTGCCTGGCACGAAGAATGCAAGCCCCTCGACATGCCCAGTCTCTTCTGCTGAGGATGTCCAGCTCAGCCAATTGACGCTGTCGCCGGCTAGGGAAGTTAGCGGCGCGTGACATGGAGGGGAGCGCCTGCCCGCGGGACAGCCGCGGGTGCCCCGTCGCGTCTCCGTAAACTTCTCGCGCTCGCTCATAGCAGGTTCAAGGTTGCCCGCTTTGAAAGATGTACGGATGAAACGTGATAGGCCGAGGGTTATGAAGAGAATGTCGGGAAGACCCGCGCTATGGCTTGCCCTGGGCGGACTTCTAATCTGCCTAGCCTGGCCGGCTGCCATGAGCAACACTATTCGCGCCAGCGACAACCCACTTGTCGAAGGACTCAAGTCAACGTGGCGAGCGCAAGATGGTGAGACGATAGAACAAATCATCTCCAATGTCTCGAAGGTGGCACAGTTCGTCCCTCAGATGTGGGGGGTCGTTGAACTTGGCGAAAACGACTATGTTTTCGTTTCGTGGACCAGACACCGAGACAACAAATCAGACGAACAGTACGCTATCACCTGGAAAGTCGCGCTCGACGGTACGATTGAGCTTGCGTCAACCTATGCGAAGCCGATGGAATTGGGCTGGCGTGCCCTAGCGCTCTCGTTGATCGCCAAAGAAGTCGCAGATGGTGAAAGGGACGCAAACCTTAGCTTTCTGCATGATCCAAGTAACTTCAACTTTGTGACTACGCCGCAAGGCCGGCTCGGCGATCTTCTGCGGCAGGGCCGATGCACAATCATTGAACCTGTTGGGGTAGACTACTTACCCAAGCAGAATGACAAGCCGAACGAGAAAGGCGATCTATGGCGCATTCTGCTCTTGGTGAATTGCGATATCCAAGGACCACGTTATTTTACACACAACGGGGTCATCACTTTCGAGAAGAGCGAAGGCCAAGATTGGGAGCCACAATCCTCTTTCGCCAAGCGCATCGCGAAATTTCCTCCGGGCTCCTGGTTTCAACGGACCGAGCCAAAGGAAGAGGAAGACTTAGGAGAGCGAAGGCCTTAGCAGTCGGTCGCGCAGAGCAACATCGCGCCGCAGCTGCCGTACGGTCGAACGCCTCGTACCAACTGCAAGGACATACGCGCTCTGCAGTTGGTTGTTTACGGCTCCGCAACAGTCCGGCTGCCTTTCTCGCAGCAGTTCGGCCCGCCGTGCGCAAGATCGAGCAGCACGATTGCGCTTTTCCGCCAGGTGTCGAGCTCAGCGGCGCGTACTTGTTCGCGAGATGTGGTTTGCCCGCCTGCACTCCACCGGGTGAGAGCACACCAACTTGCGGGGGAACCAGCTCTCATAAATTCTTCACTAGAGCGCTTGGAGATGCCTCCGGCCCAAGCCGACTCGGCGTGCACGCCGCGCATCGTGTGACTCCCGTGGCACACGCAGGAGCGTGAGCCTAGCGACTTTGACCCGGCACTAGGGACCTATGCTGAGACAACACGGGCGAGGAAGTTACACTGGTAGCAACCCCGGCACACCCGCTGAGCGCCTGCCCATTTCCGAGTGCGCAGGGCGGGAAGCTCCGGAGCTGTACGCAAGGACGTCGAGCGCCAAACTGACTCGGCCCTAAATTTCCTCGCATTCATTCGTCTGCACGTCATAGACCCGGATTTTAAGCATCGGAAACCGCTTCTTTAATTCCGCTCCACCTGCCGTGGCACCGTCTTTGGTTGCGAATTCGGCTCTGAGTTGGCCATCTACTTCAAGCGCGTAAGATGAGACCGGCACTTCCCGAACGACTGCGACCATCTCATTCCCATTATGTAGTGAGGTGCTTAAGAACGATGTGTAGCTTGAGTCGGCTAAACCGCACCAGAGCTATTCGCCCCGAGTGCGCGATGGGCAAACACGTTTGTGGACTGAAACCTCACGCTGAATTGCATCAGGATGGCACTCGCGATTGTCCGAACACGTGGGCAGCTTGCCCAGGCCCGGTGCATCCACCCGTGGCTCGATATCGCAGCCTTTTCAATTCCTGGAGAAAACGGGCGCTGATGCCAGCGTTCCTGGGTAAGCCACTTCAGATCGCGGGGAACCGTCACTACCAAAGAGCGGCGGCCCGTAGCGCCGCCTGAGCCATAAACAGTTCAATTCCTGTACACACGTCTGGGCAGTAGCACTAACGACGATGGCGCCGCGCGGAGGAGCCAAATGCCATAATGCGATTGGTATCAACGATCATTTCGTCTGGCGTAACAAGGAACGGATTTGCGCGGTTTGCTCGAACAAGAAAGCTTCATTTACGCGGCGAGCGTTGAGGCGGAACTCCATCGCGTCTTTGTCTAAACCGGTCAGAGCGAGCCAGACCAGATCCTTTTTGAACATCTTGTTCGTGCCAAGACTTTGGAGCGAATTCATTGCCCTCGTCGGAACTGTCCGGTTTACCGATCGAAGTCGTCACCAACCATGGCAAGATTGCTCCTCAACGCCTGACCGCCGCAAGCGCCGACGCTTCATAGTCGCTCACCTTTTGTAAGGAGGAGCACAGCATTCCGAGGATCGGGTTTGTCCAGCATCGGGAGTTCGGCGCCACGCGACGAGGATCTCCTCCTTAGGTCCAACGGTGCAGTACGCTTCCGGTGAGAGAGCCGCCGATGCTCGAAAGATACCCCCGCACGCACACGGGAAGAAAGCTCTTGATCCTTACGCAGCGTCAGGTCGTAGGTTCATCGGCACCGTATCGTGCGTCAGCATGGATCAGTAGCGAGAGGTTATTGTCGGGATGAAGCACCGCGGAATTATGTTCGCATCGATCGCTCTCATCACATCTCCGGTTTTCGCCGCGACACTCAGCGGTGCTCCGCGCATCCTCGACGGCAATACAATCGAAATCGAGAAAACGACCGTTCGTCTCTCAGGCATCGAAGCTCCTGAGACGGATCAGATTTGCCTCGACGCACATGGCCGGAAATGGGCCTGCGGCGTAGCTGTTCGCGACGAGCTCATCAAGCATTCGAATGGGCGAACGTGGGACTGTCATACCGAAAGACGCGATGAGTATCGGCGAGCCCTCGGCAGCTGCTTCATCGAAGGCGAGGATATAAACGCCTGGATGGTACGCTCGGGCTTGGCGCTATCGGCCGGTGCATCTCACCATACCTACGTTGTTTATGAGTTGGCGGCCAGCACAGCCCGTGCGGGGCTGTGGTCCGGCGCGTTCATCGCGCCCTGGGACTGGCCTCGCCGCAATAGGGGCACGATTATCGTGGGAGCGACGTCGGTTCCGGTCGACGCTCAGGAAGTCCTGCTTGGATCCGTCCTGCTATCGGAACCCCCGTCCCCCGAGTGCCTGATAAAAGGCACTGTCGAGCGCAGAGGCGAGCGCATTTATTACCTGCCAGGGCAACCCGGCTACGAACAAATCGACATGACGAAGAAGCGCGGCGAACGCTGGCTCTGCAGCGAAGCGGAAGCCGAAGCCACCGGGTGGCGTAAGGCCGTGCCATGAGGCGACACATGCAAGCAGCCCATTCTCAAGACATGTCCCATTTACCCAAGCACGCGCGTTCGCGCCGGTCACTGTTGCTCTTTGCTGCTTCGACAGTTTTCCTGCGGTTCGGCAATAAGATTGTCGACGCGAAGGAAGCAAAAGGCCCACCCAAGCCAAACAACCTGCTCTCGCCAGATGCTGCCCTGACTCGGCTGCTGAAGGGGAACGATCGTTATGTCCAGGGCGCATCACGAGTCGACGATTTCAGGCGCGAGCGGCCGGTCTTGGTTGAG
This sequence comes from Bradyrhizobium sp. CCBAU 11357, assembly GCF_028128865.1. NCBI lineage: Bacteria > Pseudomonadati > Pseudomonadota > Alphaproteobacteria > Hyphomicrobiales > Nitrobacteraceae > Bradyrhizobium > Bradyrhizobium sp. CCBAU 11357. The sequence continues at coordinate 10,280 of NZ_LBJW01000080.1, read as the reverse complement.
GGACAAAATCCATATGCGGCGGTTCTGAGCTGCGCCGACTCCCGCGTGGTCCCCGAACTTGTCTTCGACAGCGGACTAGGTGATCTGTTTGTCTGCCGCGTCGCCGGCAACTTCGGTAACGATGATACGCTCGCCAGTATGGAATACGCGGTTGCCATACTCAACACGCCGCTGATCCTCGTACTTGGCCACGATCATTGCGGTGCGATAGACGCCACGATCAAGTCGCTCCATGAAGATAAACGGCCGCCGGGGCACATTTCATCCCTGGTCACTGCACTTTCTCCTGCAGTGAAAGCAACGGATGACCAAGCCGGCGACACGTTCGCTCAAGCAACCCGACAAAATGTGATCGATAACGTCAACAAATTCAAATCGACGGCCCCGATTCTGAACGCCGCAGTCGAGCAGAACCGATTGAAGGTCGTCGGGGGCCTGTATCGGATCGCCACCGGCAAGGTCGATATTGTGAGCTGATGCTAGCACCTTCACACTCCCGGCAAATCGTCTGCCGCCTGATACAGCCCTTCTGTTCCGCGCAGTTTTGTTGGTCCATCGTCTACAACAAATACGCCGGGTGCTATCCGCTCCACAATTGTCATCGCTTCAGGAATACTTAGATATGCGCGGCCTCTTGATTCTTCTCGTGTTATACGCACTCATGTTGGCAACGCGCGGCCAGCATCAAGAGACACACATAGCGCGTCCGGCAGCATTCATGCCTCCTGGTTGAGCCGCCACCCCAAGGAGGTGGTTCAGGCAGCAGATCGCATCGCGAAGCATTGCACGCTCTGAACTCCAGAGCACGCGACGATCCCGATAGCTTCGCAGCTCCGAGCGGGCAAGGCATCGACCGTCCTGCTTTTATAACCGAGCTCAGCCAGGGCCGAGGATCACATAGAACAACCAGCATGACTGCCCGGCCTGGGGCTGTAAAGCAACATGCTACCCGCATCAGGACCGGACGCCCTCCTGCATCAGCCATTTGAGAGACCGCGACCATCGGAAAGCCAGCCGCGCATCAATCATTCGTTAGATCGTATCGTTCGCCGTCCTCCATGACGCGCTCGACACGAGAAAAAACTCGAAGCTTACAAAGTGCGTCGCCTGTACGCGGAGGCTAGTCGGTTCTAAGCCGCGGCGAGACTTAGCGAAGTTTCGAGTTCTATCTGCACAGGTGATTTCGGTGCGCCAGCAGACATGTTTCAACCGCGCGCACCGCGTCTACAAGCCCGAAATCATCGGCAACCGCGCTTCCGGAATCAGGCTCTTCAACCACGGAGTCGCTTATGGGAACAGAGCGCTAGCTTCAGAACGTATGATGGCTGGTCGGTCGCAACGCTCGTGGTGCGCGCATAGTTGTCGCACGAATCTAGCAAGCTCGGCCAAGATCGGAAGAATTGGTAGACCGCCGAAGAAAGAGCCGCCAGCGGCCGCAAGAGGTTCGACCAGTCAGGAATGTGCACGAACTTCTTGCGTTCGGTACGACAGAACGTGGACAGGCTCCTGTTGCTGGCAAGCCCGGAAAGCCCCAAACATGCTCGTAGCTTCGTCTTCGCTTGCATGAGCGAGGCGCTCTTGCAGTCACCTCGAACCACAGTTGATCGTGCAGCCGCCGTGCGTTTCTTGAACGCCTGCGGTCTGGAGGTCCGCTTCTAAGCAAGCGCTCACCAGCAGTCGCACGAGCAGCAAATTTGGGCTGTTGGTGGCGTCAGGAAATCGGAGCGGGACTTAAGCTTAAGCAGGAACGTTGAACCCGGTCGTTCGCGGTCGAGGTCCGCCTCTGTGGTTTTCTTTGCGGCTTGTTGAGTTAATGACATCTTGTGCCTGAAAGCAAACACGGAGACACGAGCATTGTGCTGGCATGGCACGGCGGAGTGATCTCCGCGCGATTCAGACAAAGCCGACAACCATGCTTGATGGCACGTCAATTGCTGGGAAGACGGCAAGAGGCCGCAGGCTTTGGGCGCACTCCCAAGCAAAACTCAGGAATTCCAAACTTGGTTCGACCCGGCCTGTCCCAAGTGTGACCACACGTTCTGTGGAGAAGACATGCACCGCATGCCCCCGATCGACCGCCGCAGACTCAGTGCGGCAAAGGCGGATCGATGCCGCCGCAGCCTATCCGCTGCTTTGCCGGCTAGCCTCAATGCCAGCGGCAACAGCGGTCAGGCCTCCGGCCGTTGGGAAGCCACGGTGTGCAATCTCATGCATCGATATCAACTGCGACAGCTTCGAGAATGCCGTCCAGCGGGTGCCAAATCACCTGGCCTCGCCATGCGCGCAGTCCATATGGATGACACGCGGCGATGATCGGCTCAAGACACGGAGGATAATCTATGAACGCTCCACCAGAAAAGATAACCTCAGGAACCCACGCCGCGGCTGCGACCTGGGCTAATCTGTCGCCACTACTCGTCGAGATCCGTGCGCGTCGCGACGAGTTTAGCCGCACGCAGAAAATTCCGAAAGAAATAATCGACGGCTTCAGACGCGTCGGCGTCTATCGGGCTATGGCTGCCAAGCGATTCGGCGGTGAGGAGAGAACGCCAGCCGATTTTTGTCGGCTGGTCGAGCGCATTTCCGAGGCCGACGGCTCCGCCGGTTGGGTCGCCAGCTTCGGGGATGGAGCTCGCTACCTCGCTGCTCTTCCGGACGACACGCTTCGCAAAGTGTACGCCAATGGACCTGACGTGGTGTTGGCGGGTGCGCTTTTCCCGCTCCAACCCGCTAAGCGATGCGCCGATGGATTTATCGTGAATGGCGTGTGGCCATTCGCTAGCGGCTCACCCGAGGCGGATTTGATAGGAGTTGGTATCAGGTTGGAAGACGATCCGAGCGGTGACCTCCCGCGTGTAGCGGTGATGCCGGCCGAGAAGGTGACAATTCGGCCCAATTGGGACGTCATCGGACTGCAAGGCACCGGAAGCCACGATGTCGTGGTCAGCGACGTCATTGTGCCAGAGGAATGGACCTTGATCCGCGGCGGTCCGCCGACACTTGATGGGCCGATCTATCGTTATCCGGCCTTCGCCGCGCAGGCGCATGCCATTGTCGGCATCGGGATTGCGCGCTCCGCAATAGACGACGTAATCGCAATGGCCCAAACCCGTGCCTCGATCACTGGAGCGCCCATGATGGCTGAGCGCGGCTATGTCCAGCTTGAAATCGCCAAAGCCGAAGCCATGCTACGTTCCGCTCGTTCCTTCTTTTACGAAGCCACGGAGGAGCTGTGGAAGGAAGCGCTCAAGGGTGAGGTAAATCTTGGCACCACGACGCTAATGCGGCTCGCCGCGACGAACGCCGCGCGGCAGGGGGCAGAGGTCTGCAGGATTGCGAGCGGTCTTGCTGGAACTGAGGCGCTCTATAGCACCAGCAATCTAGCACGGGCCATGTGCGACAGCTTCGTGGTTGCCCAGCACGCAGCTTTAAACGAGGGAACGCTCCAGAGAGCTGGTCGCGCCCTGCTGGGAAGTGCAATACAGCCAGGCTTTCCATAAAGTGGGGCACGCACGGGGAAGCCACACGCCACGCCAACGGATCACCGCACTTGCGTGATGATGTGGTCTGCCGCTGAGGACATGGCCCCTTGTTTCAATGTGAACAAAGACACCGCTGGGCTCCCCCTTGATCCCGCTCCATATCCTGGACTACCCCTTCGTTGTCCAAACATAAGTGCCCTTATAAGCCTCTTGGCCCCTGCCCCGATCCTTGACGTTGCCGAGCAGGATACACCTGAACTTCTGCGCAACGGCTCGCGGTTCAACTCACGAACTCTCCAAACCACCCGCCAAGCGGGCTCGGCTCTCGCACCGGTTCCCTACTTGCCGCTTGGGGCGCACGGTGCGGAAGAAGCTCTCCATGGCGCACACTATCCTGGGACTCACCCTTGCGGCTCATCGATGCGGCACGCCAGCGCTGGCAACGGCCGTGCGACCTTAATCTAACGCGTACTGTACACCTCCGATCGAAAATTCGATCAATCCGCTCTTGCCCGCTGCTGGCGACTCGTCATCGATCGGCGCGGAAGAGACGCTTAGGCCCGCATGAGGTCGCGTTCGCCCGGCCGCCTATCTTGCGGCTGAAGAGATCCATGGCGGCCGCCAATACAGCCAGCCCTATGCCGTTTGGATGGAGTGATATCGGCAAGCCGGACCGTTTTGGCTGCGCCGGTGAAGCCGTGCGATCAGGTTCGGCGTGATCGGCGTTAGATCCTGGCGAGTGTCGGTGGAGCCGAACCGACGTAGCGGCGCCAAGGGCGCGCGAGCGCCGTGCTGCTACATCGGCCGTTCGATCGCCACGGTAGCCTACGGCCCTGCCTTCCTCAGGACCGCGTGGACCCGAGGACTGCGATGGCGCTGGCCGCTCCCGATGGATCGGCCGACGTGCACGCCGGCCCAATGGCAACCGCAGCCACACCGCCTGTCCGGCTCGCGATAACCACTCGCCTTGATGATCAACGTTGTGCAGCTGTGGCCAGCATAGACTCCGCTGGTCAGGCCACGAATGAGACGCTCGAGATGAGTAGCCGCTAGGCACGCGTATTTTTGAGCAAAACATCACCTTCCACTGCGCGCGGATAGTGCGCCGCCACTTCAAATGCTGGCAACAAGTTAAGAATGGCTTGCAGGGACAACTGCCCTTCGTAGAGCTCGCGGTCACTATATTCGGTGTAGATGAAACGAGTGTTGCTCAGGGTCCGCATACCGCCGGCGATAACGTCGGCCTCGGCTCCCTGAACGTCCATCCAGATAAAATCGACTCCGTCCAGCTTGGCTTCGCTGCACCAGTCGTCCAGCCGCCGTGTCTCAACCGAGACAGGGTGATCAAACCGGACCCAATCGTACTCAGTAAGATGGTTCTTTGGACGGCGTATTGAACCGGATAGGTCCCAATCTTTCGCATCGCCATCTGCATTGCTTGGATGGAAGTCGATCGTTCCGTTTCGATCACTGATGGCGATTTCAAACAGCTTCACCCTATTGAGGGATGGGCCGAGCTTCTTCTTGAAGCGCGCGATCGCTCGGGGGTCCGGCTCAAAGCAGTAGAGCTGGGGTTGCGGGCACAGTTCTAGGAACTTTTGCGTATCAGTCCCGTCATTGCAGCCGATATCCAGGATGACTGGATTCGGCTTCTGAAGAAGTGAGACGATGTGCTGATGTACTTCTACGGACGACACAGCTGCTTTCCCATGGTGCGCGGAGATCTGGTGACTTTCGAAGCCGCCATCACACGCCAGAAGCCGCTGCACAACGTATATCAAGGTATAAGATTCATTTATCCGCCAGTCCTCTTGATCCACGACAGCTGTTTGGATGCCATCGGCCTCAACCGGAGGGGCTATCCCTCGCGATGCAAATCTCGAACCCATCGTCGGAAAGTGCGGCCTCAGTGAGCCAGATCGTCGTTTTAGCTCTTTCGAGTTGCCGAAAGAGCGCCCTCGTTTGAGCGTCACCTGTCAGATATGGATGCCAATTGCGCAGAATGTGCTCGGCCGACTGATGGCCGCCATCTCAGATTCGCTGCCAGTAGCTCCCGGCGGTCTTTCGCTCGGGCTCGTGGGCGAGGAACGAAGTCGGCGAAAGCCCCGACGCACGCATCGCTCGGCGCAATCAAGCTTTCGTGGCGCGTGCAACTTTCTTCAAGTGCTGTCGGCGGACGAATGACCAGGGTCAATTCGGTAGGCTTTGAGCGCCCTGCCACGGTTGGACACGGGCAATCCGATACAATTCGATGGTGACCTGCCTTGGAGCACGCCACCTCTTACAAGAACAGCACCCGATTTTCTCGAGATCGTTGCATACATACTCGCATGCACGAGTACGGTACATTTTGCGAGCCGCTCTTCGATAAAGCTTGTAGACCGCACGCTTCGCCGGCCACACTGCTAGATTGTACCGTCAGGCAATCATATGCAATCCCGACGTCGTCGAAACCCGAGGCCTCTCGATAAGTGCAACCGCCGGCTGAGCAACGTTGAAGTGTCCCGGGTCTCTCTGCGGTGTTTCGAAGAAGCGCAAATGTCATTTTCACAACAGCCGGGCGGGCTGTGCACCTCAGCGCGTTTGCTTCCGGACAAACACACACGCTGCCGGGCAATGCTTTTGCAGAACGAGAAGGATAAATCGCTCAGCGCATTTCTGGCCTGACTCTTGCTACAGTCTACTTGTCACATTGTGCCTAACTTCAACTGTTGAAAAGCTCAGGAGACCTCTATGACTTTCCGTCCGCTTCACGACCGCGTCGTGGTCAAGCGCATCGACGCAGAAGAGAAGACCGCTGGCGGCATCATCATTCCCGACACTGCCAAGGAAAAGCCCTCCCAGGGCGAAGTCATTGCAGTTGGGCCGGGCGGCCGCGATGAGGCCGGCAAGCTAATTCCGATCGACATCGAAGTCGGTGAGCGGGTGCTGTTTGGCAAGTGGTCCGGCTCCGAGGTCAAGATCGATGGGCAAGACCTGTTGATCATGAAGGAGAGCGACATTATGGGCGTTCTCACCGATGTGTTCTCCAAGAAGAAAGTCGCCTAATCCTGGGCTCGCACAGCTCACCCTCCTGAGGAGAGCCCACCGGGGCGCTGAAGGATGAAGAAACGGAACTGAGGGAATTCTCTATGTCAGTCAAAACCGTGAAGTTCGGAGTAGATGCGAGAGATCGTATGCTGCGCGGCGTCGACATTCTCGCCAACGCCGTACAGGTTACGCTTGGTCCAAAGGGCCGCAACGTCGTGCTCGACAAGTCGTTCGGCGCTCCCCGCATCACCAAGGACGGCGTTGCCGTTGCCAAGGATATCGAACTCGACGACAAGTTCGAGAACATGGGCGCCCAGATGGTGCGCGAAGTGGCTTCGAAAGCTGCGGATGCTGCCGGCGACGGCACCACCACCGCGACCGTCCTGGCCGCCGCAATCGTGCGTGAAGGCGCCAAGTCGGTCGCCGCCGGCATGAACCCGATGGACCTCAAGCGCGGTATCGACCTCGCGGTGGAAGCCGTCGTGGCCGACCTCGAGAAGAACTCGAAGAAGGTCACCTCGAACGACGAGATCGCCCAGGTCGGCACCATCTCGGCCAACGGCGACGCCGAGATCGGCAAGTTCCTCGCCGACGCCATGAAGAAGGTCGGCAACGAGGGCGTCATCACCGTCGAGGAAGCCAAGTCGCTCGCGACCGAGCTCGACGTGGTCGAGGGCATGCAGTTCGACCGCGGCTACATCTCGCCCTACTTCGTCACCAACGCCGACAAGATGCGCGTTGAGATGGACGACGCCTACATCCTCATCAACGAGAAGAAGCTCTCCTCGCTGAGCGAGCTGCTGCCGCTGCTCGAGGCCGTGGTGCAGACCGGCAAGCCGCTGGTCATCATCGCCGATGACATCGAGGGCGAGGCGCTCGCGACCCTGGTCGTGAACCGTCTGCGCGGCGGCCTGAAGGTCGCGGCCGTGAAGGCTCCGGGCTTCGGCGATCGCCGCAAGGCCATGCTGCAGGACATCGCGATCCTGACCGGCGGCCAGGCGATCTCGGAAGACCTCGGCATCAAGCTCGAGAACGTCACGCTCAACATGCTCGGTCGCGCCAAGAAGGTGATGATCGACGAGGAGAACACCACGATCGTCAACGGCGCCGGCCAGAAGGCCGACATCGAGGCGCGCGTGGCCCAGATCAAGGCGCAGATCTAGGAGACCACCTCGGACTACGACCGTGAGAAGCTCCAGGAGCGTCTCGCCAAGCTCGCGGGCGGCGTCGCGGTGATCCGCGTCGGCGGCGCCACCGAGGTCGAGGTGAAGGAGCGCAAGGATCGCGTTGATGACGCGATGCATGCGACCCGCGCGGCCGTGGAAGAAGGCATCGTTCCGGGCGGCGGCGTCGCCCTGCTCCGTGCCTCCGAGCAGCTCAAGGGCCTGCGCACCAAGAACGACGACCAGAAGACCGGCGTCGAGATCGTGCGCAAAGCACTGTCCTGGCCGGCCCGCCAGATCGCGATCAATGCCGGCGAAGACGGTTCGATCGTGGTCGGCAAGGTGCTCGATAACGAGCAGTACTCTTTTGGCTTCGATGCGCAGACAGGCGAGTACAGCAACCTCCTCTCCAAAGGCATCATTGACCCGGCCAAGGTCGTGCGCATCGCGGTCCAGAACGCCTCCTCGGTGGCCGGGCTGCTGATCACAACGGAAGCGATGGTTGCCGAGCTGCCCAAGAAGGGCGGCGCTGGCCCCGCGATGCCTCCGGGCGGCGGCATGGGCGGCATGGACTTCTGATCCACCTTCTCAAGTTCTCGATGACATGCGAAACCCTAGCAATAGTGTCAGGGTTTTTTGCATGGAGCGGCCGGTCGCCGGTTGCCAGTCCCCGAAGGTCCGGTCCATCCTATCCAATGTGCGCAGCGGCAGGACCACGACTCAAATTTCATGTGCTTCGCGACGACAGTACCGCGTCCGGTACGACGATGGAGCAAGCCGGCTATTTTGACTCACGAAGCTGCCTCTGCTCATCCAAATGTTCGAACCCTTGGCGTGCGGTAAGCGCCGGCGCCGCCTGCCCCGCTTTCCACCTCCTTGCCCACTTTCTTTTCCTGTCGCATAACTGGAAGAGACGAAATGCCTTTCGTGACGTTTTGCACTTACATTTTGTCGCCTAAGGGCTTGTTAAACCCGGAGAACATTCTCAAAAATCGCAAGGTATTTTGCGGAAAGTGCGATGATTATTCTGCCCCTCATTGGTCCTCGCGGAGGGGGCTCCCCTCAACTCCCCTGCTGCGGAGCTCGGGGCAGGACATGCTTTAGAATGACCGCACACCAAAGTCGCACGGCTTGCTTTGCGTCCAATCTATAGGGTATCCGATGGGAACGGTGGGGTGCTTTGCAAAAGAACTCGCCGGCGGGGCGGCCGCAAGACACTCCGGCCCTCGGCAATGCGCCGATACTGCGTCTGCATCCACACTATACCAATGTCTGGCCAACGTAGCCTGTCGGATGAATTGGCACGAAACGCGGTCAGGATCATTGTGATCTTATGGCCATGTACACTAAAGTTTACGCTCACGGGGAGACGCAGGAACGCTTAGCTGAAGGGCATGCAATTGCACGATACTCCAGTTTCATCCCTGGGCTCAGTCAGCTGACTTTCGCAGACGCGGATGACCGCCGAGCCTTCCCTCCGACCGTACACAGGGTTTTGGCAAGGCATGGACTGTTCCGGCTCACCGCACCAGGAGAGCACGGCGGATTAGCTCTCTCTTTGCAAAAGTCTATCGATCTCAGCTCCGCCACGGCATCGTTCGCTGTATCCATTGCATCGACGTCATTGTCCGTAACTTCCTAGCCTTAACCTGGATCGAAGCGACCCCGTCGGCACGGTGTGCTTTAAGGGTCCTGCTGCCACCATCTCGCTGGCACATGGCATATGCGAGTTTTCTCGACCTCTTTAAGGAAGAGCTTGTGTCTGTACTCAACGATACTTTTAAGTGACTCTTCCGCTAGGCGGGTGGCGGGGTTCACGACAGGAGGGCCTCCCCCGCACGGCTCGCTTTCGCCTGATGCATCGCCTCGGTTTCGTCAGCTTTCGGAAAGCTCCCCCGTCTACATTGATGTTGAAGTTAGCAGCACGTGGTAGGGACAGCGCTTGCCCCGAGTATGCGTGGGGATTTTGGCGCCGAGTCACGTTTCTGCTAACTTCAACCAGTAGTGCGAGCGTGGCAGAGAGAACATCTCATACATCCAGTCCGACCAACGTCGTGTCGCGCGCGGGTTGTTTCCGGCGCGAGACTGGGATCAGATCCGCACTACCGGGCGGCCGTCTTCCAGATCGAGCTCAATGCCCGCATGCGCTCGCTCCGTCGAGGAGAAGAATGTCACCTCGCATTATTCGGCAAGTAACTTCTCAAACGGCTTTGTAGTCCAGCTGGGCGGCAAACTTCGACCGTGAGGCTTGGAACGGCACAGTGCATAATGTTGCCACTGAGCTAGATCGTGGATGAGGCCTTCACCGACAGCCAACGTACGAGAAGTGCAGCGACGAGGAAAAGGCGCAGATTGTTGCGGAGCTCGTGGCGAGTGAGACTCGGCTTGTCCGGTACGACTGCATGCAATTATCGTCGGCTGCAGTTATTCGGTTGGCGACTCAGTATCGAAAGGGCCGGCCAGGAATCCGAAGCAGTCGAACTACAGCTTGTGCCGGCTCTGTGAATGCCTAGTCAGACCTTAGCCCTGAGCGCGATATTGAGGGTACTGTCCAGAATCTTTCGCACTTTTGATCAGGCGACGGCTCCGGTTTCAGAGAGTTGTG
>NZ_LBJW01000079.1:0-28091 GCF_028128865.1 Bradyrhizobium sp. CCBAU 11357 | reverse complement strand
AGAAAGATTCTGGACAGTACCAAAAGCCGTGATCTTCGCGAGCCGAGGAGCGCAAATAGTTGCTCCTCGTCGAGAACCCTTTTTTCGAGCAAAGCGGAGGCGACCTTCTCGACGAGGGCGAAATCAATATTGTGGTAGACGTTTCCCAAGGCCATGCCGACGAAATCATCCATGGGGTCGCCGACGAAAGCATTCATCGCCATCATGCCTTTAACAAAATTTCGAACGTCCTCCTGGGCGTTCTGCTGAGCTTCCGACAGGAACAAGCTTGCGTCAGCCACATTCCCGGAACCGTCTATAAGGCGCTTCGCCTGGGCAAGAAAGTACTCAGCGGCAAAGCCGCCGCAGGCAATGAACGGTGCCTGAGGCGGCGTCCGTTCAATGCTGCTGACGCCGTGCGGCGGCGGGCCGTCGAGAAAAGAAACCCGGGCGACTCTCGCCCCAATTGTGGCGGCGGTAACGACATGACCGGCTTCATGAAAGCAAACAAGCTCCGGCGAAAGGATGCCAATACGGTGTGGCAGGGCCATGAACTAAGAGCGCTCTTGAACGATAGTGCTCAGGGGCACAGATCGATCCCAAATATCTTCGAAGTGACGGAGGCCGTTCCGCACTGTCTTCCCATCTGTGGAGGCATGCAAGACTTCAAGCGCCCTCATAATGCCACGCCAAGTGAGGTTAGCTGAGCTAATCCAGACAACCTTTTTGTCTACGATGATCAACTTTTCATGGAGCATTCTCGACTGCCGAGCAAGACATCTGAGTGCGAGCTGAGACCGACCAGCGAGAATGGACGCCGCGTCAAGTGAGATTGGTGTTTCCGCCACAATACCGCGGATTGGCACCCTCGTGCTCAGGAAATCCAAAATCGCGACGAACTCAGGCGAGATGTAAGGACTTACAAAAAAGAGCTCCCGCCTTGCCGAATGAAGTACGTCGTAAATCGACGCGAAATCCGCGACGCCAGGGCGGAGAGGCTTCACGGCTCCGATCTTCACCCTCTCCTCAGCCGGAACCACTTGCGCGATCTCCTCAAGTGGCACTCTGGCCTGCTCGCCGAGTGGATGATGCCGCGGCACGCATAGCGTCCAGCCCCTATTTGTTCGCCTAACAGTCGTCTCTGAAACGTGCTGCCACCAAGCTTCTTTGCTCTTCGGATACACGAGTACGGGGAGCGAATGCGCTAAGTAGTAATCCAGGTGCTTGCTGTCGCGATATGTCCATCCGTCTGCGGTGGGCTCTGTGAAATAGGAATCGCCTGCTTTGATTTGTACGGATAGGAGACGAGAAGTAACAAGCCCATCTCGGCAGATCTCGACTTGCGCATCTATGCCAACATCACGCTTAGCATAGTGCTTCCCGCTGACTACCACTCGGTTGAGCATCTCAAAAAATGGAAGCCTCCACAGTGGGATGATGCCGTCTTCGCTCCACCCTACATGGCGTCTACGCTAGCTCTAGCCTCTCAAAGAGATGGAGAATAAAGATGTTGCGCATCCTACTCATATTCCTAGCTTCGAATCTATTTCTGGTTCTTACTTCGTGGGCTGCTCTCGCAGGTGGTCCTGTGTCTTGAACGTGATTGGAAGGCGGTAAAGCGCTCCTTGAGGCAAGCCGCCTAAGGGGCTCCGCCCCTCGCGCGCGTCAGGGTAAAGCGCCGGCCAAAACTGGCGCCGCCCCGAGCGGTCTCCCCGGTCTTCCGCGCTATTTTCTGATCACTCACTCTCCTGAACGCCTGGCATGCGCCCGTGCAGACCCGCTCTTGCGAGCGGCCCTTCGTGCGGGTGATCCCCCTCCGCTCGGTTCGCCCTGGCACTTGCTACCCCCGGTCTCGCCGACGCGCAGGGGCGCAGGCGCGGAGTGCGCCTTGCACCCATGAAAGCCGAAAAGGGAGATTGACCATATCGGCCAAGCACGTTGAAACCATCCCTGAGAGCGGGACGGAAATTTTCGCTCCACTCAACAAACTCAAAGAGTCGCCGAAGAACGCGCGCAAGATGCCGCACAGTGAAGCAGCGATTGAGGCCTATGCGGCTAGCATCGCCGCTAAGGGTATCTTGCAAAATCTGGTGGTTGAGCCCGAGTTGAACGGAGAAGGAGCGCCCACGGGGTTCTATTTCGTGACCATCGGCGAGGGCAGGCGGCTTGCCCAGCTTTTGCGAGTGAAGCGGAAGGAGATTAAGAAGACCGAACCCATCCGCTGCATCGTCGACACCGCGAACGATCCGCACGAAATCAGCCTGGACGAAAACGTCACCCCCGAAAACATGCATCCCGCCGATCAGTTCGAAGCCTTCAAGAAGCTGGCGGAAGAGCGGGGCTTCGGCGCAGAGGAAATTGCCGCCCGTTTCGGCGTGACGCCGCATGTTGTGCGTCAACGCCTGCGGATGGGCGCGGTCTCCCCGAAACTGATGCAGGTCTATCGCGATGGCGATCTGACCCTTGAACAGTTGATGGCCTTCGCCATCACCGACGATCATGCCCGGCAGGAGGGCGTCTACGAGCGGCTGTCTTATAACCGCGACGCCAGCACCATCCGCCGCATGCTCACCGAAACCCACGTTGCCGCAACCGATCGCCGCGCGCGCTTTGTCGGGATGCAGGCCTACACGGAAGCAGGCGGCTCGATCCTTCGCGACCTCTTCACCGAAGATCGCGGCGGGTATCTGGAAGACGTAGCGCTGCTCGATCTGCTGGTGACTGCAAAGCTCGGCCGTGAGGCCGATGCCGTGCGGGCAGCCGAGGGCTGGAAATGGACGGAGGCCAAGCTTGATTTCCCGCATGCGCACGGCATGCGGCGAACCTACCCGCATCAGGTTGAGCTTTCGGCGGAAGATCAGGCCGCTCTTACAACGGTGCAGACGGTATTCGACCGGTTGACGGAAGAGCATCAGGGGGCCGAAGAACTTGCTGACGACGTGGATGCGCGGTTCGGCGGGCTTGAGGCCGAAATCGAGCGGCTGGAAGCGAAGCGGCAGGCCTACGATCCTGATGACATCGCGCGTGGCGGCGCTTTCGTGATCCTCAATCACGACGGGACCATTCGGATCGAGCGCGGGTTCATCCGCCCTGCAGACGAGAAGCCCCAGGCCGAAACCGAGGAGGGGATCGACGCGCAGACACCGAACGAGGGCGGCGAGACAGATGGCCCAACGTCGCAGGGTGATGGTGGAGAAGAAGTGGTTGCCGAGGAAGAGGACGACGACCGACCGCTATCTGACGTTCTCGTTCGGGACCTCACGGCACATCGTACCTTGGGACTGCGTCTCAATTTGAGCGAACAGCCCGAAACTGCCGTCGTGGCGGTGACGCATGCGCTCGCCGCCCAAATTTTCTATCTCGGTGCGGATGCGCATGTCGTCGGCATCCAGCCGATCAAGACAGATTTGGCTGGGCACGCGGACGGCATCGAGGATACACCGACCGGCATGGCTTGGGCGGATCGCCATGCCAATTGGGCAAGGCAAATGCCCCGGGACGTCACCAGCCTTTGGACCTTCGTGGCCGAACTCGACCACGTTAGCCGCATGGCCTTGTTTGCGCATTGCACGGCATTGACCGTCAACGCGGTCAGATTGCCGTGGGAGCGGCGACCGCAGGCATTGGCAACGGCCGACCGGATGGCGGAAGCTGTGTCTCTCGACATGACCGGATACTGGCGGCCGACGGTGCGCAGCTATCTGGGTCGCATCACCAAAGCGCGCATTCTGGAGGCGGTTAGCGAAGGCGTGAGCGGCGAGGCGGCCGAACGTATGGTGGATATGAAGAAGGTCGAGATGGCGGAAGCCGCCGCACAGTTGCTGGCAGCGACCGGTTGGCTGCCCTCCCTGCTAAGAACGGCCAAGCCAGAGACTCGGTCGGCTTCGCCAAACGAGCCGCAAGGTGGTGAAGCATATTCGGAGGCGGCGGAGTGACACCAGAGGAGGGGCTGCGCGAGCGGTCCCGGCCAGTCCAAGAAAGTTTCGGCCGCACGCCGGTCAGGCGCGCGGCCGTTTCGCTTTTAGGCGAAGCAACAACCATTTCAAAAGAGGAAATCCGCTTCGTCAATGAGCCATCAAGGTGACCGGCGAGTTCACGCCCGGTGTAGAACCAAACGCCGGCGCGACGGCAACTTCACCGGCGCGATGGGCAATCCTACGCTCGACGGCCCCGGCGTTCGCGGCGCCGATGCGCATACACTCAACGAACACATCGAGGTCGAAAGCATCGCCGACCGCGGCCGCCTGATGGCAGCGCTGCTGGCGACGCTGGACTGACATCGATTTGCACTGCACAACACGATGGCATTGCCGGATCGAAATTTAGCCTTGTCCAATTTTGAGGCTTCGCTTACGGTCCGGCCGTCCAACGCGACGATGCGGGAGAGATCGAAGCAATTGCATTCGTGCAGTTGGCTTCGGCGCCGACGGAGCAACCGCCCCGGAAACTCTCAGGCAAAAGGACCGTATCGTCAGGACGATCTGGAGAGAGACGGACATGGCCGCTGATCAAGGGCCGTGACGTCCACCGAAGGGGATAGTTCGCTTGCGGGCCCAGGCCCGATGCGGATCAAGCTCTCAGGTACCGTGACAGATGGGGCGCTGAAGCAGCCGGTTTCACCGGCGGTTCGGCGACTCTAACCCACGGGAGCTTGAAGACCATTATGCCTCACATTGCGATCATTGGCGCCGGCATCACCGGCGTGACGACGGCCTATGCCCTGCTCGAACGTGGCTACCGGGTGACTGTACTCGACAGGCATCGCTACGCCGCGATGGAAACCTCGTTCGCCAATGGCGGACAGCTCTCCGCCAGCAACGCGGAAGTCTGGAACAACGCCGGGACCATCCTCAAGGGGCTGCGCTGGATGCTTCGAAGCGACGCGCCGCTCTTGATGAATCCGAAGCCGAGCTGGCACAAATATTCCTGGATCGGCGAATTCGTCGGCAACATCGGCCGCTATCGCGCCAACACCATCGAGACCACGCGGCTCGCCATCGAGGCGCGCAAGCATCTGTTCTCGATCGCCGAGCGCGAGAATATCGCCTTCGATCTCGAACGCCGCGGCATCCTGCATGTCTACCACGACAAGGCGGGTTTCGAAACGGGCCTGCGGGTCAACACGCTGCTGCAACAAGGCGGGCTCGACCGCCGGCCGGTGACGACGGACGAAATCCGCAGCCTCGAGCCTGCGCTGCAGACGGCCTGCTATGGCGGCTTCTTCACGCCATCGGATGCGACCGGCGATATCCACAAGTTCACCCGCGGGCTCGCCGACGCCTGCATCCGCCGCGGCGCGGCCTTCATCCACGAAGCCGATGTCGATGCGATCTCGCGCGGCGATGACGGCTTCCGCATCGGCTGGAGAGAAGCCGCTTCGCCCGATGCTGACATCGCGACGCGGCACGAGTTACAGGCGCATGGAATCGTGATTTGCGCCGGCGTGGCGAGCCGCCACTTCGCCGGCATGCTCAACGATCGCGTCAACGTCTATCCGGTAAAGGGCTATTCGATCACCGTGCAGCTCGATGCGCCGCAAAGCCGGGACGCTGCACCGACCGTCAGCCTGCTCGATGAAGCTGCGAAGATCGTTACTAGCCGGCTCGGCGCCGACCGCTTCCGCGTCGCGGGCACCGCCGAGTTCAACGGCTTCAACCGCGACATTCGCGCCGACCGGATCCAGCCGCTGGTCGACTGGGTGCGGCAGCATTTCCCCGGCATCGATACCTCAAAGATCGTGCCATGGGCGGGCTTGCGTCCGATGATGCCGAACATGATGCCGGTGGTGCGTGCCGGCCGGATCCCCGGCGTGTTCTACAATACGGGCCATGGTCATCTCGGCTGGACCCTGTCTGCCGCGACCGCACAGATGGTGGCAGGAGCGGTCGACGACTGGCGCGACCCCGACGCGCCTTCGATGGTCCCGTCCGGCACCGGGCGCACGGCGATCTCGGCGTCTTGCTGATCTCAAACACGCCAAGGCTCGAGATGATCGGTCTGACCCTTGATCTCGCCCGTTGCGATCGACGTGCGCGGGGTATCAGTGCTTCGCAGACAAGAAATGGTTGTGTCGCGCCGCTCCAAGTATTGCTGTCTCAAATGGAGCCGGTTGCAGGTAAGCCCGCTCCGCCTGTGCTCAATGAGTGCAGCCCGCTAAAAGACGGGATTGAAGGTCAGTTTGCACTATTTGTCATGTTGATGCGTACTCAGGCCACCGCTCTCTTAAGCATCCCGGGCGTAAATCCGTGAGCGGCGCGAAATATTCTGGAGAGATGGCTTTGATCCGCGAAGCCGGCTCCGACGGCCGCATCGGCCAGACTTGCTCCAGCCTCGATCAAGGCGTTTGCGCGCCGAAGTCGGCGATCACGAATGAAAGCGGCTGGGGTAAGGTCAGCCACCTTCTTGAAGTCGCGAATGACCTGAAAACGAGTAACACCGGCAGCCGCCGCAAGTTGTTGCAGATCAATACTGAAACACAATCTTTTTTCGACTAACTCTTGGTAGACAGCCATTCGACGCCGGGCATTTGAATGCTCGACGAATTCCGGAGGGCTTTGCGGATGCGTATGCCGCAAGATGAGATGGCGCAAGGCGACCAGCATCGCCGTCTCGGCCGCCAGTATGTCATCGCTCCGCGACAACCGATGAGCCAGTGTCATCGCATCCCTCAGTTGCGGATCGTCTATCGCCGACTGCCGAAATATGGGAGATTCGCTGCGCCCGAGCTCCACCGCGACGTGTGTTAGGAACTCTACTTGAGGATAGAAGGTGCGATAGGACCAGCCATCGGGGCATCCAGACTCCCCATCGTGCCATTCCTCGGGGTTGACCACGAGCAGTGTACCCGTTGGTGCAACGACGGTTTCTCGACCAATTTTGACGCGTTCAGCGCCTGCGGTGATTAGCGCAATGACGTAGTTTGGATGAGTATGGCGGTCATACCGGTGCTTCGTGAACTTTGCCTTCAAGAGACCCAGGTCACGGAAGCGCGGGTGGCGCCAGAACTCTTGCTCTTCTTGCAAGTCCTTGCTCATCGGCTGGTCAATCTCGTTCAAGACTCCTGCGGCACAAAGCTATCTCGTTCCTTGAGATTTGAGATGATCGCACACCAGGAGCGAGCCAATGCTGCATAATGACCCGATCGCGGTGATATCACCAGAGGTGATCGCCTGGCGGCATCAGATCCATGCCAATCCAGAACTTGGCTTCCAGGAGAATGAGACGGCGCGCTTCGTAGCTGATCAATTGCGAAGCTTTGGCCTTGAGGTGCATGAACGGATCGCCGGCACCGGCGTTGTTGGCGTGCTGAAGAACGGGAGTGGCAAGCGGGCCATTGGCCTGCGGGCCGAGCTGGACGCGCTGCCCATCGTCGAGCGAACCGGTCTCCCCTACGCCTCCAAACGTCAGGGCTTGATGCATGCCTGTGGACATGATGGTCACACGGCGATGCTACTTGGTTCCGCTAAGCTTCTGAGTGAGAATCCTAATTTTGATGGCACCGTCTACCTCGTCTTCCAACCTGCGGAAGAGAACGACGGCGGGAGCATGCGTATGATCGAGGATGGCCTCTTTGAGAGGTTCCCAGTCGAAGCCATGTATGCCGTACACAACTGGCCAGGCCAAAAATTCGGCACGATCGCCACTCGCGTCGGACCCCAGATGGCGGCAGTCGACAATTTCGGTCTGGTTTTCTTAGGGTTCGGCGCCCATGCGGCCATGCCGCATTTGGGCGATGATCCGATTCTTGCGGCCGGGGCATTTATCAACGCGGTGCAACGCATTGTCAGCCGTTCGGTCGACCCGCAAATGCCCCTCGTTGTCAGCCTTACCCAAGTCCACGGCGGGAATGTCGGCAACATCATTCCCAACGAGATGAGGCTTCAAGGGACATGCCGCTTCTTCGACCCGACCCTTTCGGCGCATTGCGAGAAGGTGTTGGATCAGATTGCTCTGGGCATCGCCGCTTCGTACAGCGTCCATGGAAAGCTCGACTATAGGAGGGGCTATCCTCCCGTGGTGAACACGGCAGAGGCCGTAGCGCTAGCGACAGCGACCGCCGCTTGGGTCGTGGGTCAAGAAAATACCTTGATTGATTTCAGCCCCAGCCTCGGCTGCGAGGATTTCGCTTTCATGATTAGGGCGGTCGGCGGCTCCTATGCGTGGATCGGCTCGGGCGAGGTTGGCCCCGGCGAAGGGCTTCATGGCGATCGATACGTCTTCAATGACGGCATCGTGCCGATCGTATTGCGGTACTGGACTGAACTTGTTGCTCGGGCGCTGCCTCGTACCCTGGATGAGGCCCTTTCATGATGATCGATGCAGCAGGTAGAAAGATCATCAGCGAACGTCGCGGCGGTAGGATCATCGTCAATGGCGCCGACACGGTAATGCTCGGTTCCAATGACTATCTCGGTCTTTCCCTTGATGAGCGAGTCCTCGCTGCGACGAGCGAGGCGATTAAGCTTTATGGGACCGGGACTGGAATCTATCCCGCTTTTGCGACGACGGTCCTTCATGAGGAGTTGCGCCAAACTCTCGCGTCTTTCCTCCAAGTGGAAGATGTTCTCCTATTTTCGTCAGGCGGCTGCGCCAACGCCGGCGTCCTGACCACGCTCGCCGAAGCGGGCGACGTCATTATCTCCGACCGATTGAACCACGCTAGTATTATCGATGGGTGCCGACTCAGCCGCGCCGACGTGCTTCCCTACAAGAATCGAGACATTAACGACCTCGAGGTCGTGTTGCGGAAGACTACCAAGGCGCACCGCCGGCTTATCGTCACGGATGGCGTTTTCAGTATGGAAGGAGGCGCCGCTCCGCTGCAAGAGATCTATGCGCTCGCGTTGCGGTACGATGCTCAACTGATGGTCGACGAGGCACATGCGCTAGGTGTTGTCGGGCCGAATGGCCGGGGGACGGCGCCCTTCCGTGGCCTACCCAACGGTTCTGTGGGGCTCGTATTGACCGGTTCATTCTCAAAGGCGCTGGGCGGCGCCAGCGGAGGCTTCGTCGCCGGCTCGAACGATGTCGTTTCTCGGCTCAGGGCTCATAGCCGAAGCTTTATCTTCACCATGGGCATGACGACAGCAAATGCTGCAGCAGCACTCGCCGCACTCAAAATCTGCCAATCTGATCCCGCGCTCCTAGATCGCCTGTCGGCCAACCTCGCTTATCTGCGGGCCAGCTTCCGCTCTCATGACCTGCCGTTTCTGGACAGCGACAGCGCAATCACCGCTTTAATGATCGGGGGCGAGGATCGAGCTCGGCGGATTTCCTCTACACTTAGTGGCAAAGGCGTCTATGCGCCGGCGATGATATATCCCGTAGTCGCGGAAGGTCGAGCTCGCCTTCGAATTCAGGTGAGCGCCGCCCATGCTGTAGCAGATCTTGATCACGCCGCCCTTCTGATTGCCGACCTGCTGAACGATTCAGCCTAACGTCTTGTTTAGTTCATTCAGCACGGCGAAGTGCAAATGTCACACAGACTCGACAAGTCGACGACAGAAGTGTCGATGCATGCTCTATGGCTGTCAATTGGCTACGAGCCCACCCTCGGCGGATAGCGAAGGCCGTAGGAAGTTGCGGCTTCCTTCATGCTGGTCACGTCCTGAACGGAACGGAGAGCAGCCTCGCGGGAAGCCAATACATCGTTGGAATCAGCGATTCCAACCTCCGCGATGAAACGTTCCAGTCCGGCAGGCGCATAGATCACCAAGACTTCGGCACTTTCAGCGCCTACCGGATCAAAGCTATAGGCAAGCCCAGGCTCGACATGCAGAAAATCGCCGCAGCGCAATTGTTTCTTCTGTCCCGCTATCGTGAACTTCAACTCGCCACGGAGGATATAGAAGGCCTCCGCCTCAGCGCCATGAACATGCTCGGAGGCACCCGCTCCCTTTTCAATGAGGGAATGAGACAATGTGTAGCGGCCGTTGGTTTCGGCCTCACCCGCGATTATTGATTGCCGCTGGCCACCGATCCAAAACGTCCGACGTTGATGCGAGTTAACGAGAGTAAACGGCGGCGTGTGATCGCTCATTGTTGAAAATCCTAGTGTTCCTTGCAGCCTCCAGGAGGCTTGCAGCGTTATTACCGAGCCGTCTTGGATGATTGGGACCAGCACGGCAAATCGCCATCTGCAACGATGTGCCGGACGTCAAAAAAGGCCCGTTCGATCCAAGACGGTGCGATCCACCTCTCTAGTTATTTCCCGACTGTGGTGATTGGCTTGGAGGCAATCAATCACGAACTACAGGAGGGAGTGATGGAGATGAAGCTCGCGGCTTTGCCGCGTGTTGCGCAATCGCTGGATCTGGTCAAGCTCTTAGTGTTTGCAGCAATTTGCGTCGCGATGGCTGAATTGGTGGGGCCGGTGACGATTCCGCTCGGCGGCGCGTACCGGATTACATTGTTGCCGTTCCTGTGGGCGATGCTGATCGGAGTGGTCTGGGGCATCGCATCGCCGCGACTTCCGGGTGCCCTGAGATTAGATATGAATTTGCAGCGGCTTGCGAGCCTCGGGCTTCAGCTTGCTCTATTGCTATTCATTGCGAAGCTCGGTTTGTTAGTCGGTGGCTCATTGCCGAGAATCCTTGATGCAGGATGGGCGCTGATGTTCCAGGAGTTTGGCCATTTCTTCGGTACGGCAATGGTCGGGCTGCCGATCGCGCTGCTGCTTGGTATCAAACGCGAAGCGATTGGTGCAACGTTTTCGGTCGGGCGCGAGCCGAGCTTAGCGATTATCGGCGAACGTTACGGGATGGACAGCCCCGAGGGCCGCGGAGTGCTGGCCGAGTATATCACAGGCACTGTATTTGGAACGATCTTCATCTCTCTATTTGCCTCGCTCGTAACTAGCTTAGGCATCTTTCACCCTCGCGCTCTGGCAATGGGCGCCGGTATGGGGTCGGGTAGCTTGATGGCAGCAGCAGCAAGCGCAATCTCGGCTCAGCAGACTCCCGAAATAGCCAAGGAAGTGGCTGCCTTCGCGGCAGCCAGCAATCTAATCACGACCACGATCGGGACCTATTTCACGCTCTTCCTTTCCCTTCCTTTCACGGTTTGGGCCTATGCGGTCTTGGAGCCGATCTTCCGGCGCGGCGCTTGCAAGCCAGTAGTGGAAACCTATTCGGATGGGCTCTCGGACGCTGTCGGTCGTTTGCAGGACGAACAAAAGCTTTCGAATGCTCAAATAGTGCTGGTTTGGGTCGGAGTTGGCTTGATCGCCCTTGCAGCGAACTACCTCGCTTTCAGGACATTGCCCGACTATTCCACCGTGGCAGGTCTTGCGGTTATTCTCAGCTGTGTCGCAGTCGGATACGTAATGTACAGGGCCGCGGGGGGAGTGTTCCCTGCCGTACTCTCGGTGTCTCTCCTAGCAATGGTATTGACGTTTCCGACGACGCCTTACGCCGCCGACGTCGCCGCTGTCACCAATCGCATCAATTTTCTGGCACTGGCGACACCCGTTATCGCGCTCGCCGGCCTGTCGATTTCAAAGGATCTTCCAGCATTCCGCAAGCTCGGCTGGCGTATCGTGGTCGTCTCGCTGGCGGCGAACGCTGGCACGTTTGTTGGCGGCGCCTTCGTGGCGCAGATCTTCATGGGAGGCCACCCCTAAAAAGGGTGCCTCACGCTAACATTGTCCCTCGTTGCAAGCGGCGGGAAGGCGCGACAACCAACGAGGTACTTTCGTGTTCGACGATGATTGACGCTGTCTTGGATGAATGGGACCAACTTGTTGGTACCGTTCCGGAGCGAGCATCGAGGCTGCGTGGTTAGTCTCTTGGAGTCTTGTGGCGGTATGCTAAAACTCTTGACTGGGGAGTTTCTACGACAATCGATTTGGATCCAAATTCGGAGCACGACCGTGGTAGCGCCCAAGTCCGCATCAGAGCCGCGAACGACGCTGTCCGTACTGCCGTTGAAAGTTGGTCGCACTGAATTTATCAAAGGAGGTCAGCATTGCTGGCGCTTTCGCCCGCATTTCCATGCCGGCGACGAGATCGTGCATCTCCTAGCAGGACGAGCGCGGCTGTATCTGCGAGACAAATTCTATGAAGTGTCAGCTGGCGACAGCGTTGTGGTTCCGGCCGGATTTGTTCATCGATTTGCGCCAGTCGATGAGGAAGGCTGGTCGTTCATATCGGAATTTGCAGTGCGATCACCTTCTCCAAGGTTAGGCTATCTCCCAGACGACCGCTCCTCACTTGCAGCACAAGCTGCGTCGATTCTCGCGCGTCGAAGAACGCTCCAATCCGATCTAGATGAGATTGCGGCCGCTTGCTCCATCTCGCCACGCTATTTGTCGCGGCGGTTCCGCAAGGAGGTCGGTACGAGCGTCCACAATTTTCATTCTCTCTTGGCAATCCATCGTGCCAAAACGCTGCTGCGCGGCCAAGCGTCGCTAGTAGAAGCCGCATTAGACGCCGGATTTTACGATCAAGCGCACCTGACACGCGAATTCGTCCGCACATTTGGTATGACTCCTGGCACCTTTCGGTCTGCTTGGCGCGCTGCAGCTTAGCGTAGGTCTCATCCATCCAAGACTTATTTGTCTTCTGCCTCCACCCTCGTGCGATGGTTGTTGAGCTTGTCTCAATTCTCGCTCGCTGTGTGACAGGACAGACGGACAAAAGAAAGTCATGAATTTTCACGTATCAGAAGAGACGGTTCAACGTATGCGCGAATGGCGACATGCGCTTCATCAGATACCGGAGATTGCTTATCGCGAGACGAAGACAGCAGACTTTGTTGCTGCATGCCTTAGTAAGTTTGGCTTGCGGGTCGAGCGAGGCCTCGCGGGCACCGGCGTCGTTGGAGTGTTGGAAGGTAGCATCCAATCCGATCAAGCGATCGGCCTTCGTGCTGAGCTCGACGCGTTGCCCATTACGGAGACCTCGAACATCAAGTATGCATCGAAGCACCAAGGCATGATGCACGCCTGCGGCCACGATGGCCATATGGCAATGCTGCTAGGCGCGGCAGAACATCTGGCGCAGAACCGTGAATTCGCGGGAAAGGTCGTGTTTGTGTTTCAGCCAGCAGAGGAGAACGAGGGCGGCGGTCGCCGAATGGTCGAAGAAGGACTTTTCGAACGATTCCCTGTCCAAGCAATCTATGCACTACACAATTGGCCCGGTTTGGATCAGGGACGCATTGCAGTGCAGCCAGGACCGATGATGGCTCGCTTCGATACATTCGACTTTTTGGTGAGGGGGCAAGGGGGGCATGCGGCGCTCCCCCACTATTTGAGAGATCCAGCCGTAGTTACGGGGAAACTCATTTCGGCTATTCAGACTGTGGTTGCGCGAAATATCGATCCCTTCGAGCAGGGAGTCGCGTCCATTACGTTTGTTAAGGGTGGCGAGGTTCACAATGTTGTCCCGGACGAGATCAAGATCGGTGGGACCGTTCGAACTTTCAAGGATGAAGTTCAAGATCGTATCGAAAGTCGATTGCAGGCAATCGCGTCGGGTCTCGGCCAAGCGTTCGATGTAAGTATCGCTTTGAACTATATGCGCCGGATGCCGAGTACTGTGAACTCACACCGCGAGGCCTTGGTTGCGCAACGAGCGGCACGCAATGTACTCGGGTCTGACGCGGTGGACACGGATTTTCGGCCGTCGATGGGTGCGGAAGATTTCTCCGTTATGCTGCAACATCGGCCGGGGGCCTACGCCTGGATCGGTGCAGGCCCTTTGCTGACAGGCTCTGGCCTCCATCAGTCGGCTTTCGACTTCAATGACCAAATCCTCGGCATCGGCGCAGCATATTACGTGGCAGTAATCAAGGAAGAACTAGCTGCACATTGAACACCACATCCATTGGGGCGTGTACTCGTAAAAGACGCGGATGTCTAAATTCGCCCAATATGGAAGCCTCAGAACTCATAAAGAACAGGCCGGAAAAGTGCGCCACATCGACGTTTAGAGCGTTCCTCCGGCCGATCCGCATCCTTCTCGCAGCCCACCAGAGGAGTGAGCTATGTTGTGGAAGTGGACGCCGAGTTGGTACAACTGGGCCATCGAGCACCGTACCATCCAAGCGGGGCTTCAGCTCGTTATGGGAAAACGCGTGTTCGCTGCTGTCTTTAAGGCTGTCGGCCGCCACGTGCCCATGGGGTCACAAGCCGACGTCGTGCTCGATGGCAAGGCCACAAACGCGGTCCGGCAAACGTCCAAGGCATTGCATCGCTCCTGTTTCGAATTAGGAGCAGGTCTGGGCGACGGAAAGGGCGAAGCGCCATTGCTGGCCTCAGCGGAATTTGTGAGTACCTATGGTGCAATCGTCAACGCGCTCACCGCGACGATCATCAATGCAGAAGCCGGCTTAACCTGGCTGAGCGCTCAACGGCCAGATCTGGAGGAAGTCCGGCGAACCCTCAATATGATCGCTGAGGACAGTAAGCGAGCAGGAGAAATCGTCGTTCGACTTCAGGCGCCTATGAAAAGGGCCCTACAGAACCATAACCCTCTTGGTCGTTGAGCCGATACTTCCCGGAGGTGGCCGGTGCAGTGTCGTCGGCTTGCCAAGCACAGACGTCCGGTGATGTCCGCTTTCGTCTGTCACGGGCTAATAAAACTATAGAATGGACGTCGATCCGCTGTGTTTCTGAGTTGTGAGTATGTGTGTACACGCCTTAATCAAGAACAGACCAAGGCTGGTACATAAGTTCTAAATTCCACGAAGCGCGTGGCGCGGGCCCTCCGTCAAAGTTTCTTATCCCTGTCGCTCACGTTAAGAAATGGGGAAGGGCACCATTGCTTGCCTTCCAATCGTCCGCCAAATGATCCGGCCCGACCGTGGTTTCCATCAGGCGCACGAGAGTACGATTGGGTCCGCTAAATCTGTCGAAGCTGCGTCTTTCTTGCCGTTGATGCGAAGGCGTCAGCATGCGTCAGATCGATCCCGCTGCGTTGTTGTACCGCGGTGCTGCAGCCGGCATGCTTCTCTCTGTCAGTTCGTTCACGACGCACGTCCAACCCAACCTCGAATGGGCTGATCAGGCCCGAGGGCCGGCAAGAGGCCTCGATCGCCTTCCCGCAACGGCTGCGCCTACTTTTTTCCCCTGCCGCGAAGAGGCGGCATTCCTCGCGGAAGGCAAAAAAGCAGGCTTTTCGCCGTCCTCCGCTGCGCTGCGGGCTGAAGGCTGCGGGCTGATCGCTCCCCGGGCCAAGAATCGCCATCGAGGCTGCGATGGACGCGGCCCGAGCAACAGACGGAGACCCACCATGGCTATCATTGGCACCTTCACCGCTTTGGAGAACGGCTACACCGGCTCGATCAAGACGCTGACCCTGAACATCAAGGCAAGCTTCGCGGCATCCGAGAAGGATCACGACAAGGCGCCTGACCGCATCTTCGCCGGTACGACCGAGTTCGGCGCAGCCTGGAAGAAGACCGCCCGCGAGAGCGATCGCGAATACCTCTCGGTCAAGCTCGACGATCCGAGCTTCCCGGCCCCGATCTACGCCTCGCTAGTCAAGGTCGAAGGTGACGAGGGCTTCACCCTGATCTGGTCGCGCCGCAGCGGCGATTGATCCCATGCGATTATCGGCCCCGCCTCCTCGGAGGCGGGGCCGTTTTCGTTTCTTGCGCCGCTTCGAAGGAACGGGAGAGCTTTTTCTTTTGATGAGATTGCTAAGGGCTCCGCCCTCGCGCACGCAAGGGCGAAGCACGGCTCGCCGTGCCGGCCGGGGCGGTATCCCCGGTCTTCCGCGCAAAGGATTTTCATGACGACGCCGTCGTCAGGCGCGTGCAGACGCGCGCTGTTAGCGCGCCCGTGCCAGGCGGGTGATCCCCCTCCGCCCCGGCCGCCCTTGCCCTTGCTACCCCAGGTCCCGCCGACGGGCAGGGTTGCAGCGCAGCGCTGGGCTTCAACCTCAGTCCATAGGAAAATGACCATGAACATGATGACTTTGTCCCAAAGCCAACAGCCTGCTTCCGGCGGCTTTCGCGTGGAGGTATCGCGCGGTCAGCGGATTGGCCGCGTGTCGTCTGAGTGGTTTGCGCGACCCGATGACGAACGGTTTCTGAACTTGCCGGACCTTTACGCTTGTCGGCGCGCCGATTTCCTATCTGCGGCAGCTTCCCGCGGCCCTATCGGCCATCAACCTGCAACACGGCTTGCTGTCACATCGCGCCGAGCTCGTGAAGACGCTGGAGACCAATGACGGTCGCGTTGAGCTTCGCGCCGTCACCGGGCCAGACTACGGCCGCATTTGGGATCATGAACTGATCGCCGCGGTCATGAAGATCGCGGGTAACGGTACCGGCGACACGTGTTGGAAGGTGCCGGGCGTCTTGGATTGGTCAACCATGACGCACAGTCGTGGAAGTGACGAAGGATACCACGACGCTCTACGCCAGCGATCGGGACGTATTCCTGTTTCTCGTCGACGATACCAATCCGATCGAGGCGGGGCGTTTGCCGGACGGTTCGCCGGATTTGTATTTCCGGGGATTTTACTGCTGGAATAGTGAAGTCGGCAGCAAGACGCTGGGCATTGCCAGCTTCTACCTCCGCGCCGTGTGTATGAACCGTAACCTTTGGGGTGTGGAGAATTTCGAAGAGATCACCATTCGCCATTCAAAAGTTGCCGCGCAACGCTTTGCGCATGAAGCGGCCCCCGCATTGAC
This sequence comes from Bradyrhizobium sp. CCBAU 11357, assembly GCF_028128865.1. Classification (NCBI taxonomy): domain Bacteria; kingdom Pseudomonadati; phylum Pseudomonadota; class Alphaproteobacteria; order Hyphomicrobiales; family Nitrobacteraceae; genus Bradyrhizobium; species Bradyrhizobium sp. CCBAU 11357. The sequence goes on along the minus strand of NZ_LBJW01000079.1, from coordinate 11,471 downwards.
CAGCTTCGCCAATTCCTCGCCCGCGCTATTCGCCGCCGGCGTCAAGGCGGCGCGGCAGCGGATCGTTGCACGGACGGACGAGGACCGGGAGACCTTCCTTCGCAAAGGCGGGTTTTCCAAATCAGAGGCGTCCAAGATCATCGAGACCGTTCTGGGCGAGGAAAACCGCAAGCCGGAAAGCATCTTTGATTTCGTGCAGGGCACCACCGCGTTTGCTCGCGGCAAGGCTCACCAAGATACGCGTCTTGAACTGGAAGGAAAAGCAAAGCGCTGACTGCAGATCGCGACGTTGGTCTGGTTCGCGCTGCCCCGGCGCCGATCCATTGCTTCGTGGACGAGTTCAATCCTCGTCTTCAAGCAGGCGGATGTTTGCTGCGCTGTCGAGTCAGTTGGGTTGTATGAGGATTCGGTCGTCCTCCTGCCCGCGGATGACGACGCGGAGGGGTGAGCAGTAACTCGCGGCGAACGGATACGAGTTAGCCGCCAAATATCGATTCTCAGTCTTTCTTTTTCTACGCCAGCCTACGATCAGCGAAAGCGCTTGTTGCGCCAAGTGCATTGGTGCCTTTTCTAGTGATCCCCATCTGAGGGAGCTCTTTGAGCGTCCTCATTCGGTGGGGCGAACGGTGGCAATCCATTCCATTCAATCGGAAGCGAGTTCGCGCGGTGCGCGAATGCTGCGTAGCGCGCTTGGCTCGGCGATTGCAGGCTACCTCGAAGACGAAGCGACCATCGAGGTGATGCTCAACCCGGATGGGAGGCTATGGATCGACCGGCTGTCGAATGGCCTCATGGACACAGGCGAAACTCTGTCCGCTGCCGATGGCGAACGCATTGTTCGCCTGGTCGCGCATCACGTCGGTGCCGAGGTTCATGCCGGTTCGCCACGGGTCTCGGCCGAATTGCCTTCGACCGGCGAGCGTTTCGAAGGTCTCCTGCCTCCGGTCGTTGCAGCTCCGGTCTTTGCTATCCGCAAGCCCGCCGTCGCCGTGTTTACGCTCGGCGACTATGTCGCCAAGCGCATCATGACCTCGGAGGAGGCCAAGACCCTGCAGAACGCGGTTGCCACGCGGAAGAACATCCTTGTCGCTGGCGGGACATCGACGGGCAAGACCACCTTGACCAATGCGCTTCTCGCCGAGGTGGCGAAGACCTCCGATCGGATCGTGCTGATCGAAGACACCCGCGAGCTACAGTGCAGGGCGCCCAATCTCGTTGCGCTGCGGACCAAGGACGGTGTGGCCACGCTATCGGATCTTGTTCGCTCGTCCCTCCGACTGCGTCCTGACCGCATCCCGATCGGCGAAGTCCGAGGTGCCGAAGCACTCGACCTCCTCAAGGCCTGGGGTACCGGCCATCCCGGCGGCATCGGTACCATCCATGCTGGGACGGCGCTCGGCGCGCTGCGGCGGCTCGAGCAGCTCATCCAGGAAGCCGTCATCACGGTTCCGCGCGCCCTGATCGCCGAGACCATTGACCTCGTCGCCGTGCTGGCGGGACGCGGTGCTGACCGCCGCCTCGCTGAGCTCGCCACCGTCTCAGGGCTCGGTGCCGCCGGCGACTACAGCCTTTCAACAGCAGGAGACTGACATGCGTCAGAAATTTCGCTTTCTTCGAGGTACATCGTTAGCCGCCTACGGCACCATGCTTTTGGCAGTTCAGCCCGCATGGGCGGCTGGATCGAACATGCCCTGGGAGCAGCCGCTCAATCAGATCTTACAGTCGGTGGAGGGGCCGGTCGCCAAGATCATCGCGGTCATCATCATCGTCGTGACCGGCCTAACGCTCGCATTCGGGGATTCTTCCGGCGGTTTCCGCAGACTGATCCAGATCGTGTTCGGTCTGTCGATCGCGTTCGCGGCCTCAAGCTTCTTCCTGTCGTTCTTCTCCTTCGGCGGCGGCGTGGTGATCTGATGGATGAACCTGTCACAGGCTTTGTCGTGCCCGTTCACCGGGCGCTCACTGAGCCAATCCTGATGGGCGGCGCGCCGCGATCCGTTGCGATTGTCAACGGCACGCTTGCCGCAGCCTTGGGTCTTGGGCTGCGGCTCTGGATCGCAGGTCTGGTCCTCTGGTTCATCGGCCACGTGGCCGCCGTCTGGGCCGCCAAGCGTGACCCCGCTTTTGTCGATGTTGTGCGCCGACATCTGCGCATTCCCGGTCATCTCAACACCTGAGCTTTCGGTCATGATGAACCTTGCCGAATATCGCCATTCCAATGCCCGGCTCGCCGACTTCCTGCCTTGGGCAGCCCTGGTCGAGGAGGGAATCGTCCTGAACAAGGACGGGTCTTTCCAACGGACGGCGAAGTTCCGGGGGCCTGACCTCGACAGCGCAGTGCCGGCTGAGCTTGTCGCCTTCGCCGGTCGCTTGAATAACGCCTTGCGACGCCTGGGATCCGGCTGGGCCGTATTCGTTGAGGCACAGCGCCATTTTGCAAGAGCCTATCCTCCGAGCACCTTTCCGGATGTCGCATCTGCATTGGTCGACGCCGAGCGCAGAGCTCAGTTCGAAGAGGCGGGTACCCACCATGAGTCCAGTTATTTCCTGACCTTCCTCTATTTGCCGCCGGAGGAGGGAGCTGCCAAGGCAGAACGACTTCTCTATGAGGGCCGGGATAGCACCGTTGGAGCAGACGCGCGTGAGGTTCTCCGCGGATTTATCGACCAAACCAACCGCGTGCTTCAACTCGTCGAAGGGTTCATGCCGGAATGCGCCTGGCTCGATGATCAGGACACGCTGACCTATCTGCACTCGACGATCTCGACGAAGCGCCATCGCGTTCGAGTACCCGAAATTCCGATGTACATCGATGCGCTGTTGGCCGACCAGCCGCTGACCGGAGGCCTCGAGCCGATGTTGGGCCCAGCCAACCTCCGGGTTCTGACGATTGTCGGCTTTCCGGGCGCCACGACCCCGGGAATCCTGGACGACCTGAATCGTCTGGCATTCTCGTATCGCTGGTCGACGCGCGCGATCATGCTCGACAAGACCGACGCCACCAAGCTGCTGACCAAGATTCGGCGGCAGTGGTTCGCGAAGAGAAAATCCATCGGGGCCATCCTCAAGGAGGTCATGACTAACGAGGCGTCGACGCTGCTTGATACCGACGCCCACAACAAGGCGCTTGATGCCGACGCGGCGTTGCAGGAACTGGGGTCCGACCAGATCGGACAAGCCTTTGTCACAGCGACCATCACTGTCTGGGACCTGGATCCCAATGCGGCCGACGAAAAGCTCCGCCTGGTCGAGAAGGTTATTCAGGGTCGCGATTTCACCTGCATGATCGAGACGGTGAATGCCGTCGAAGCCTGGCTCGGTGGCTTGCCGGGCCATGTGTACGCCAACGTGCGGCAGCCACCGGTGTCGACCCTCAACCTCGCCCACATGATTCCGATGTCGGCCGTCTGGGCCGGCGAGGTGAGGGATCTGCACTTCAAGGGTCCGCCGCTCCTGTTTGGGAAGACCGAGGGATCGACCCCATTTCGATTCTCCCTCCACGTCGGCGACGTCGGCCACACGCTGGTGGTAGGGCCGACAGGTGCCGGCAAGTCGGTCCTGCTAGCTCTGATGGCGCTACAGTTCCGTCGTTACCAGAACTCGCAGGTCTTTGCGTTCGATTTCGGCGGTTCGATCCGGGCGGCCGCAATTGCCATGGGCGGCGATTGGCACGATCTAGGCGGTGGACTGTCTGACGGGGACGAAAACCCCGTCGCGCTGCAACCATTGGCCTGGATCGATGATCCCTCAGAGCGCGGTTGGGCCACGGAATGGATTGGCGCGATCCTCGAACGAGAAAAGATTGAGATCACTCCTGAGGTCAAAGATCACTTGTGGTCGGCACTCACCTCTCTCGCTTCGGCGCCGAGGGAGGAGCGCACCCTGACGGGCCTTTCAGTCCTGCTCCAATCGAACTCTCTGAAACGCGCCTTGCAACCCTACTGTCTGGGCGGACCCTCAGGTCGGTTGCTTGATGCCGAATTTGAGCGCCTCGGCGAGGCGTCGGTCCAGGCATTTGAGACCGAGGGCTTGATCGGAACGAGTGCTGCGCCGGCCGTGCTGGCGTATCTCTTCCATCGCATCGGGGACCGCCTCGACGGCCGGCCGACACTCTTGATTGTCGATGAAGGCTGGCTTGCCCTCGATGACGAAGATTTTGCCGGCCAGCTCCGGGAATGGCTGAAGACGCTTCGCAAGAAGAATGCGTCCGTCATCTTTGCCACCCAATCGCTTTCGGATATTGACGGGTCCGTGATCGCGCCGGCGATCATCGAAAGCTGCCCAACCCGGCTGTTGCTGCCGAACGAGCGGGCGATCGAGCCGCAAGTCACAGCGATCTATCGCCGCTTTGGCCTCAATGACCGCCAGATCGAGCTTCTGAGCCGCGCTACGCCCAAGCGCGACTACTACTGCCAATCTCGCCGCGGCAACCGGATGTTCGAACTTGGCCTTGGCGAGGTCGCTCTGGCCTTTACCGCAGCCTCTTCCAAGACAGACCAGGCTGTCATCTCGCAACTCCTCGCCGAACATGGACCTGACGGCTTCCTGCCGGCCTGGCTACAGCACCGTGGCGTCGCCTGGGCCCTCGACCTGATCCCCAATCTCGTCAATCTGGAGAAATCGCTATGAGGCGTCTTGGCCTATTGGCGGCCGCTGGCGTGGTCGCGCTGACGCTCGACCTCACGGTGCCCGCGCGGGCGCAGTGGATTGTCTTCGATCCCAACAACTACGTCCAGAGCGTCCTGACTGCCGCCCGTGAGCTGCAGCAGATCAACAATCAGATCACGTCGTTGCAGAACGAGGCGCAGATGTTGATCAACCAGGCGAAGAACCTGGCAAGCCTGCCTTACTCGTCGCTACAGCAACTGCAATCTTCCAGCCAGCGGACTCAGCAATTGCTGGCCCAGGCCCAGCGGATCGCCTACGACGTCGATCAGATCGATCGCGCGTTCTCGACCAGCTACGCGCCAGCGACCAGCAGCCAATCGAACCAGTTACTGATCTCAAGCGCTCAATCGCGTTGGCAGAATTCGTATGCCGCAACGCAAGACGCGCTTCGTGTCCAGGCCGGCATCGTTGGCAACCTCGACACCAATCGTGCCCAGACCTCCGCGCTCGTCATGTCTAGCCAGGGCGCTAGCGGTGCCTTGCAGGCAACACAGGCCGGCAATCAGATTCTCGCACTGAATGCGCAGCAGCTCGCCGACCTCACCGCGGTAGTGACGGCGCAGGGCAGGGCGCAAGGCCTTGACGCCGCGCAACGCGCGGCGGCCCAGGACCAGGGCCGCGAACAGCTCCGGCGGTTTCTTACGCCAGGGCAGGGCTATCAATCATCCAACGTGCAGATGTTCCACTGATGACCGACATCCGGGCATTCAAGGCGTTATCGCTGCTTACGACAATTGGCGTGTTGGTCGTCACGGCCTGCACGATTCAGCTTCGTGGCGGAGACGGTCCTCCGCCGCCGAAAGCGGAGCAGACGACAGACGCAACGAGCTCAGACCTCGCGCGCTGCCGCAGCGTCACTGCGGAGCAAACAGAGGGTTATGAGCGTTGCAAGCAGGTTTGGGCCGAAAACCGCCGTCGCTTCTTTGGCAAGATAGACGGTGCCGCAGCTCCAGGCCGCGACGAATCCGCCGCCGGCGTGGCGCTCGCTCCAAAGGATCAAAGCCGGATGGGATATCCGAACTTGGCAACCCCTGAGGCGAGCAAGCCATGACCGGTACGGGGATCATCGACCAGTTCCTTGAAACGTTCACGCGTTATATCGACAACGGATTCGGATTGCTGGGGAGCGAGGTCGGATACCTCGCAACGACCCTTGCTGCGATCGACATTACGCTCGCAGCGTTGTTCTGGAGTTGGGGAACGGACGAGGACATCATCGCGCGCCTCGTCAAGAAAGCGCTCTTCGTAGGGGTCTTTGCCTACCTCATCGGCAACTGGAACAGCCTGGCGCGCATCGTCTTCGAAAGCTTTGCCGGTCTTGGCGTGAAAGCGTCAGGCGCAAGCCTCTCCGCATCGGATTTCCTGAGACCTGGAAAGATTGCTCAAGTCGGGCTTGATGCCGGCCGGCCGTTGCTCGACTCGATCTCCAACCTGATGGGCTACATCAGCTTTTTCGAGAATTTCATTCAGATCGTAGTTCTCCTGATCGCCTGGGTCGTGGTGCTGCTCGCCTTCTTCATTCTGGCGATCCAGCTCTTCGTCACCCTGATCGAGTTCAAGCTCACGACGCTGACCGGCTTCGTGCTCATTCCCTTTGGCTTGTTTGGTAAAACCGCCTTCGCCGCAGAGCGGGTCCTGGGCAATGTCATATCCTCCGGAATCAAGGTCCTGGTTCTGGCCGTTATCGTCGGCATCGGCTCGACTCTGTTCTCGCAGTTCACCGCTGGCTTCGGCGGCGCTCAGCCGACCATCGAAGGCGCGATGACGCTCGTCCTTGCTGCACTCTCCTTGCTGGGCCTTGGTATATTTGGTCCCGGAATCGCAAATGGCCTGGTGTCGGGCGGACCGCAACTCGGCGCCGGTGCCGCGATCGGAACAGGCCTTGCTGCTGGCGGCATCGTTGCGGCGGGGGCAGGCCTCGCCGCCGGGGGCGCCGGTCTCGCTGGTGGTGCGATTGCAGGTGCCGCGCGCGGTGGGGGGGCCGCCTTGAGCGGTGCGTCTAACGCCTATCGAAGCGGAGGCATGGCTGGCGTTGCGGAGGCTGGCGCCTCGGCCGCCATGAGCCCGTTGCGTCGTGCAGCCGCCGCACTCGGCGGAGGTGGGGAGGCCGGTGCGCCGGCGAGCAGTTCGGCCGAAGGGCAGCCAGATTGGGCGCGGCGCATGAAGCGTGCCGAAACTATTCGGCACGGTGCATCGGCAGCCGGCCATGCGGTCCGCTCAGGCGATCACGGAGGCAGCGGCTCATCCGTCGATTTGTCCGAAGGAGAGCGCTGACACAGTACTGCGCTTTTCGCCACGCGCTAGCGCCTCAACCGGATACCGTACGACTCAAAGCCGATCACGTGATCTCAGGGGCAACCATCGATGTTCAAACGACCATCAGTTCACTATGGGCGCATGCCCGAGCCGATCACGCCTTATCAAAAGGCCGCGCAGGTCTGGGACGAACGCATTGGATCAGCGCGCGTGCAAGCCAAGAACTGGCGCCTGATGGCGTTCGGCTGCTTGTTGCTGTCGTCCGGTCTTGCTGGCGGCCTTGTCTGGCAGTCGAGCCAAGGCTCGATCACGCCCTGGGTGGTCGAAGTCGATCATCGCGGTCAGGTCCAAAGGGTCGCGCCCGCCAATATTGACTATCAGCCTACAGACGCTCAGATCGCCTACCATCTGGCGCGCTTCATCGAGGATGTCAGAGGTCTGCCAGCGGACGGCATCGTTCTGCGCCAAAATTGGCTCCGGGCCTATGATTTCACGACTGATCGCGGCGCCGCGGCGCTGAACGACTACGCGCGCAACAATGACCCCTTTGCCAAGCTGGGTAAGGCGCAAATCTCCGTCGACGTATCAAGCGTCATTCGCGCGTCGTCGGAAAGCTTTCGGGTCGCGTGGACCCAGCGCGTCTACGAAAACGGCTCGTTGAGCTCGACTGAGCGCTGGACCGCAATTCTCACGATCGTGATTGAGACACCGCGCGATGCCGAACGCCTGCGCAAGAATCCCCTTGGCGTCTACGTCCGCGCCATCAACTGGTCAAAGGAGTTGAGTCAGTGACCAAGACGCCGTTTGACGTTCGATCGAAGCATCCGGCCGCGCAAAGTAGGCTCAATTCGACTCGGCCCAAGTTCCTGTTCGCGAAGCGAGCAAGTTTGCACGCTCTCCTGCTTTGTTCGTCGATGCTTGGTGGATGCACGACCTACATTCCGCCGGAGATCAGCTATGACGCTGAAGTTCCTCCGGTGCCGGCACCACCGGTGGCTCTCGACGACAAACCGAGACCGCTTCACGTTCCACCCCTCTGGAAGCCAGCTTTCGGCGGTAAGTCAGGAGGGATGGAAGACGTAGAGCCGGTGAGCCGGGTGGAGATGGCAAACAGCGCGGCCCGTGTTGAACCGCGCAAACGGGGGTATTTCAACGCGGCGCAAATCTACGCCTACAGTCCCGGGGCGCTTTATCAAGTTTACGCCGCACCGGGGCAGATCACGGATATCGCGCTAGAGGAGGGAGAACAGTTGACGGGATCGGGGCCGATCGCGGCCGGAGATACCGTACGCTGGGTCGTGGGCGATACCGAGAGCGGGAGCGGCGACACACGGCGCGTCCATATCCTGGTCAAGCCGACCCGAGCTTCGATCGAAACCAACCTGGTGGTCAATACTGACCGGCGCACCTACCTGATCGAGCTCCGCTCGCGCGAGCGGCCGTACATGCCATCTGTTGCCTGGTACTATCCGGAAGCAGTGCGCGAGCAGTCGCGTTCAGTTGCTCTGAAACCCGTTCTTCCGGAGCCGGCGCGGCGCATCTCGCGCTATGTCATCGAAGGGGACAGTCCACCCTGGCGGCCGATCGCCGCATATGACGATGGCCGTAAGGTCTATGTCGAATTCCCGCAAGGCATCGTGCAGGGCGAGATGCCACCGCTCTTTGTCATCGGCCCGGATGGCAAGACCGAGCTCGTCAATTATCGCGCCTACGGTAACGTATTGATCGTCGATCGGCTGTTTGCAGCCGCCGAACTCCGGCTCGGCGGTGAGCAGCAGCAAAAGGTCAGGATCGTCAGGACCGACGGGAGGCCGTCGTCATGAACACCCGCAATGGAAACGATCACGAGAAAACAGTTCCACCGGAGACACAAGTGGAGCGGTCAGAAAGCTTCCGATTGAGAGCAGAGCATCCGCGCGTGACGCGGTTGTCGCGGAAGCTCTTGGCCGGCGGGAGCGCTGTCGCCCTGCTTGTCATCGGTGGGGCTGTGCTGTGGTCGCTGCAGCATAATCGCTCCCGTAATCAGGCGGCGGAGGAGCTTTATAGCACAGACCACCACAATGTTGCCGAGGGTATTACGTCCCTGCCGAAGGATTATGCTGGCGTTCCGCGCCAGCCAATCCCGCAGCTTGGTCCGCCGCTCCCCGGAGACCTCGGTCGACCGATCCTTGCCGCTCAAGGCCAGTCGCCGGCGATTGGCGCTGATCCGGACCAGCAGCGCCGGGATCAAGAGACCGAGGCAGCCCGCATCAGTCATCTATTCGCTTCGACGAACGGACGTGAAGTACGTCCGCCCACCGCGCCGCTTGTTGGAAGCGATCGCGTCGTGCCATCGAATCCAACGGTGACCGGGGATGACGCATCTGCACAAAGCGGTCAGGATCGAAAGCTTGCCTTCGTGAACGCCTCCGTGGACCGTCGTACGGTCAGCCCTGACCGCGTCGCCAGGCCCGCCGCACCATATATCATGCAGGCCGGGACGGTGATTCCGGGAGCGCTGATCACAGGGATTAGATCAGATCTTCCAGGCCAAATCACCGCGCAGGTGACGGAAAACGTATACGATACGCCCACCGGTCGGTTCTTGTTAGTACCGCAGGGCGCGCGCCTGATCGGGGCATACGATAGCCAGGTCACTTTCGGCCAGTCCCGCGTCCTGCTCGTCTGGACACGGCTGATCATGCCGAATGGACAGTCGATCGTTCTTGAGCGGCAGCCTGGCGCTGACACTGCCGGATACGCAGGTCTCGAAGATCAGGTCGACAATCATTGGGGCGAGTTGTTCAAGGCTGCGGCACTATCGACGTTTCTGGCGATCGGGACCGAATTGGGCGCCGGCTCGGACACCAATAGCAACGACAGTGCAATCATCCAGGCATTGCGACACGGCGCGTCGGACTCACTAAACCAGACCGGGCAGCAGGTGGTTCGCCGTAGTCTCAGCGTCCAGCCCACTCTAACCGTGCGACCTGGCGTCCCGGTTCGTGTTCTTGTCAATCATGACCTCATACTTACACCCTATAGAGGGTAACAAAATGCCAAAATTAAAAATAGGAGAGCTTCCAGACGACAAGCCGGTCAAAGTAAGTGCGGAGCTGCCTGCGGCGGTGCATCGTGATCTCATTGCATATGCAGAAGCCCTTAGGCGTCAGGGTGGTCAAGTGGTCGATCCGACTAAACTCATCGCCCCTATGTTGGCGCGCTTTATGGCCACTGATCGAGGATTTTCTAAGCTGAAACGTGAAGCCGCTGGCGAAGGACAGTGATGCTCAAGTTTCCTTGAAGCCGTCGGTCGACGCTAAATAGTTTGGGTGCATCAAGCTAGCCGCTGCCGCGTTGGCGTTAAGGGCTGAGATATCGCGTTGGAAAGTGTGTTTTCGCGTTTGCCTTAAAGAAGTCCGATTGCCAGGTTTTCTCGATTTCAGACGCGAGAGCGCAGCGCGCCGTCGTGCAGTCATTCGGTCACCTTCAGGCGCGTTACACTGCTCCGGCCATCGACGCTGACAGGCACCTCACCCTCGATCGTGGCCCGACGTACGACGCGATGCTGGTCCCCGTAATCGTTGACCGCGTAATGCTGCGTTGCGCGGTTATCCCATATCGCAATATCCCCCTCTAACCAGTTCCAGCGCACAGTGTTTTCGGGCGCGGTGATGTGACACTGAAATAGGTCGTACAGCTTTTGTCCGTCGTATTTGGGGATATCAACAAACTGCTTCACCAAGGCGCCGAGCACTAGCGTCCGCTCGCCTGTTTCGGGGTGGACGCGTACGACGGGATGCTCCGTCTCAAAAACCGCTTTGGTGAACACCTCGTCAAAGTGCTTCTTGTCGACCTCGCGGAGACGCGCGATCCCAGCGTAATCGAAAACGTTGCTGTGAACGGCCCATAGGCCCTCGGCGAGCCGCTGTAGGGGCGACGGCAAACCAAGATAAGCGGCAGCTGTGTTAGACCACACGGTGTCGCCTCCGAACGGTGGCATTACCACGGCCCGCAGGACCAAGATCTTGGGATAGGCGTCCGCAAAGGTCCCATCCGCATGCCAAACGTCGGCGCGACCGCCACCGCGAGTGGAGTCCAGTTCGAGGAGCGACGCCCCCTTGGTAGCGCCGAGTATCGGATGTGGCACTAGCTTTCCCAGACGAGCGGAAAAGCGCTCCTGCTCGGCGTCATTGAGATGTCCTTGATTGCGGAAGAAGATCACCTTGTGCTCTAGCAATAAGCTGTTGATCGCAGCTATCGCGTGATCCGGCAGATCGCCTGATAGCTTGATATTTTTTACTTCGGCACCGATGCGCGCTGCACGTTTCACAATATCCGCGCTCGGAATGACGCCACCGATCAAAGTCATTGCGCTGATCTCGCTTTTCCAGGCCCTGGCAGGTCTCCCGCACCCTGTTGGAGCGAATGATCTTCAGCAAGCATTGTGCCAGAAAGACCAACATGTCCTCGATAATAGGCACTGAACGAATCGTGGTATTTGCGATAACGTACAGAGTCTTTCGCACTTTCAGGATTGACGGCTTCTTCTAGAATGAAGGAGCTTT
>NZ_LBJW01000078.1:0-23940 GCF_028128865.1 Bradyrhizobium sp. CCBAU 11357 | reverse complement strand
TGAGACGTGCCGACCGGCGGCGGACATGTCCGTTCACCGGGGTCGACCGGAAGTCATCGCGGCAAGGCTAAGCCGACGCGAATGACCCATTCCGGACCTCGCCGCCGCTTCTTAGGATGAGATCCTTCTTGCCATATCGCCTCGCCGCGGAACGCTGTTAGTCCTCGTGGCCCTCGATGATGACGAAATCGGCAGTGCTGGCTTCGTTGCGAATCTTGGCCGCCGCCTGATACTCGGGTGAGTCAAGGCAGGCCTTGGCTATTGCGTAGCTTTCGAACTCGATAACGACGTGGCGACGCCCTTGAAGTGCGTCGCCGTGCACTTCACACGCACCGTTGCGGACCAGGAACCTCGCCCCGTACTTCTTAAATGGTGCGGCATTGGCCGCGATGTAGTCCTCGTAGCGCTCCGGGCTCGTGACGTTGATGTGACCGATCCAATATCCCTTCTTCGCCATCTCGCACTCGTCTTGCGAACCTCAGGATGCTGGATACATCGCTGAGCAGTGAAGTCCTCCCTTCGGTTGCGCTAACGGTCTGCTGACAAACCGGACCACCTCACTTTATAGCTCAGCCGCTTCTTCAAATCTCGGCTCTTTATCTTCGACTTACTTCCTCTGTTGGCCCATCTGCGAAGTTGCGCCTCGGGGATCGGTGCTCCGCTCGTCGAGCCAGAGCGGACCAGATTTGCTCAACCTGAGTTCTTCGCGTGTTGACCCAATGCGGACATCGGCTCGGTGCGGCGAAGCTGATGCTGGACTGAGGGGTCGGCTCCGACGTTTGCATACTCATTGCAAACTATCGGTAGCTAGTTCGGCAATAATCCGTGACAAGTTTGCTTCGGCTTTGGGACGAGCTTCGCGCAGGCGCTTGCGAATCTGGTCCGCATCTGGGTCATGCACGGACACATCTGCCTGTCCGATACCCGCGCCCGTCAGCCGGTGCTCCACCACCCATCGGTGAAGGGTCTTGTCCGCCGACCATCGGCGCCCGGCTTGCAAGTCCCCAAGTGCAAGACGAGCGAAATCGGCCGGCGCGTTCGGCGTTTGCATCGGCATGCAAAGTTCGTTCTTTATCGTCTCATCGTCGTAGGCGGCTTCGATATGACCGATGACCGCCGCGCCTAAGCAGAGGGCACCGGGGCGCAGCATTTGGATCGTGATCCGGTCGCCGTCGAACACACGAACGGAAGGCTGAGTGCGAAATGCCTTGGCAGTGCAATCCACATAGAGGCTGCCTGAGCAGCTTTCGATTGCCCCATGTTCGAGGATGACTGTTCGACGTTCTATCCTCAGCACGCGTCCCTTGCGCACCACGTCTTTGATCCTGCGCAGGGCTTCTACCTCAAGGCACGAGATAGTCGCACCACGGTACATGGTCGGTGTCACCGTTGTATCTATGCGCAAGAACTGGCCGGTTCGTTCCAGCCGCTCAAACAAATCGGCTACGCTCGTCGCCTCTGCCGCCGCTTCGAGTTGATCTGCTTGGCTGCCTGCCGTCCGCTTAAAAAACGTTGCGCCAGGCTGGACCTTGTCTCGGTTCCTAAGCCAGGAATCGCGTGGCACGATCCAACGGATGCTTTCCGGCGACGCGCCCATCTGGAGCAACCATACAGCGACATCCATCGCCGTCTTGCCACCGCCCAAAATGACATAGCTTCTAAAGTCCGGCGCAAGCTTCGGAAGCACATTAGGGGTGACGAGCTTTACGCCGTCACAAAGTTCGAACGAGGGTACGTGGGTCGATGGGACCTGTGTGTTTAGGAAGGTGGCGTCAACGAGCTTTTTGCGAAACGTTGCCTCCTGAATATCGCCCGAAAGTCGAGAGACAAACCGGTTATCTCCTTGATAGTCACACAACGGAAAGTATTGAACACGGCCCGAGGGCAGAAATCGTTCGTTCATTAGCCGGTCGTAATAACTGATGATCTGAGCGCCGGAGGCGAGTTCATAATAACCCTTGTTAAAACCTGCGACATCTAGCCGACTGCTGCCGAGCGCACGAGAACCAACGCCGTAAAAAGCTGAAGGTTGATGAAGACGGACAAACGGATACGCGTCGTTCCAGTGGCCCCCGGGCATGTGATGGCGGTCCACGATCACCATGTCGGCGTCAGTTTCGGTCAAAAGTTGGTCGGCGAAAGCCATGCCCAACGCGCCGCTGCCGATGATGAGGTAGTCCGTTGAAAGCATTTGTGCACCTGATGTTCGGCAGAGCCCGTGTTGGCCGCTAGTGCAGGATGTCCAATGCCCCACCAGTTTGTCAGGTTCTGTTCCGAAACACCATACGTGAGTCCGCTCGTGGTCCACCTGCGAATTGCGCCGAGTCTGACGGAGCGCCGCCCATCGCGGCAGAGCGGACCAGATTTGCTCAACCTGAGTTCTTCGTATTTTGACCCTGAGCGGACTTACGGTGCAATTGTTTCGCAGGGGAGGATCATCCCTCCGGTCCGGGAATGAAGCAGCGCCACATAGGAGTCATTCTTCCATCTGCGTAGGACGGCGACCACCAAACCATCGCCCTGCCGCTGAGGTTCTGGCGGTTGAGCACGACAGAGTTTGGCACGTCAAACCACTGCCCGGGTTCGTTTGGCCGATGCGGATGTTTCAGAAGGACTCTATAGCCATTTTTTGTCACATCCCACTCGGCCTCGGCATATTGGCCGTCCCCACCATCACAGCATGGCTCACCTGCCTTGTTCTTGAGACTTTTGAACCAAGCGTTCAGTTCTGGTCGCATCAGGTCATGTGAATAGGCTGTGTTGATGCCGAAAAATGTGACCGTACACAATCCCACCGTGCGCGCTACGATCAGCCGACAAGGATACGCCGGGCGTCCATTGGAACTGGTCATGGAAACCTCCGTTTCCTAGCCCGTTTGCGTGGGTCGTCGGTGCCGCGCGAAGGTTCAACCAAAAGTGCGTGCCGTTAGAGGCGCCGATCACTTCCTCGGCAGGGCATTTACCTTTTGCGTGACGCCGAGTCATTTCGCCTCTTGGGCCCTTAGCGGAAAGTGGGCCGGCGCATTTGCAATGTCGGCTACGGGAGGCGGAACGAACGCAAGCCAGGGCTCGCCCGACCGCCGCCTGTGACGAAGGCGACATCGAAAGACGGTGATATGGACAGTCCATGGGCCGTAAGCTCGAATCTGAGGGCATACGGAACCGGACGATGCGGCAACACATCGAACGCCATCTCGCAGCGATCCTTGCGGCCGACGTCGCAGGCTATAGCAAGTTGATGGCTGCCGATGAAGAAGGTACCCTCATCTCCCTGAAAACACATCGGCGCACGCTCAGCGATCCCAAGATCAAGCAGCACCACGGACGCATTTTTAAGACGACGGGAGACGGGATCCTCGTCGAATTTCCCAGCGCCGTAGATGCAGTGAAGTGTGCCCTCGAAATTCAGCGCGGGATGGCCGTGCGCAATGCGAAGGTCAACCCTGACAGGCGCATTGAATTCCGCATAGGCATCAACATAGGTGACGTTATCGAGGATGGCGGCGATGTCTTCGGTGATGGTGTGAACGTCGCCGCGCGACTCGAAGGCATTGCCGCGCGCGGCGGTATCTGCATTTCTCGCCAAGTGCTGGACCTTATCGAGGGGAAAGTCAATCTTCCGTACCGGGAGCTAGGCCGACAAAACCTGAAAAACATCGCTCGGCCAGTAGAAGTCTACCGCGTTGATATCCACGATAGCGGGTCCTTGGCATCACAGGTTCTGGCCAAATCAGATCTCAAACAGGAGGTTCGATATTGCAGTGCGCCTGACGGCGTTCGGCTGGCTTATGCGAAAGTTGGGTCTGGGCCTCCGATCGTGCGATCGGCCCATTGGATGGGTCATCTGGAGTACGATTGGGAGCTGCCGATTTTCCGCCATAGCCTGCTCGACCTGGCAAAATCCTTTACGCTGGTTCGTTACGATGCGCGCGGCAATGGTCTCTCTGATTGGGACGTCGGCGAAGTTTCCTTCGAGGCGTGGGTCAGCGATATGGAGACGGTTGTCGATGCCGCTGGCCTCGATCGATTTCCCTTGCTCGGATATTCACAAGGCTGCGCCGTCTCGATCGCCTACGCAGCAAAGCACCCCGATCGCGTGTCGCACCTGATCTTGTACGGTGGATTTGCAACCGGCTTCAATAAGAGACCCAATATGACTAACGCTGATCGCGAGCGTTGGGCGGCCATGAAGACATTGATGAAGCTCGGGTGGGGTTCGGACGACGCAACTTTCCGTCAGATGTTTACCTCTCAGATGATGCCAACTGCGACGCGGGAGCAGGCCGATGCGTTCAACGAAATCCAACGTCTGAGCGCCTCGCCTGAGTGCGCTGTGCGCTACCTTGAGACAGTCGGCGAGTTCGACGTTCGCCATCTCTTGTGCCAGGTTAGAGCACCGACGCTGGTGATGCATGTCCGTGACGATCCTCGGGTGCCGATTGCACTGGGTCGCGAAATGGCCGCCGGCATTCCAAACGCCAGGTTCGTTGCGTTGCCAGGCAAGAACCACGTCTTGCTTGAGCAAGACCCAGGTGTGACGCAGTTCTCGGACGAGCTGAAAAGCTTCGTGAGTGCCTCAGCTTGATGAGTCACGTCCATAGCTAAGTTCGTTATCTCAATTACTACAAGATATGTCCGCTAGGGCATGAGTCGAACAACGCTAAGTTGCCGCCATGTCGGCTGTCCGCGCGAGAACGGACGTTGATGGCATCGCCGATAGTCGGCGAGGGCTGCGCCGGTCCCTTGTAACCGAGCATCCGGCTGTTCCACGCCACGCACGCGAGCTTGTCAGCTTCCTTGCGCGCCTCCCTGCGCGCTCTACTGCCATCTTCATCTGAGTGCCGAAGAGATATTGGCGCGACTTTCGTGGACATGCGGTCTCAAAGGCATGAGCCAACCGGGTTTGGCAAATTATCGATTCCTAGTAGGTGATCTCTGCGCCCGGCTACTGCCGCTCGTGGCTGTGGAAAACCATGCCTGGCCATTCTCGGTCACAGATCCTCCCGCAATCCTTTGAAGAATGGATGCCGCACCTTTCCCTCGGCCGACCTTGCGCGGTACTCGATCTCTGCGAGGAGCTTTGGTTCGACCCAGATGCCCTTGTGCGCGATCCGCTTCGCGTAAGGCTGCGTCTTGCGCCGCAGCGGCTCCAGGCGCTTGCGCAGTTTGGCTGCAGATGTCTTGTCGAAACCGTGATCAACCTTGCCGGCGTAGAAGAGATCATCGCCCTTGCAGCGGCCGAGATACACGCCGTCACGGCGGGTGTAGGCGGTCACGGTCTCATTGACCAAATGCATTTGGACGCGATAGCCATCGAACTTGATTTCGTGAATCCATCGCTCCCCGGACGGGACGCTCTCGACGGAGGTTGCCAAACCCGGTTCGATAAAATCCGGGAAGGGCGCCTTGATGCCAATCGCCGGTGCCCGCCGCTGACGCTGGGACGCCACTTAACAACTCCACGCAACAAACTCATTTGATTCGAATCTTTTTGCGGGGATTCGTTCCGGCCCGGCGGCGCTAAGCGTTAACTGAAGTCTCTTGAGAGAAGAGCAACGATCGACGAGGAGTTTGAGCGCTGCTCGAACAAGCTCTTGCCCTAGCAAACACCCGTCGCTTGTTGCATCGCGCGCGCCAAGTCATCTTCGGTGAATGGCTTCCTGAGCAGAGGAAGGCCGCCCCGTCGCGGCTCCCGGCCTGATACCTGCAACACCTTCAGAGCTGGACGGTCGCGCCGGGCGCGCTCGGCCAATTCATGACCATCCATACCCGGCATGTTGATGTCCGTGATCAGGATGGAAATGCTTTCATCATCCCGCAAGGTATCCAGCGCTTCGCCGCCGCTCTGTGCGCAAACGACCTTGCATCCCAGATCCTCCAACATGCTTGAGAGCACGACGAGCACGTCGGGATCATCATCTACAAGCAAGACGGTGTGACCCATAGGCGAAACTCCTCGTCCCTAACTTATGTAAATTCAGGACGTTCCCGGGCAAACCATCACGCAAGAAAAACCCGGTCAGCAGTGCTGGCCGGGTTAGTCAAAGGAGGGACAATGTGTCATCGATGTCCGGCAACGAGGTGTATTCTGTACCGTTCCTGCAGAACTGGAGCTTTCCTTCCGTTCTTGAAGACTATCTGATGCAGGTTAATCGCTAGTGGGGGGGAACGGCCACCACGCCAGCGGCTTGATATGCTGGCTACCCTTCAGCAAGGAAGGGTCTCAAGTGGTGAACAAATGATCCTATGCTGCCGGAGATAGGCAGATGATAGATGCTCTGATGCGCTACCTTGAAAGAGCAGTTGCCTTCGAGCGGCTCGCTGCCGATGAGACCGACCCTGACTTGAAAGCCGATCTTGAGCGCCAGGCAACAGCCTACCGGAGGCTAGCTGCGATGCAAGCAGAAGGAATGGGTCTACCCGCACCTAGCCAACCTTCGCAACCGCCGCATCCCTGAGGAGCCAACCGCCCCCGAGTGACACCACGGAGCGGACGACGCCGGTCTACTGCTCAGGAGCCGCGACCGCTTTGAGGTGACTGACGAAGGCAGTCCCTTTGCCGGGCAACCTAAGCCCGTCAATTCACTCGATCGGTAAAGCAAGAAGTCGCTTGCAAGAGCCGATTAGCTTGACCCGTCGGGCAAAACACTGGCAGAATAGCATCATCGAGACGAGTTTGTTTTGCGCCCGCGCCGGAGTTCTCCGCCGCGGGTTTTTTGCGTCTCGATCCAAAATTGATCGGAGTAAATTTCAGACGGATTTTCCAAATGACTGAAGCCGTGAACTACAACCTTCTTTCGCAGAATGCTCTCGCCAGGGCGGCGGCTCGCCGCGCTCTGAAGCAGCGCACGTTGACTGAAATCAAATCCTTGGCGCGGACGCACACGAATCTCGCGATCAAGACCCTCGTGCAGATCATGCGCGACAAGGACGCTCCCGCTCATGCCCGTGTGATGGCCGCCAACGCCATTCTCGATCGGGGATGGGGCAAGCCGCTGCAGCCGATTGTGAGCGAAGATGACAACCCGATCCGGTTCGTTCACCGCATCGAACGGGTCATCGTGCATCCCGGCGACGACGTGACGCTGGAGGCGCATATCGAGGAGAGCGTGCAGCGAGGGCCCATTAGTGTCGTTGGCAGCCTCGGTGCGATCCGCGATGAGGATGCCTCTTATGAAGAGCTTTGGTTGGAATCGCAGGAGAAGGCATGAGCGATATACTTCAGCAGTTGCTTCAAACGCGGGTTGAGCCTCAGCCGAAACCCGAATGGCCGCGATGGATCGCCGACGCACTCGCTTACAAGCCTGAGAGTGCGGCGAGGGTGGACGTCTCGCCAACCAAGCCGGTCTCACCGGAGGCCGAGGAGCAGCGCAATATTCGGGTATTGACCCGCGTATCCAACTCTTGAAGCTCAAGCCCGCGGGATAGCGCGGGGTTGTCAGCCCATGTCGGCTGGCGGGCGGAGGGGAAATCCTCCAAGGGCGAGGGCATTTCAGCTTCACGTCTCGCCGGCCGAATTCATGCCTGTCGTCAACGCCTCGGTGCTGTCGGAGCGGATCGCGAACTGGGCTTTTGAGCCGAAGCGGACGTGCTATCGCAATCTTCGAACTCTCTTTCGGCGGACATAGACTGCGCGGCTCGTCTGAGGTCAGCTCTAAGCCAGTATACGCACGAGCAACTGGAACAATGTCCAAGCGATCTGATTGAAGTGTGTTATGGCTTGGCTGGGATGAGCACAGAGTATTCCTGGCGAAGCGTGGTGATAGTCAGGGAAGGTGCTTCACATGGATGACGAACGAAAAGCTGGGAAACGGGCCGCTGAAGGCTTGCGCGAGGCGACTGCTAAGGAAGAAGCGAAAAACGAGAGCAAGACGGGACACGATCTGGCTAAGGGCGCTGATCGCTTCGAGGAACGCTCTAAAAGCTCCGATGGAAGAAGCGCAAAGGAGAAACAAAAAGGGTGAATGTACCACAGCAGACTAAGCGCTGCGTTTCGATGGACCTCCCATGCGAGCCACCGGGACCGATGGTTGGCTGTGGTGATCAACTGTTAGCCCAGCTGGCTTTGGGCAAGGCTCTCTAAGGTCCGCGTCGCCTTCTGGCTCGTTGCCGATCTGCGCTTGAAGAGCAGAAACGTCTGCTTGCAGGAGATGAGTCCGATCAAGGTGAAGCAGCCCGCCACGACCGTGTTCGACACGAAAACCTCGCTTGCACCAGCAAGCGCCGCACTCGCGCCCCTATGTGGACAGCGATACCGCCGACATCATCACCAATCATTTCGCGACAGGGGGCCTAGTAAACGCACTGTCGGACCCAGTAGCCACCGCTCACCCGTATCCACTGGCATGGACTCGGCGGGGGCTCTTTGATGATCGGCCACCCGTGAATATCGATGTTTGTTGGCGCGGTGATGCCGCGCCAAAAGACGGCATTCGCTTCTGAGGAATGGAAGAGCAAAGCTCCGGCGAAGCAGGTAGCGGCTACGCAGCACAGCAGGAAACGGCTCATTTGTCTGATCCCGGCGAGACGTTGGACCCTTGCCGATGCTACGCGAGCCGCAGGGTTTTATCCACACTCACGGCGACCAGACAGCCGCTCCGGAGGCGCTCCCAACGCAGGGTTACGGGCTGTTGGCGCTACGTTGCGTTGCGAAGTGCGCGTTTGTGAGATCAGGCGCTTCGCTTCGAATTCGGCTCCTTCGAAACAGTTCGTTAGCTTTCATGTGGCTTGCTGGGAGCGTGCCGATTACCGCCGATCGCGGCACATTGGAATGGGAATGCCGGCCCCGGCTGTTTCTCCCAACCTGCGGCTGGGGCCGTTTTGAACTTTTCGCTGCATCGTTCAACCCGGTCCACAACTATGTTTAGAGGCATTGCCATCGCGCTATTTGGAATGAGCATGCTTTCGCAGCTCGATCGCGCGCTCTTCTACGGCCGCAATACTGACGCCGCGCTGAGGCTGATACGGGACGTTGGCCAAGGTTTTGGGCTGTAGGTCCGCCCGCGCCGCCCTCAAGATCGCTCGGGGACTACTTCTTCAACAGCAGTCCCAACGTTCGCGCCATGCGCCTCACCGATCCGGCGTGGCGGCCGAGTTCGGCGGCTATCTTTGACGCGCCAACTCCCTGTCGGGCCAGCGTGATCAACCGTCGGACCTCCTGCTCGGCCCATTGTTTTGGCTTCTGAGTTTTCATGATGCGGCGCTCGATCCGCACCAGTTAACCAGGGAGCGAAATTGCCGACACTTGGGAAATTTACGGGTGGACTTCCTGCCTGAGGCCGCCCCTCGTCCTTAAACAGCAGTTTCGATGCTTGTCGGCTATTGCCCGTAAACCGGGCGTAGGGCTGCGCTTGCCACGACCGCCGCTTGTGACCCCCCAAGCTGCCTTTCGCTGCTACAGGCTCTCGAAGGCGATAGCCCCGTATGAGGCAACGAGCCTGACGTATTGAAAGCCGATTTTTGGCTATGGTAGATTGCCAGTTTATCCCGATTGCTTTGATCCGTCTTAGTCGTGCTTTTTGTACTGTGGAGGACATTTATGCGAAGCTCTCGCGCAATGCTTTATCGGCAACAACTTGGCGAGCTCGCCTCTCAGCTCTCAGAACTGGAAGATCTTCGAAGCCTGGTCGAAGATGCAGAGCGCGTCGCCCGCGGTGCGCCTGCATTGCGCTCCAGGCGCCATGCTTCGCACCGCCTCCGAGGTCGTGATCGCGGCGCCCTGTCTGTCCGCCTCCGCTGCTACACGCCACCAAGCAGAAATGCAGGAGGTCTCGGGGTCCCCCAGAACGACAACTTAATCGATTGGATGTTGCTTGAGCCATTTCCCGACGGATGGTGGGCTTCCCCCTAAAGCTCTTCAACGGCTGCTAGTAAATCAAGTTTTCTCGTCTGCTTGTGGGCCCTCGTGTGGCCGTGCCGCCTTGCTTTAAGCAAGCGGCGAAGCGGGAATCTTCGCGGGCGGGTCAGGCATAGGCGCGGCTGAGAGTCCGCCGCGCCGGTGCCATGATTGTAGCCGCGCCTAGGCTGCCTGCCGCATGCGTTCGATGCTCCGAGTTATATGATTTCCGGCATCGTCCGCCACCTTCAGCGACAAGTCCGCCATCCGGCGGCTGGTATCCAACGCACTCCTGATCGTGTCGCGCATCAGATCGGTTTGCACAGCGGCCAAATCGTGAGGAGTGCGGCAGTTCCAGAGTTCATTCGTGCGGTCCATGGTCCTCTCGATCTGCTGTCGAACGAAATCGAAGTACTCACGCGATGCACCATTCATTCCTTTGGCGACTGCAGTCGTAGAGTATATGATTGCTTCGGCATTGCGGACCGAGCGTTCCGCAGCCTGCTGCGCCTCATTGCCGGTCAAACCGAACGTGCGACCCAGCTGATCGGTCGAGCGACCCATCATGGCCGCCGCCATGTCGAGTCCGAAGCGCCAAGCGTTTTGCAACATCTCGGTATTTTGTCGCAAGAGATGGCCGCTGGCTTGCGCCACCTCCTCCCCGGCCTCGGCGGTTGCCAAGCCGATCCGCCTGGTCTGCTCAGCGGTCCTCTCGCCGGCGCGGCGGATTGTGTCTTCAGGGCTTTGGGTGGGCTTTTCCTCTGGGCGTGGATTGGCCATTTCGTTGCTCCATCGTTCTTGTTGGTGAGGTCGGATCGCTATGCGCTTCGTCACATGCGATCCTTAGCGAGCAAACGTGAGCAATTCTGCGCCGTTCCGGACCGAGCGATCTTTTAATCAATCCTCCGCCATTGCGCGCAGGAACGAGCACTTCAACTTCCAATTATTCTTTGGCTTGGCTCGTCTGATCGGCCTGCGGGCCAGATGTTCTTGGTCCTAGCTCAAGGCTCAGTCATGACCACCGCTGAAACCGTACTGCTCATCGTTATCTTGTTGTTGGCGCTTCTCGTCATCGGCAACATCGGCTTCTCCAAACTGGCCGAGCGAAGGAATCCGCCTATCGGCAAGTTTCTCCAGTGCGACGGCGTGGTACTCCACTATATCGATCGGGGCGATCCCGCGGCCCCTTGCGTCGTGCTGCTTCATGGCAACGGATCCATGATCCAGGACTTCATAATCGGTGGGCTGGTCGATCTTCTTGCCCGCAGCAATCGCGTGGTATGCTTCGACCGCCCGGGCTTTGGCTACAGTCAGCGGCCGCGGCTCCGAGTATGGACCGCAGCGGCTCAAGCAGCTCTGCTGGTGAAGGGGCTCGAGCAACTCGGGATCCGCGATCCTGTGGTGCTGGGCCATTCTTGGGGCGCCTTGGTCGCGATCGCGCTCGGCATGCGGAAGGATTATCCGATCCGGGGTCTTGTGCTTGCGTCCGGCTACTACTTCCCGACCATCCGATTGGATGTGTGGTTGATGTCAGGTCCGGCCATACCGGTCTTGGGCGACTTGGTCAGCTACACTGTCGCGCCGATCATCTCGTGGGCCATGTTGCCGGGAGCCTTCCGCAAGATTTTCGCGCCCCGGTCCGTCCCGTCGACATTCAAGAATGAATTTCCAGCGTCTCTCGTTCTCAGGCCCGCACAATTGAGGGCGGCTGCGCAGGAAAGCGCACTCCTCATTCCAACTGCAGCACAGTTCCAAGCTCACTATTCGACCATGGGCCCCCGCGTGAAAATCTTCCATGGAGCAGAGGACCAGGTGATCGAACAGAAACAAGCTCGAGATTTACATCAGGCGCTGCCTCGGTCCGATCTTCACCTGGTTCCGAATGCCGGACATATGGTCACGCACGCAGACCCCGCTGCCATTGCGGAGGCCGTCAATTCAATGACGAAATATTAGGAGGAGGGGTCGCCTAGTCAGCCTATCCTCCGGCTCAGCTGCCCGTCTGACCTCACTTGGATCCTCAAAGTAATCGAACAACGCACCCGCCATCCCAAGGCATGCTCGAGCAGATAGATAGCTCACCGTAAAAAAACCAATCCCCCACACGGGATCAGCGGCCTGCATCGTTCAAGCCGTGGCTCGATTAAATATTAATATAATCGACCACTTTAAATGAATTAAATGCTGGACAAGATTTAAATTTGGATTAGAATGAGAACCGCTTGGCGCCGGATGAACGCGTCAAGGACCTCCTAGAAGCGGCCCCCATCATCCCGCCCTGCCAGCCCTGTTCCAGGGATGCAAGGGCCGCTTCTAGGGCAAATTGTGAGGCAGATCATGCATCTGTCACTAGGTGATGTGTTTCTCATCTCCGCAGCAACGGGTACGCTCCTACTGATTGAGGTCGGAGTATTGATCATCGTGGGTTTGATCTGAGCCAATGAAGAAGAGCGTAGGGACGTTCTGAGGGCGGGCTACATATCACGTCTCCTTGTAAGCGTGTTCGGCCTCGATCGCGCGGAGCAGGGCGGCAAGGCTGGGATATTCCACGCCATTGCGGACGTAGCGGTCGCGAGGAGATCTTCGCCGCGGGCGAGCAATTCGCGTAAGTTCCGCTTTCGTGAAGCATCAGCCAACCCTTCTCGACCGCATAGGCAATGCCAGCGAGAGAGAAAGCGGCCTAGCCGATGTATTGCCTGCGATATTCCGCCGGCGTCATGTTCATCTGCCGGCGGAAGATTCGATTGAGGTGACTCTGATCTGAAAATCCGCTCAGCAGCGCGATCTCCTTCAACGCCAGGCGATCCTTGCGCAGATACTGGCACGCGCGTTCCACCTTGCGGCTCAAGACAAAGGCGTGTGGCCGCATTCCATAATGCACATGGAATTTGCGTGCGAACTGAACGGGCGAGCAGTTGCAGATATTGGCCAATTCCTCGAGCGTAATGTTTCTCGAGATGTTTTGTTCGATATAGTCCTCGATCAGTCTTGCATGGGCAGGCCTGAAACGCCCCTGTGAACAGGGCAATTTGAACTGCACCGAGGCATATCTTCGCAGGACGCGCACGCTGGCCTGAAGCGCCAGCGCATCGTAGCAGAGCCGGCCACCGGGGCCCCCCGCCGCAACCTCCTGCACCATCTGATCACCAATCCAGGTCAGGATTGGGTCTTCAACCTTGAGCAGGTCGTGGAGTTCGACGTGTTGCGTATCGCGATCGAACGCCTCGCTGGCAATCTTCGCCATAAACGCCGGTGAAATGTAGAAATGACTGACCTCGATATCCTGGCTCCATCGCCAGTTCGAGCCTTCCGCGCGCGTGAGCAGCGTCGTGATGCCGCGGCCGACGTGATCCTGCTTCCAGGCCCCGGTAACCCTGCGGTTCATCGCTGTCGCGCCCTCGCGGTAGAGGACGATCAGATAGTTCTCGGACGGGGGCACCCAGATGTCAGACGGTGCATAGCGGAACACCCGTAGCCGAAAATCGGCCTTTCCCACCGCGGAGCTGTCCAGCATCAGTTCGCCAGGAGCGTAGCGCGGCAGCTCCTCGACCGTGATGAATTGGCCCATCGCGCAAGCCTCCCTCCCTGGATTCTGGGAAGCGTTAGCCGCTTTTTTCTCTCATTGGCCGGATGGCAACCGCGCAGCATAAGCTGGTTTTGCCATTTGCCAAGCGAGTTGCACCAGGAACTGCGGCCCTCGCGGCGCGGCGCCACCCACGTCGTTCAAAGGATTGTCGGTTTCGTTCAAGCCGCGAGCGTCGGCACGCTCGTAGGCTGTCTCGCGTTTCAGGCATGAGCGGAGAGAAGCGGCGCAAACGCCGCTGGTGAAACAGCCCCTTCGATTTGTCGAAACGGGAAATGATGCAATGCACCACCACCCGACCCTGCGACGGGTGGGCATGGCCGTGCGCACTCAGAAAACATCAAGGAGGGAAATATGGCGGAAGACGCGACCAAGTCCAACGGAAGCAACGGCGCGCATGTGACGGCGCGATTCGATGCGGTGGTGATCGGAGCCGGCGTCGCCGGACTCTATGCGCTCTACCGTCTGCGCGAGCAGGGGTTGAAGGTGATGGCGATTGACGCAGCCCCCGGCGTCGGCGGCACCTGGTATTGGAATCGCTATCCTGGCGCGCGCTTCGATTCGGAAGCCTACATTTATCAGTATCTCTTCTCCGAGGAGCTCTACAAGGGATGGAGCTGGAGCGAGAAATTCCCGGGCCAGCCGGAAATCGAACGTTGGCTGAACTACGTCGCCGATCGTCTGGATCTCCGCAAGGACATCCAGTTCAGTACCACGGTCAATAGCGCGCATTTCAACGAGGCAACCCACCGCTGGCTGGTCACGACCGAGAAGGGTGACGTGATCGACACCCAGTTCCTGGTTACCTGCTGCGGCATGCTCTCGGCCCCACACGTGTCCTTTCCAGGTCAAGAGACATTCGAGGGGCGGTTGTTTCACACGGCGCGCTGGCCGAAGCAGCCGGTCGACCTCGTAGGCAAGCGCGTCGGCGTCATTGGTAACGGCGCGACCGGCATTCAGGTCATACAGACAATCGCCGGCGAGGTCGGCCATCTCAAGGTGTTCATCCGCACCCCGCAATACATCATCCCGATGAGGAATCCGAAATACGGCGCGGCCGATGTCGAGGCCTATAAGTCGAAGTTCACGTCGTTCACCGAGCGCCTGCCGCACACCTTTACCGGGTTCGAATACGACTTCGAGCACACCTGGGCAGGTCTCACCCCGGAGCGTCGCCGAGAAGTACTCCAGGCTTGCTGGGATGACGGCTCCCTGAAGCTGTGGATATCGTCCTTCGCCGAGCTGTTTTTTGACCCCGAGGTCAACGCCGAGATCTCCGAATTCGTGCGCGAGAAGATGCGCGAGCGGCTCAAGGATTCGAAGCTGTGCGAAGCCCTAATTCCGACCGATTATGGCTTCGGGACGCACCGTGTGCCGCTGGAGCAAAAGTTTCTCGAAGCCTTCCATCGTCCGAATGTCGAGATCGTCGGCGTCAAATCCAATCCGATCGAACGTGTGACGCCTGCGGGCATCCAGACGGCCGACGGAACGATCCACGAGCTCGACATCATCATTCTGGCAACCGGATTCGACGCCGGAACCGGTGCGTTGACGCGCATCGATATCAGGGGTCGGGGGGGCCGTTCGCTGAAGGAAGACTGGAGCAGGGACATCCGCACGACGATGGGTCTGCAGGTTCACGGCTACCCGAATCTCTTCACCACCGCCGTGCCGCTCGCGCCTTCGGCGGCGCTCTGCAACATGACGACATGCCTGCAGCAGCAGGTCGAATGGATCGACGGTTGCATCAGGTACATGCGCAGCAAGAGCCTTGACGTCGTCGAGCCGACGAAGGACGCCGAGGACAGCTGGGTGGCGCATCACGATGAGATCGCCAACGCGACGCTGATCGCCAAGACCAATTCCTGGTACTTGGGCTCGAATGTCGAAGGCAAGCCGCGCCGCGTTCTGTCCTATTGCGGCGGTGTCGGCAGTTATCGCCAGAAATGCGACGAGGTCGCCGCGAATGGCTACCAAGGCTTTGCGATGCAGAGTCCTCGCGAAGCCGCCACGGAGAACGTCATTTAGATACAGAGGGGAGGAGACCATGAACACGAATTTCACTGCAGCGGCTGACGCCGTTCTCAACGATGTCGTTACATCCACTCCGCGCGTGCCCGGTGTCGTCGCGATGGTGACGAACCGCCATCGCAACATCTACGAAGGCGCTGCCGGCAAGCGCCGTCTCGACCGACCGGCCGAGATGACAACCGACAGCATCTTCGCCATCTTTTCCACGACCAAGGCAATCACCGCCACGGCGGTCCTGCAGCTCGTCGAAGAGGGCAAACTCGATCTCGACACGCCCGCCAAGCGCTACGCGCCCGAGATCGGCAAGCTCCAGGTAATCGAGGGTTTTGATGCCCAGGGCGAGCCGATCCTGCGTGCGCCCAAACGCGACATCACCACGCGCATGCTGATGGTCCATACCGCAGGTCTCAGCTACGACTTCATCAACCACACCTATAACCGTCTGGCTCAGGAAAAGGGTCAGCCAAGCGTCATCACCGCTTCCAAGGCCTGCCTGATGACTCCGCTGCTTTTCGATCCCGGCGAACGATGGGAATACGGAACCAATCTTGACTGGTGCGGTCAGATCGTCGAGGCCATCAGGGGGTGCCGGCTCGGCGAGGTATTCCAGATTCGGATTTTCGAGCCGTTACGCATGAAGGAGACGACGTTCGAGCTGACCGATGCGATGCGCCAGAGGCTCGCGGGGATCCATGCGCGAGGCGCCGACGGGTCGCTCACACCGATGGATTTCGAACTGCCTGCCAAGCCCGAAGTGCACATGGGTGGCCACGGCCTTTACAGCACGATCGGCGACTACATGCGTTTCATCCGAATGTGGCTGAACGACGGCGTGGGCGAGCACGGCCGGGTGTTGAAAGCGGAGACCGTCCGCATGGCGGACAAGAACCACCTGGGTGACAAGAAGGTAACGCCGATCACGGGCGTCATCCCGTCGCTGTGCAATGATGCCGAGTTCTTCCCCGGCCAGTCCAAGTCTTGGGCGCTGAGCTTCATGATCAATGATGAAGAAGCTCCCACTGGCCGTCCTGCCGGCGCGCTCGGTTGGGCTGGCCTTGCCAACCTGTTTTACTGGATCGATCGCCAGAACGGCTTTGGCGGGTTCTGGGCTACACAGATTCTTCCCTTCGGTGATCCGGCGTCGTTTATCGGCTACATGAATTTCGAGACGGCATTTTACCAGAGCCTGAAACAGCGAATGGCAAGTTAGCGACTGGCCTGATCTCCTTCGCACGCGGCCACAGCGGCCGCGTGCGATTGTTCCGCATTTGGCCCGTGGCTGACTTCCCCTCTTGCTCGCACCCGCGGGGATGTCCGCTTCATTGCAGGTGACGCGACCAAGGTCGTGCTGGATGCCGAGGGCAGCCTTTGACCCATTTCGGAACGCAGCCTGAAGATCAAAAGCGAGGTGAAGAGAACTCGACCGCCGGGACAAATGTTTGTGGGCCGCGTTCAATGCTCGTAGAAAGTGATTTGGTAAGCTATTCTTGTCGGGTTGCGGGAGCACGCAATGTCGAAAGCAATTGCCGTCTTGGGCTCCGCTCTGTTCTTCGTCATTGCGCCGTTGGTGCTGGCAGGCTTCGTCCCTTGGTGGGTCACGCAGTGGGAATTTCGGCCAGCTTTTTTCGGCGTCGATCTAACCCGCATCCTCGGCGGTATATTGATCATCGTCGGAGTGCCCGGACTCGTGGATTCATTTGCCCGTTTTGCGCTGGAGGGGCTGGGGACGCCCGCCCCGATCGCGCCGACACAAACGCTCGTAGTGACTGGCCTTTATCGCTACGTGCGAAATCCCATCTACATCGCGGTCGTCGCAGTCATTTTTGGTCAGGCCCTTTTGTTTGGTGATTGGCGACTCCTCTGGTACGGCGCGCCACTCTGGCTTTTTTTTCATGTCTTTGTGGTGATTTACGAAGAACCGACGCTCGAGCAAACATTTGGCACGGAGTACGAGAGCTTTCGGGCTAATGTGCCACGCTGGATTCCGCGGTTGACGCCATGGCGAGCCGGATAAAAGAATCGCTGCATGCGGCTCGATGCCGACTGCAACAAACAGTGCGAGACGGCGAAGCGTAGCAAGCGCGCCTAGCGGCCTCGCCCCGGAGGGCCCTCTACCTTAGCCGCCGGGGTCGAAAATAGCACATGGGCCGGGCAACTGCTCCGCACGCCGCGTCTTTCCGATCCGGAGGAAGACGGGCCGTCTGCGCCTGCGCACTATGAGGACCGAATTTGGTCCGCTGGAGACCGTCCGCCGGCGCTCAACACGTCCCTCCACCAGAACTAACCGGAAGTCACCGCTGACGCGTCGCGACGCGATGGACCCTCAACGGACGTTTATGGGGTCTGTTCCGACCAATATGCTTAAGGATATAATCTGGCCAGCTGCTAGGTTCAGACCCATGAAGCGGTGGCGCTCAGTCAGCATTATCTGCATGGTTGTCACTGCGGGCCTGCTGGGTGCCGGGGCCCTTGTTGGTGGCCAGTCACGAGTGCCGACAGAAGCCATAGCGACTTCGGTAACACGTACACCGGAGCTTATGGAACGCGCGTGGCACCTGCCAGTGGCAGCTACATTCCACAGGAACGTTAGCTGGCAGTCAAATAGCTCTCGTTGCGGACCTGCAGCTGTTGCGAATGCGTATAGGTCGCTCGGCGAGGCGGCAAGCACGGAGGGCAAGGTGTTGGCTGGCACCGGGCGGTGCTGGACAGGCTTATGCATCCTGGGTCTCACGCTTGACGAGCTCGCCGAGGTCGCGGGGACCAATACGAGCCGCAAAGTCACTGTCTTGCGTGATCTCAGCGAGGACCAGTTTCTGGAGCATCTGCGTCGCTCCAACGATCCAGGCCGACGCTACATCGTGAATTTCGATCGCGCGCAAATTTTTGGTGCTGGTGTTGGACATCATTCGCCCATTGGCGGCTATCTGGAAGCCGACGATCTAGTTTTCGTGCTCGATGTCAATTCCAGCTACCAGCCATGGCTAGTCGAGCGAAAACGGCTGTTCGCAGCTGTAAATACGTACGATGGCGATAAGAAGCGCGGGCTGCTGCTGATCGAATAATTGCAAATCTCTGCGGTCTGTCACGTATAGCCTTGAGCTGAAGAAGGCGAGCGAGGCGGTGGAGGTGACCAAGCGGTCGAATAACAAGGCTGCGAGCTGCTGCCTTGCGATGGGTCTGCTCGTGGCCCGTTTGAGACATGCCGACCGGCGGCGGACATGTCCGTTCACCGGGGTCGACCGGAAGTCATCGCGGCAAGGCTAAGCCGACGCGAATGACCCAACTGCGACATCGCGCGGAGACGCGCCCGGTAAGCTCAATGCAGCGACCATGATCGAGACGTGATACAGTGCGTGCCGCCGTCCTCAAGCTGCCGCGAGGATCGAATGAAGCGGCGAGAGTTCATAGCGGCTTTTGCGGCGTTGCTCGTTTCGCCACGGAAGCGGGGGCGATCATGAGGCGCCGACATTTTCTGGGTCTTGTAACCGGAGGGGCCATTTGGCCAATCGCGGCTACAGCGCAGCCGGTCACGCGCCACATTGGCGTACTCGTCCTCGGCAATCCGAATCCCGAATCATTCCTGAAAGAACTGCGCGACGGACTTCGGGAACTCGGCCATCTCGAGAATCGGGACATCCAGCTGCAAATCCGTTCGGCGGAAGGCAATGCAGCTGTGCTTGCCGACGCGGCCGCCGACCTCGTGAGGCTAAAGGTTGACATTATCGTCGCCTGGCAGACGCCAGCGGCTACGGCTGCAAAACGTGCCACAGCCGAAATACCGATCGTGATGACCTCAGGCGATCCGGTCGGCACTGGTCTCGTCGCCAGCCTGTCCC
This sequence comes from Bradyrhizobium sp. CCBAU 11357, assembly GCF_028128865.1. Taxonomy (NCBI): domain Bacteria; kingdom Pseudomonadati; phylum Pseudomonadota; class Alphaproteobacteria; order Hyphomicrobiales; family Nitrobacteraceae; genus Bradyrhizobium; species Bradyrhizobium sp. CCBAU 11357. The sequence goes on along the minus strand of NZ_LBJW01000078.1, from coordinate 4,655 downwards.
GGCCGGGCGGCAACGTAACCGGAGTGGATAGTTTCGGGGCTCAGCTCGGAGGCAAATGCGTCGAACTGATTCGCGATACGATTCCGTCAGCGCATCGGGTGGCGATCCTTGCCAATGCGGCTGACCCATTCACCAAATCCTTCCTCGCGGAGATTGACAAAGTCGCGGGCAGTATCGGTGTCGCGACGCAGCCATTGATGCGCCATCCCGACGATGAATTCGAGACCGCTTTCGCTGAAATGCGGAATGGCGCGGCCGATGCTGTGATCATTCAGCCCACTCTTTTGCGCGCTGCCAGCATTGAGTTGGCGCTGAAAAACAAACTTGCGTCATTCTCCATAGTACGGGCATTGCCGGCGGCGGGTGGGCTCATGGCGTACACGCAGGATGCGGCGGAGCAGACCCGAGCAATGGCAAGCTACGTCGACAAGATATTGAAGGGAGGAAAACCGGCTGAGATGCCGGTTTCGCAACCGACCAAATTTGAGCTGATTATCAACCTCAAAACCGCCAGGGCACTCAATCTCCATATTCCGCCGACCCTGCTCGCGCGGGCCCACGAGGTGATTGAATAGGGCGGTGCATGTCTCCTCATGGCCCTTAGCCGAACAAGGCCGGGGCATTATGGTGTCCGCTATCGCTGGTAGACCGGCCGCGGACCGTGCGCACTTCGACCACCGGTTATGACCCCACATCGCATTAGGCTGTTCGCGTAGGCAAGCTAATGGTGTGGCCCTGCCGCCTTGCCTTGAGCATGTGGCTTGGCGACGTCGCGAATGCATTCGCGAACGCTTGCGCGACCGGGCTCAGCATTCGACCCTTCAAGGTGAAGACCGCCGTTGGCAGGTGCCACCGCGGCAATGCGGCGAATAGTGCCTTCGGCACATCGGCTCCGGCCCGAACCGCAGCGCCGAGCCAGTCCTGATGGAGGACGCTCGCAAAGGGGCGGTCGCAGAAAAGCTACCGCCGGCGCGCGACCGCGACGCCGAACAGGAAAGCGACGAACAGGCTCGCAAGCGGTGCTTCGCGGGTGATCGCGGCGACTGTGGCGAGTGCCCCGCCGGGCTTGCGCGATTCCTCGACTGCGGAGGTCAGGCGGTCGACCGCTGCGTGCAGGCCTCCGGCGACTTCACCGATGGTGCGGGAGACGTCCGCGGCCGTATCGATGGCACGCTCGGCCATGCCGGGCTGGGACGTGGATTGCGGTATCTCCGTGCTCAAGGGCGCGACCTCCAGGCGTGTTGATGAAGCCGGCACCTTTGGCAATCCGCGCGAGCGCTCGTTCTGAACAGCGGGTCTTGATGACCTTTGGCTATCCGCGACAGGCGCCGTGATTGACGGCGGGTGCCGGCCTTGGATGGGCAATTCAGCGCAGGGAATTTTGTTCCTGATCATATGCCGGCGGCTCGCGCGCTCCCCGGGAAACGACGGGTGCGAATCTCTGTTAGGCTAGGTCAACCTTGCTGATGTCAGGAGGCAGCCGTGACCGACCGGACCATGACGGATCGAGCCCGGCGCATCGCCTTGCTCGGTGCTCCCATCGACATGGGGGCTTCGCAACGCGGCACCTTGATGGGGCCCGCGGCGCTGCGCACCGCCGGCCTTGCGACATTGCTGGAAAGCCTTGATTTCGAGGTCGTTGATTATGGCGATCTGTCGGTAGCCGAAGTCGTGGACCTAACCGACAGGCCCCCCGAAATGGCTAATCACTACCGCGAAATCCAGCGCTGGACCCGCGTCCTGAGCCGCAGAGGCTATGAGATCGCGACAAGTGGTGCGCTGCCGATCTTTCTCGGCGGCGATCACACGCTGTCGATGGGGTCGGTCAATGCCATGGCGCGTCATTGGCAGGAGCGCGGCCGCGAACTCTTCGTGCTCTGGCTCGACGCCCATGCCGACTACAACACGCCGGAGACGACGATCACCGCGAACATGCACGGCATGTCGGCCGCGTTCCTGTGCGGCGAGCCGGGCCTTGACGGCCTGCTCGGCGACGATCCGCGCGCTTCGATTCTCCCGGACAAACTCGATCTGTTCGGCGCGCGTTCGATCGACAAGCTCGAGAAGGAGCTGATGCGCTCGCGCCGGATCAGGATCGTCGACATGCGCCAGATCGACGAGTTCGGCGTCGCCGTCCTGATCCGCCGCGTCATCGAACGCGTCAAGGCGAGCAATGGTGTGCTGCATGTCAGCTTCGATGTCGATTTCCTCGATCCCTGCGTGGCGCCGGGCGTCGGCACCACCGTGCCGGGTGGTGCCACCTATCGCGAGGCGCACCTGATCATGGAACTGCTGCACGATTCCGGCGTCGTCGGATCGGTCGACATCGTCGAGCTCAATCCGTTCCTGGACGAACGCGGTCGGACCGCGCGCACCGCGGTCGAGCTGATCGGCAGCCTGTTCGGCCAGCAGATCACAGACCGGCCGACGCCGAGCAATGCCATCGCGCCGGGCGAGTGAAGCGGCGCCGAGGCGACAGCTAACAGCTCGATCCTCATTACGGGAAAAAGTGGCAATACCTCGGAACCTTGCCATGATTGGTGGGTTCTCGCAGGCCGCGCGCTGCGGCGCGGAGTGGCCGTCATGCCGATCATTCGATACTTCGTCTTTGTCGGCGGGCTGCTCCTGGCGCTGATCTTCGCGGCGGAGCACTATCTTCCGGCGCCGCTGGCTCGGGCCGAGACGCCCGATCCCGACAAAACGACGATCCGGATCCGATCGGCGACACCTCTTCCTGAGAAGATCGTTTTCGACACTCGACCGCGTGCCGACCTTCCGCAGATCGCGCAGGCCGAGCCGCCGCTCGAAGCGCCACAGGAGCCGATTCGCGAAGCGATGGCCGCCATGCCTGCAGCACTTCCTGCCAAGACCAAGCAAGAGCCGCCCGCCGGTCGATCCTGGCAGAGCCGCCCGCAGGCCAAGCGTTCGGCAAGGCTATCGAGACGAGCGCCCGGACCGCGGCTGGCTTTCGAGAGGCACGGCCCCTTCTTCGGAGATTGGTGAGCGAAACCGCCCCCTTCAAGAGAAAGGCCTGGACCATTCGAGCGCGGCCCGCGACGCGCCGAGCCAAGGCAATCTGATCAAGAGGCAATCCGATCAAGTCGCCCTGAATCATCAAATGGTCGAAGACCGGGAAAAAGTAGAAACTTTGGACGGTGTGCTTGAGTTGGCACGCGACGAGGTTCGGTTTTCCGGGGAGCGGGGATGGTCGACGACATCGCCTTGAAGAACGCCGCGGACACCGCCTGGACAGTGTACCGGGCGCGGCATCCCGAGGTCGCTGCCGACGACACCCGGCGCTGTCTGCTGGAACGCCATCTGCAGAGGAGATGGGAAGAGCACCGAAGCGATACCGAAGAGCTTGCCTGCTTCGGGATAGCCTACCTGCACCGGCTTCCCAGGGATGAATGTTGAGGTGCTTGAAGATGCTGGTTGTCCGCCTGGCCCGCGCGAGCACGCGGCCGAGTTGGACCCTGCTCGCGATCTCATTTCTCATCTCAGCGATCATCGTGATGGCTTTGCGCGTCGTGTTCGACGCTTAGAGCTTGCGCCCAGAGTGCCCAGCCGGAACAAGTGGAATATCCAGACGTTCTTGGGCGGGCATCCATCGGGATGCCGGCTCACTGGAGGAGACGATCGATGAAAACCACTTTTGCCGCAGCTCTGATCGGCAGCGCTCTGATCAGCGGCGCCGCGTTGGCGCAATCCGCTCAGCCGGCTGATCAAGCGGCTCCGGCTGCCACCGCGCGGCCGGCTGACAAGATGATGCTGAAGGACAATTGGCGCGCCTCGAAGCTCATGGGCCTGAACGTCTATAACGAGGCCAATGAGAAGCTCGGCGACATCAACGAGCTGCTCGTCGACAAGAACGGCAAGATCAACGCGGTGGTGATCGGCATCGGCGGCTTCCTGGGGATGGGCGAGCACGATATCGCCGTCTCCATCGACAAGCTGAAGTTCGTGGAAGAGCCGGTCCGGACCAGCTCGACCAGCAACTCGCCCGCCTCGCGCGAGACCACAACCGGTGCGGCATCGACGAATGCCACGAGCCGCAACACCAATGATTGGGTACCCGACCATGCGGTCATGAGCGGAAACAAGGAGCAGCTGAAGGCGCTCCCGCAATTCAAGTATTCGGACTATAACTAAGACCGATCGCTGATGGATCTGAGGGCCTCCGAATGGAGGCCCTCTTTTGTTGGGCTCTTGCACTCCATGAATCTGCCCCTGTGCCGGCTCGGGAACCTGCTCACGGCAGGGGAACCGGAGGGCGCTCGACCGAATTAACCTGCGAGAGGAAAAATGCGGATCCTTCGATGACCAATGCTAGCCTCGCGTATTCCATCCCCAACGCCCTCCGCCATCCCGGCGTGATCGCGCTGATCGTGGCGGGTGTGACGATTGCGGCCATGCTGATCGTCGACCACGGGCCGTGGAGCCGGGCCAAGACACAGCCGGCCCATGTCGCGATGTTTGCGACCACGGGCGAAGCGGCACGGGCCGCCGGCGCCATGGTGCTCCCGACCGATCCGAAGTCGCCGATCGAGCCGCAGCGGCCGAAGACCTCTCCCACCGTCAATCCCGTGACGCCCTAGAGCATGATGTATTTACACGGAAACATAGCCTGAGTTTTTGAAGTAGTTGGTGCACTCCGC